>CAYUVO010000012.1:0-43647 GCA_964448185.1 uncultured Phycisphaeraceae bacterium
CACGCAGGATCACCCTATCAATATACGAGGAAGAGCCGCTGCCTGCAAGACCCGCGGCTTGATAGTTGAATTGCTCCATGGAGGCGCGGAATTGGTAAAGGCTCTCACAAACCTACCTGAGCGAATCGGTCCGAGTTGCGTACAACAAATTTGCAATGTCGCCCCACTTGTCTATCGGACAATTACGGTTTCATCGCTCACCAACACTGAAAGATGTACTCTACTAGGCCAAGATAAAAACCTGGCAGCCGACGCGGCAAAGTCTTCATTGAATGCAATCCTGTCGCCCTTTCGGATTTCAGGAGGGTGCTTATAATTCACACGACATCTACGCCATTGGCCATCCTCCGTCCTAAGTATTTCTGTAATCGCTGTCGGCGCATCCGCCATTTGCGGTCCAGTTGATAACGGAGGGGTCGGCGGCAGCTCGTAGGGAACTTTTCGCGAGTTTATCAGAAAGTTTTCCTGGAGCCTGCCTCCCGAGAGAACAGATATCAGTATATCGGTATTAGCACTACGCAAGCCCTTTGTCGAAGTACTTTGCAGCATCTTTTGAGCCGGATCAAATAGATCCACATACACCACAATCGCATCGCCCATCATATGCGCGGATGCAATCTGGACAATAGCTTTGCCTTCGAAGGTCCCCGTGCGGGAGATGGACTCTTCGAGACTGAGCGGCCCTTCGGGCATCGCCTCCTCTTCCGCCCTAGCAACATCTGCCGCGTTAGCTTTGCCATCCGCGTTTGCCACATCGGCTCCCTGCGTCTTCTTGTGCGCAGTAGCACATCCAAGATTACAACTAGTCGCAAGTGCAATAATAACCAACAACAAAATGCGCATGACGCGATGCTCCTTTGTATGACTCAAAGTTCGCTGATGCCTGTCCCTTTGCCTCGTACCGGAACGCCGACTGAAGATCTTGGCAGCGTTGGCGTCGTTGGAACCGAACCGCTCCCTTTGATGTCATGGGATGAGCGTATCACACCTTGAGAATCGGCCGTTTCAGGATTCTCTTTAGGAGATGCCACATTCGCCTTGATTTCTCGCCTGTAGAGATGAAGGCGTGGTGCCAAGGGGGCATGTGCCGACTACAAGCCTAACGGGCTGGACGGGCTCCCAACATGACCGAGTGGCGGCTGCCGAAACCGGTGATGGTCGTCGTTCGACGTTTGGGAGTTCATGGACTGGCTGGCACGACCGCCGAGCCTTCCTCCACGACCCCGATCAGTGCAGTATGCAATAGCGCTCCGGCAACGATCACGGCAGCGACAATCAGAATGTTGCAGAGCAAACGCATGTCGGCATGCAGCGCGTACATAAAGGCGAGCAATAATCCCAGCACGCCCGCGAACATGACGCCCCCAACGGCGGTACTTCCGTACAAGCTTTCAAGTTCATTTGTTGGCCTAAATAGTGAGCCAATCAATATCACAAGACCGAAAAAATACGCAATAACGTACAGCGTCTGATCGTTAGATATTCGTTGGTTGACTGTCGGAAAACCGAGCTTAGAACTGGACCAAACGGACAACAAAAAAAACGATGCCCCCGCATGACACCAACAGATCGGGAAACGCTCCAGCCGCAACAGCGGCCGTGATGTACCGCGGGAACGCAGCCGTTCCGACGAATAACAGTATAGCGATGACGAAGCCTACCATAAGAAGATGGCCGGGGACAGCAATCGCAAGCACAAACCGCTTCCTGATGCCGCCGTCCTTATCCCGCATGATCGGCGCGACCCGCGCCCGGGAGTACAAAAAAATAAATTGCATGAAGCATATGACCGCCGTGAAGATGATCGACGATATAAAAGCAAGAGTAATAACATGTGAACGGAGTAATACTTGGCCTGCTTCGCGGAACTGTGAAAGGAAGAATAATACGACAAAAGCCGTGATAAGCGAGGAGGCGCCAAAGATGAACCGCTGCAGCTTTGCTCGCGACCATTCGGCGGGTTCTTTGAGCAGATTGTCGTGCTTTTGGCCGTTTCGGACCGAGGTCCAGAACGCTGCTGAAAAGACCAGCACCACGAGCGTGTACAAGTCAAGCGTGCGGCCGAACTCAGCGAGCGAGAGCGAGAATAGGTCGCCAAGAAAAATCCAGATGGCTCTGGTAAGGCGTTGCCAATACAAGACGAGAACTTTGAAAAATGCCGCAAGCGCGACTCCTTCAAGGGCGAATACCGCAACGTGCATCGCCGGCGGCAGCGTCCATATCCAACTCAGCATTGGAACGCGGGGCGCTCGAAGCCGTTTCTTATCAGGTTGCTTTGTTGCATCTGAGTTTGTCATCACATGGGGCTTCTGCAAGTCTGGATACTCGTGAACTGCGGGAATGCCACGAGGGCGGTTGACAGGCCAAATGCGGTGCGGGCTCAGAAGTTTCCCGATGCGAATTCCTGCAGCATGGCCTTATCCAGAGACAAGTCCGCAACGACCCTCTTGAGCCGGGCATTCTCACGCTCTAACGCTTTGAGCTTCTTCGCCTGGTCGGTATTGAGCCCGCCGTACTCTTTGCGCCACCGGTAGTAGGTCTGCACCGTCACGCCGAGCTGACGGCTCACCTCCGGGACCCTTGCCCCTTGGCTCAGGAGCACCTCCGCCTCGCGGAGCTTGTTGATGATCTGTTCTGCTGAATGTTTGATCCTTGCCATGACGAGCTGACCTTCCCAAATGCGCCCAACCCGCGATTTTATCGCATAACGCTGGACTCGGTTTGGGGGGGCAGGTCAGTATCTACAAACTGCTCGAACGCTACGGTGCCAAAGCAGGGATCACGATGGATGGGCTCTGCCTACATGCGCTTCGAGCAACAGCCGCCACCAACGCACTCGAACACCAAGCAGACATCGCATACGTACAAATGTGACTCGGTCATGCCAGCATCGCAACCACTAGGTTCTACGACCGAAGAAGATCAAGGCCAGAAGACAGCTCGACGTTTAAGGTGAGGTACTGAACAAAATGGTAGTACTAACAACTAGCCTAGTTCTGAACAGAAGAAGAATCCCACCCAAAGACCTCTATATACAACTTAATCCGGGCCGATCGGCTAATGATATCACGCCACCGAGGCTGTTGAAAAAATCCCTCATGTTCATACTCCTCCTCTTCAATAAGATCCAAGTTATTAAGCAGTTCAAGTATATTTAAACGCAATTCATCGGATTGAATAAATTTGGGGACATTCTCGCGCGCATTCAAACTGTCATATAATTGACACAGTGTCTCGTATGGAGAATCGATTACATTTGGTAGATTGTCATCAAGCCAAGCGCGTTGCTGGTACTCCGGGTCTGACAACCGGGTTATGATGTCGTACATCCGTTCTTTGAATATAGCAATGTCCATATTTAAACCTTACCGGATTCTTCTGAATACACTGGGGTCATACTCGGCAAACGGAATATGTGCTTCGGGTAGCTGTGCCGAGGGCAAAACCTTCCCGTACTTGTCAAGTGGCTGACCTGCGGCATTGTCTATGCGAACATATGGTGTGCGGGACCTGGCAAACTTGGCATCCTGTTTTCCTGGCATAAACCTAATTGTAATGCCCTTGTTCCCCGGCGCACTCCAAAGAACTCCGCCACTCGATTTTGTTGACTTGCTTCTCCAGCCTTTTGGAATTCCTGGAGGCCGAAGATTCTTAGACAACATTTTCTGCATCATCCTCTGAGATGGCGTACCGCCTCGAGCGAACGCGCTCGCCATCTCGGCCGCTCTGATTACGCCCTTCGGACGAGAAATGCCTGCCATATCGTACCCGCCTCTGACTACCTCGCCGCTATCTCCTCGCCGCTATCTCCTCGCCGAAGGCTGTCTTCGATACCGTATGTAAAAAACTCATCGCTCGCATCCCAATCTGATGCCCATGCTAGCGCAAACTCGAGCCTGTCGGGCTCGAAGCGAAGCAGCAACGCCTTGAGACGGTCCGACACAATCTTCGCTTCGCCGCACCACGGCATGTCTTCGGGTGCCTTACGTAGCTTGAGCACCTCGCCCGGAATCGGTACCACGGAGGGAGGAACGAAGTCACCTCTGAAAATCAGATCATCGTACTCAAGCCCGTCGAATCCCAACTCGACCACCATTCGATGCCGTGTCGATGACTGCGTCGCAGAGAAACTGTAGTACGCTAGTCTATCGGGGTTCGTGTATGCCATGGTGTATCTTATCCCGCATCACTCACGTACAGAGAGCGTCCCATTACTAATGTCACGGCCGACTCGAGAAAGTTCTTGTCGAAAAGCACGGTTCCTCCCGTCAGGCAGTACTCGATGTCGTCCAGCCCAAAGCCGAGGTAGCCCAACGCAGTGATGTTCGTTGGGTGGGCTTCCTCGCTCATGACGATCCGCAGCCGCGGCGCTCCCGTCAGCCCGCGTTGCTTCACGTTGTACTCCAAACGCCGCAGGAGACCGAACCTCGCAGCGACTAAGCGCTGAGCGTTCCATTTCGTGTCACGCTCGCGCCTACTTTGATCAGAAAGCACACGAGATCCGCGCGACCATTGCATGTTGGACTTGACGAGGCGGCCGCATCCAATGAAAAGCCGTCGCCTTTGCTGAAGGCTTGCCCGTCGCATTCAACTGATCCCTCAAAGACATAGACCCATGTAGTGAGTCCGTCTTCTTTCGGTATGCCGATGCTTCCGTCGAGTGTAACATCGTGCATCCAAACTTGGTTACGGACCTCAAGAGGCGCGCCGGAATCCTCTGGACCAAAGATCCATCGCCACGCATTATGTGAGGATGTGACATCAAAGCTGTGTGCTTGGAACAACGGCTCTAGATTGTCGCGGTGAGGCCGGACGAAGATCTGCAAGAGTTCTACATCAGCACCGTCATCCGGAACTCGCTCTTCATGCTTCATGCCCTCGCCAGCGCTCATCACTGAAAACTGGGTCGGTGTCAAGGGGACCCTGTTGCCGAGCGTATCGATGTGGAGCATGGTGCCCTTGCGGACATAGGTGATGATCTCATCGTTGCGATGTTCGTGCATCGCGACAACCATGCCTGGCTTGAGGTACGCATGGTCAAACGCTCCGAGCGGTCCTAGCCCCTGATCGTCAATGGCGTCTATTCCTCGGCCGGGACGGATTCTCTGGATGCGGAACGGGCCCGCGCCGAATTGATCTCTTGAAGAAGCTGGGTGAGAAACGAGCATGGCTGACACCTCCAAATGGTCAAGAAACATCTGTGGGTTCGGTTCCCATAGCCGCGTAAAGACCGCCAAGAATTTCAAGGATCTCGGGACCGGGTGATTCGGCCCAATCGGAGACCATTTCAGAGAGAATCTGGATCGTGCTCGCGACTCCAATGCCAGCCTGTCGAATCCTGTCAAGTGCTATCTCGTCGCCAGCCTTTGTTCCCGAACCAGACGCGTCTGCGATAACCTGCACTTCGTATCCCTCGTTCGTTGCGTTCAACGCGGGATAGACGACACAGACTTCCGTCAGAAGGCCGGCCATGATGAGCTTGCGGCGACCAGTCGCCTTGACCGCCCCGGCGAACGCGGGATCGTCAAAGCAATCAACGACACCGGTGCGTTTGACTCTTGACGCGAAAGCGTCCGGGAGGATGCCCTCTAGCTCCGGGAAGAGCGGGCCCTGCACATTGTCTTCCTGGCTGCTGGTGAATACGACGGGCATCCCAGTGGTTCGTGCGGCTTGCGCCAACGCGATCGCATTGCGTCTCATGACATCGGTCGGGCCGGAGTGCATCCATCCCATCGTGCCGACCTGATGATCAATCAAGAGGAGTGCAGCGTTCTGCGAGTTGTATCGTTCGTATGCCATGCATCAGCCTCCTTGGGTGTGTGTGTCGGTTGTGCGGAATACTGTTCGCAGCATCGCACAATTTGCTTGATTTCTTTGAGCGGATCCGACGAGGTCCAGCCGAGCCCAACGAACAGCGCACAGCAGTGGTGGCGTGCGAAGTCCGGGACCGAACCAACGGCCAATTCCCCGGTGAGGCGGTTCTCAACTTGTTGGATGGACGCAGATCCGATCATCAAAGACCATACAGCGCGGTCGATCGTCCGCGATTGTTCTTGTGTGTCGGGCCATGGTCTGAATCCCCCGGAGTCGATCGAGGTTTTTGCTGCTTTGATGATCCGGTTCATGATCCGCTGATGTACGAGCGAAAGCGATTGGAGCCGCAGTTCGCTCGCTTGTCCGAGGATCGACGGGGTCGATGCGAGTTGCTCAGCGGCGAAGAACTCGGGGTGTCTCTGGCTGAACAGGAAGTCTATGAAAGGGAGCCCGACGACACGCTGTGTCGGTTCGGCGTTGCTGTCTTCGAGCCACGCCTCGATCGTGGTATCTCGCTGCTGCCAAGCGAGCTGCGCGAGCCCAAGGATGAGGTCTTCCTTGTTCTCAAAGTGCGAATAAAATGTACCGATGGACACGCCCGCTTCGAATGCAACATCGGCCAGGCGGAGCGAGAGGAAACCGTCGATGCCGGTGAGCCGTCTCGCGGCGTCTAGCAGGCCAGCCTCTCGCGCTCGACTCATTTCTCTTTTGGATGGGTGTTGAGTTGCCATGAGGCTTACTCGAACATTATTCGAGGATTCCTCACGTGTCAAGCACCCCCGCCTGACAACTCTTCTGGCGACAGGCAAAGCACACAGAAATCACGGATCTCCGAGCCCCTGGCACGGATCCCAGCCACAAAGAGTTCAACTGGTGTCCTGTCACCCCGATTCTGGTATCCGCTCGCACCGCGTCGCACTCGGCCGCTAGAGCCCGCACTCACAACAACTTGCGAACTGATGCGGCCAACCACAGCTTGAGCTCCGTTGTCGCGTACGTTCGCACTCGATCGCACCGATTCGTGCGGCGACTGCTGGGGACTGTGCTGGGATGTATCACGCCCAGTTTCAGCGATTGCGTCAGTGGTTCCTGTTGCGCGAGCGATCGGGAGTTCCGACTCTGAAACCTCAAGGATTGCACCAAAGACTCGTTCCAACGCTGCGCGTTCGTCCACCAAACCAAGATGCGTGTACACGCTCTTCGTGAGATTTGATGACGCCCTTCGTCTGACGGGCACGACCGGCGAGCCAAGAGCTGATGACTGCTTCCCGAATGGCATCCCCGCAACCAGCCCCGCAACGCGAGTGCAAGTTTGGGCGATGCAAGGCAAGCCCATGCGAGAGAAACCTGTACTGGCTACCGTAAAACCCCACGGGCTCGTGGCGGAATCGGCAGACGCAGCGGACTTAAAATCCGCTTTGGAGAAATCCAAGTGTGGGTTCGAGTCCCACCGAGCCCAGTTGCTCGTGCATCTAGTTTCCATCCGGATTCAGATGCGAGTGGAATACCACGGATTCAATCGGCGTTGGTATTGTGCCGATGACGGCGTAGAATGGTCCACATGAAGCAGATTTTCATCATCATGACTCTCGTCTTTGCCGGGCTCTCCGGCATGGGTGCAAGTCTGGATGGAAAGCCAGGCTGGACTTCGTCGTCCGGGACTTGTCAGGGTGAGGCGTGCAGCGTCATCATCGTTCGGACAACCTGCTGCGGCGAGGTCATCGAAGAATCGTACTGCCCGATGAGCAATGGCCCTTGCGAGTGCAGCGGCGTTCCCGATCGCACACCCAAACGATTGCCCGAGGCCCCACTGCCACGCTCAGATCGTGAATCACTGGCGGCTGTTCCGTTGACCCCAACTGGGGTTGTGGTTGTGCTGCCTTCCGCGCCGAGAATATCGGCAAGGCTGCGTAGAACGGCTGTTGTGTGTGCAGAGTTCACACACAACGAGATCCAGGCTCAACTGGGCATCTGGCATACCTAGAACCCACGCTTCGTAAGGACGATGCGCACCGAGTGGATGGTCAATCCTCCCGGTGTGCAGCTTTCTCATGGAACATTCTGGTTCAACGTATCACAGATTCTCAGGAGCTGGTCATGGCATCGCGACGGTTCGCGCCTGCTCGGCGCGCGGCAAACACAAGCACTCTGCGCACACTCGGTTTATTTGGCTTGATCGGTTTGATCGGCTTGACTGGTGGCTGCTCGTCACCTCTCGATGGGGCGTACAACTCCACGCCATCGCTCGCGCGAATCGCACCCGAGGGGGTGGAGCGTGTGCCAACATCCCGCTATCGAGTCGACGAGTCACACCCGAATCAGAGTTCGACGCATGAGGCGATCCAGCTCTCGGCGAGCTCGCCCGCGGATGCATATGTGCGGTATGCGCTCTACAACAATCCCCGCGTGGAATCTGCATACCAGCGATGGCGCGGCGCTTCGGAGCGGCTGCCCCAGGTCAGAGCGCTGCCCGATCCCCGGCTCACGTTCGGCTTCTTCCTCGATGAAGTTGAAACCAGAACGGGTGCGCAGCAGGCGCGCATCGGAATCCAGCAGCGGTTCCCGTGGGCGGGCACTTTAGAGGCTCGAGAAGACGCGGCGGCCAAGGGTGCGATCGCGGCGTGGCATCGGTTTGAGGCGGTTCGCCTTGAGGTAGCTGAGCGGGTTATCGTCGGGTTGCACGACCTCGCAGAGCTCGATTCGACGCTCGCCATTTCTCGCAGCAATCTCGATCTATTGCGATCGTTTGAAGAAGTCCTCCGCGCCCGATACAAGGTCGGCGCCGGTTCCCACCCTGAGTTGCTCCGGGTGCAAGTTGAGCTTGGACAGCTCGAAGACCGCATCGAACACCTTGCCGCCATGCGTGGCTCGTTCGTCGCCTCGCTCAACGCAGAACTCAATAGACCTGCATCAACTCAGATCCCACAGCTCACGAGGCTGCCCGGTCGAGTCGCGAGCATCGACGCGGTCGGCCTAGCTGAGATTGCGGTGCGTTCAAACCCGGTGCTGCTCGCGCTGGATGAACAAATCAAGCAGCAACGCTCGTTCGAGCAAGTCGCGTACAAGGACGGCATGCCGGATCTGACAGTAGGGATCGACACCATCTTGACGGACGAGGCGGCTGCGAGTTCTGTGTCGGAGAGCGGTGATGATCCGATCTTCCTGAGCTTTGGGATCAACGTCCCGCTCTGGCGGGAGAAGTACAACGCGGGAGTGCGTGAAGCAATCGCCCGACGATTGGCGGTCACAAGCGAGCGGGCCGACATGTCCAACCGCATCGCGGCTCAGATTCAAAGAGCATGGTTCGAGCACACCGATGCAGATCGAAGAGTCAGGCTGTACGAACGCACGCTCATCCCCAAAGCGCAAGAATCACTGCGAGCATCTCTCGGCGGGTTCCGCACAGGAACTACAAGTTTTTTCGATCTGCTCGATACCGAACGGACGTTGCTGGAGTTTGAGATTGAAGCGGCACGATCAAGAGCTGATCGTGGCAAAGCCTTGGCCCAACTCAACACGTTGGTCGGTGAGTCAGTACCAACCGTTGCTGAAACACTGCCCGACGCGAACAAGGAGCAACGCCCGTGACCAAACCACTGAACATCGTACGGGTCGCCATCTCTTGGATCTGGAAACACACTGCAACGGGCGTTGCGCTCGTGCTCATAGTGGGTGCGCTCTCGCTGGGCTACCGCATGGGAACCGGCAACTCAACCCCGGTGATGGGCAGCGATTCGCACGACCACGAGACTGATCAACCGGGTTCGACGGCCGAACCCCAGATGTACACCTGCTCGATGCACCCGTCGGTTCGGCTCCCGGACCCCAACGCGAAGTGCCCGATCTGCCGGATGAGTTTGATCCCCGTCGGCGATACAAATGCCGATGTTTCACTCACCGATACTCAGCTCTCGATGAGTCCTGCAGCGTCGAAGCTGGCACGGATCGAAACCACTACGGTGGCCCGTTTCTCTCCGACCGCAGAAACAAGACTCTTTGGCAAAATAACCTACGACCAGACCTCGGTCACTCGGATCACCGCGTACTTCCCGGGGCGAATCGAGAGACTCTTTATCAACTATGTAGGCGTCCCCGTCTCGCAGGGCGATCACGTCGCCGAGGTCTACAGCCCGGAGGTTCTCTCGGCGTTTGAAGAACTCCGACAAGCCAAACTCGCTGTGGATCAATTGGGCAATTCGAGCGGCATCGTAGAGCAGGCGACCCGCGACACGCTCATCGCGACCCGTGAAAAACTGCGTCTGTATGGATTGAAGGCTGCACAGATTCAGGTAGTTGAAGATGGATCGTTCGACTCTGAGTTCCTGACCGTGTTCTCGCCCAGAGGCGGCGTGGTCACGCACCTTGCAATCCGTGAGGGTGATTACGTCCAAACCGGAGACGCCATTGCAACCGTTGCGGACCTCTCGCGGTTGTGGCTTGATCTTCAGGCATACGAGTCGCAACTCCCCGCGCTGCGTTGGGGGCAGCGGGTCACGTTCACCGTCGAAGCTCGCCCGGGCAGAGTGTTCGAGGGACGCATCTCATTCATCGAGCCGCTGATTGACGAGCACACGCGAACCGCTGCGGTGCGTGTCGCGGTCGATAACGCAGACGGATCGCTCACGCCGGGTATGTTTGCAACCGCTGTGGTGCGCACCCGGATGACTTCCAATGGCGCTGTTCTCACCGACGATCTCGCCGGGCAATGGGTCGGAATAATGCACCCCACGATCGTCAAAGACGCGCCGGGAACCTGCGAAATCTGTGGCATGGATCTCGTCTCCGCCGAGACTCTGGGCATTGTTGGTGACCCGAGCACCGCCGAGACGCCGCTCGTCATCCCTCGTACCGCGGTGTTGTTTACCGGGACCCGGTCGGTGGTGTACATCGAAGTGCCCGACACAGATCGACCTACCTATGAAGCTCGAAACGTAACGCTGGGACCACGCGCGGGAGAATACTACATTGTTCGTGATGGGCTCCGCAGAGGGGAATCGGTGGTGTCTCACGGAGCATTCCGTATCGACAGCGCTATGCAGATCGAAGCAAAGCCGAGCATGATGATGCCCAGCGGCGGAAGGAGTGGCAACCCCCACGCGGGTCACGGCGGCATGATGGAGAACCAAACGCAGACACGCAAGGATCAGCCACAGGTACAGGAGTTTGCGAAGTCTCTTCGCCCTGTGTTTGTCGCGTATCTCGATGCACAGGAGGCATTGGCAAGCGACGATCTTGCCGGGTTTACCCGGGCCAGCGAGACGCTCCAGAGAGTCGTACAAAGCGTGCAGGAGGTCGGACTCGTGGGCAAGAATGTTGGCGTTTGGAGACGCGCAGCAGCTGTGCTCGGTGATGCCGATCGCTCCACGACGATGGAACTCGCTCGTCAGCACTTTGGTCGCATGAGCTCTGCAATCATCTTGATCGAGAAGGCGTTCGGACATGCCGGCTCCGAATCACTCAGCATCGCGTACTGCCCGATGGCGTTTGATAATGAGGGCGCACGATGGCTCCAGCGTGGATCGAAGATCAAGAACCCGTACTTCGGTGCCATGATGCTGGGCTGCGGCGAGGTGCAGGAGACGCTCCAACCGTCAGTTGATGTGCCCGCGCCCAAGGAGCATATTCATGAGTGAACCTGCCCCTGGCCAGCGCAGCCCCTTGGCCAGCCTGATCCGGATGTGCCTCGAACAGAAGCTCGTCGTCGGGATCATGCTCGTCGGGATTATTTTCTGGGGCGCCTTGGTCGCGCCGTTCGATTGGGAACTCGGAGGCCTCGCACGCGATCCCGTTCCCGTCGACGCAATCCCCGACATCGGCGAGAACCAACAGATCGTGTTTACCGCGTGGCCCGGCCGAAGCCCGCAAGACATCGACGATCAGATCAGCTACCCGCTGACGATCGCGCTGCTCGGCATCCCGGGCGTCAAAGACATCCGCAGCTACTCCGTGTTCGGGTTCTCAACAATCTACGTCGTGTTTGAGGACGGGGTTGAGTTCTATTGGTCGCGTTCGAGAGTACTCGAAAAACTCAACTCGCTGTCCCCAGGGACGGTGCCCCCAGGCGTGTCACCCATGCTCGGTCCCGACGCGACCGCTCTCGGACAAGTCTTCTGGTACACACTCGAGGGCCGAGATGAGCAAGGCCAAAGCGTCGGCGGCTGGGGGCTCGATGAGCTGCGTTCGATCCAGGATTTCACGGTCAAATACAAACTCGCCGGGGTCAAAGGCGTCTCCGAGGTCAGCTCAATCGGCGGGTTCGTCAAGGAGTATCAAGTCGATGTGAACCCCGACGCGATGCGGGCGGCGGGGGTTTCGCTTGAGCAGGTCATCGGCGCGGTGCGAGAGAGCAATCTTGATGTTGGTGCGCGCACTCTCGAAGTGAATCGAGCCGAGTACATCGTTCGAGGCCTTGGGTTTATCGAGCGCACTGAGGATCTCGAACAAGCTGCGATCACCGCGCGCGATGGCCAGCCCATTCTCATACGAGATATCGCCAAGGTTACTCTCGGGCCTGCTATCCGCCGAGGCGTGCTGAGCAAAGCGGGCGAAGAAGCAGTCGGCGGCGTGGTCGTCGTTCGCTACGGCGAGAACCCGATGGCGACCATCCAACGCATCAAAGCAACGATCGAAGACATGGCGTCGGGTCTGCCGAGCAAAGTGCTTGAAGACGGCACGCTCAGCCGCGTCACTATCGTACCGTTCTACGACCGTTCCGGGCTCATCAAGGAAACCCTCGGCACACTCAACTCTGCAATCTCACAACAGGTACTCATCACCATCATCGTGATCGTGCTCATGGTCATGCACCTGCGCAGCAGCCTGCTCATCAGCGCGATGCTCCCGGTCACGGTGCTCATGACGTTCATCGCAATGAAGCTCTTTCTCGTCGATGCCAACATCGTCGCGCTCTCGGGCATCGCCATCGCCATCGGCACCATCGTCGATATGGGCATCGTGCTTACCGAGAACATTCTTCGCAAGCTTGATGAGGCACCTCCCGACGAGTCGAAGATAGATGTGGTCTACGAAGCGACGTGTGAAGTCGGCGGCGCTGTGTTGACCGCAGTTGCAACTACTGTAGTAGGGTTTTTACCGATTTTTGCGATGGAGGCCGCCGAGGGCAAGCTGTTCAAACCGTTGGCGTTTACCAAGACGTTCGCGCTGATCTCGTCGATTGTCATCGCGCTGACCATCTTGCCTGCTGCTGCGTATCTGCTCATGGGGTTGCGTATCAAACCAGGAGCGGCCCGTACCGGGGGAGCGATTGCACTCACCGTGATCGGGATCATTACAGCCGTCCTGTTGCATGCAGTGGGCGGCGGAATCATCACAGCCTTCGGCGTGTTCGCTCTCGTGCGTCCTCGACTCCCCCACTGGCTCGCGCAAGCCATCCAGTGGTCGTCAAATCTCATCGCGGTGCTGATCGTGCTTGTTGTGCTCGCGGACACATGGGAACCGATCGGTCCCGAAGCGGGCACGCTCGGAAACTCGCTGTTCATCGGTGTCGTCATCGGCGGCCTGCTACTCACGTTCTGGCTCATCCGACTCGCGTTCCCCTACGTTCTCGCATGGGCGCTTCGGCACAAGGTCATATCGCTTTCTCCCGCGGTTCTGATCGTGCTCTTCGGTGCCACCTCGTGGCTCGGCTTCAACCGCGTGTGGGGCTGGCTTCCCGAGTCGATATTACAGCGAGAATCAGTGGTCGACCTTGCCCACGCGATGCCAGGAATCGGGAGCGAGTTTATGCCATCGCTCGATGAGGGCGCGTTTTTGTACATGCCCACGATGATGCCGCACGCTTCCATCGGCGAAGCCACCGAGATCATCAAAGAGCTTGATCGACGGATTCTGAGTATCCCCGAAATCGAACTCTCGGTGGGCAAAATCGGGCGCGTCGAGAGCCCGCTTGATCCGGCGCCGATCTCCATGGTTGAGACGGTCATCCAATACAAAAGCGAGTACACCACTGATGATCGCGGTCGGCGCATCACCTACCGCTACGACCGCGCTGCCGACGAGTTTGTTCGCGACGCCAAAGGTGATCTGATCGAGGACGACGATGGCAGGCCATTCAGACAGTGGCGAGACGAGATCCAATCGCCACGCGATATCTGGAACGAGATCGTCGCGGTGGCCAAAATGCCCGGCGTCACCAGCGCCCCCATGCTCCAGCCCATCGAAACACGCATCGTCATGCTCCAATCGGGATTCCGCGCACCCATGGGCATCAAGGTCTACGGCCCGGATCTCGAAACCATCGAAGCCTTCGGCCTCAAGCTCGAACGCCTCCTCAAACAAGTGCCCTCCGTACAACCCGAAGCGGTGTTCGCGGATCGAGTCGTGGGCAAGCCCTATCTTGAGATTGATATCGACCGCGAGAAGATCGCGCGCTACGGGCTTCGCATCGCGGACGTTCAAGAAGTGATCGAAGTGGCCATCGGCGGCAAGCCGCTCACCATGACCGTCGAAGGGCGCGAGCGGTACCCCGTGCGGGTGCGGTATCTCCGCGAGCTGCGCGATCAACCTGAAACTCTCGGCGATATTCTTGTACCGACCGAGTCGGGCGCACAAGTGCCCCTCGGCGAACTTGCCACGATCAACTATCGACGTGGGCCGCAGATGATAAAGAGCGAGGACACCTTCCTCGTCGCGTATGTCCTGTTCGACAAACTACCCGGCTTTGCAGAGGTCGAAGTCGTGCAGTCCGCTCAAGAGTTCATCCGCAGCAAGATCGATTCTGGCGAGCTGGCGGTTCCTGCCGGTGTGACGTATGAGTTCGCGGGCGCGTACAAGAATCAACTCCGTGCGACCAAGCGTCTGGCCATCGTCCTCCCGCTGTCGTTGGTGGTGATCTTCCTGTTGCTCTATCTCAAGCTCCGCAAGGTGAGCGTCACGCTCATGGTCTTCAGCGGCGTGTTCGTCGCATGGGGAGGCGGGTTCCTGATGCTCTGGCTCTATGGCCAGCCCTGGTTCCTTGATGTCGCTCTGCTGGGCGTCAATCTCCGAGAACTATTCCAGATCCAACCTATCAATATGAGTGTCGCGGTCTGGGTCGGATTCCTCGCGTTGTTCGGCATCGCAACCGATGACGGGCTCATCATGGCGACCCGCATCGAGCAATCGATGACCGAGGAAACCCCTGATTCGATCGAGGCGATCCGGCAAACGGTGGTCGCCGGAGGTCGGCTGAGGATTCGTGCAGCGGTGATGACCAGCGTTACTACAATATTGGCGTTACTCCCTGTGCTCACGAGTACAGGCCGGGGATCAGACATCATGATCCCAATGGCGATTCCCACCTTCGGCGGCATGATGGTCGCCTCGATGACTTGGTTTGTTGTGCCCGTTCTGTACTGTTGGGTGGCAGAATGGAAGCACCGTGTATCCCGATTCACCCAGCAAAAACCTGTCAACCCCTCTCAAGGAGAATGACGATGAGAACGCTCAGTCTGATTGGTGCGATTGCATGTTGTACCCTCGCCGCCCCCACGACCTTGGCACAAGACCATGGTGGCATGGACCACCATACGAAACCAATGCACGCGACGGCCAAAGCCGTTAACGCGATGTGCCCGATCGGCAAAGAACCGATCGTGGCCTCGGCAGGCACCGTTGAATACAAGGGGCACCAGATCGGGATATGCTGCCCGGGGTGCGGCAAGAAGTTCCTCGCCCAAGACGAAGCCGCTAAGGACGAGTTTATTGCCATGGCGATCGCGCACAAAGAACCCGGCCAGATCACGATGGACGCCGACAACGACATCCTCTGGGGCGAATCTTACACCCTGAACACCTGCGCCATCTCGGGCGAAGAGCTCGGCGGAATGGGTGATACGGTCGTTAAGATGTACGACGGCCGCGAAGTGCGGTTCTGCTGCGACGGCTGCGTCGATGAGTTCGAGGCCGACCTTGACGCCTCATGGGAGGCGGTCGACGTCAAGATGATCCAAGACCAGATGCGTTACTACCCGCTCGAGGCTTGCCTCGTCTCGGATGAATCGATGATGGACGAAGGCAAAGATGTCGGCGAGAACATTGTCTACGGCAACCGTCTCGTGCGTCTCTGCTGCAAGATGTGCATCAGCGATTTCAAGGATGATCCCGCGAGCTTCATCACCAAGCTCGATAAGGCTACCGCCGACGCGCAGCGCGACGACTATCCCCTTGCAACGTGCCTCGTTTCTGGCGGTGAACTCGGCGGTATGGGTGAACCCTTCGAGATGGTGCTTGCCGGTCGTTTGATTCGGTTCTGCTGCGACGGCTGCGTCGAGGATGTTGAAACCAACCCCGCGAAGTTCATCGCTCAACTCGATGCCGCGTGGCAAGCCAAGGGCATGTTCATGCCGGTGGCCTCTGAGCACGGTGCCAATGAGCAAGCCGAAAAAGAAATGCATGACGACGCCGATGGCCATGATGGGCACGGCCATGGCGGCCATGGCGGATAATTGATCGGACACCATTAAGCAGGAGCACTGAAATGATTGTGCGATACCAGATTCAACTTACCACATGGTTTCTCAGCACTCTCATCTCGGTTCTTCTCTGCTTTCAAGCGTCTGCCCAGAGCCCCTCCCCGGAATCGGCCGGGGAGGGAATCGGGCCGATCAACTCGTTGTGCCCGGTCACCACTGACGAGCCGATTGACGATCGCTTTACAGTGATCTATAAGGACCAGAAGATAGGTTTGTGTTGTCGCAGGTGTAAGACAAAGTTTGAAGCTGACCCTGAGAGATACGTCGCCAATCTGCCAGAAATTGTGCTCGTTAGCTCTAGCCCTGCCTTCGCAGCCCAAGAGCACGCACCCATCGAATATCAAGAGCATGCTGACAATGTCGATCATGACCATCAAGACTCTACTGATGAACATGATTCTGCAACTCAAGAGCATGACCACGCCGCCGATCATGGCGGCTCAAGCTCGAAGATCATCCCGTGGCTCGGCAAGTTTCATCCGCCCGCAACGCATCTCCCCATCGGGCTTCTGATTGCTGCTGCCATTGCGGAGACAGGTTTCATGCTGACAAAGCGAGACGTCTTTCGCCACTCCGTGCTCTTTTGTGTGACACTCGGAGCCATAGGGGCTTTGGGGACGGTCACACTTGGTTGGTTCAACGGCGGATTTGTCCTCCTCGACGAGGACTGGGTCCAGGCCACGCACCGTTGGCTCGGGACTGGCACAGCTCTCGGCGCAACACTCGCTGCTCTCGTGTTGGCGAAGGTTTCAATGACTCCTGAGCCGACGCCATCAAGAACCGGATTTCGAGTAGTGCTGTTTCTGACTGCTGGCCTGATCTCCGCAACAGGTTTCTTCGGGGGTGCCCTCGTCTATGGCCTCAATCACTACGCATGGTGAAACAGAAGGCTCTCCAATGACACCTCATCAGCCCCACAGACTCTCCAAGCTCTTCGGTCACGCGAGACTGCGAACTCAGGTGCTGCTCATCATCAACATCGCCCTTGTATGCATGCTTGCGGTGGTCTTGCCTCTCGATTACTCGTTCGAGGTCGATGCTCGGATTGCTGCCAAGGAGATCTCGCTGCGAGAAGAATCAAGGGTCATCGCTGCTGCAGCAATAGCATTCGAGTCCGCCGGATGGGATGCTGTGCAGGAGCACATCGACCGTGTCTGCGCCGATTTTAATGCGACCGAATCACCCGGCCATATCATCGAAGTGCGCAAAGGTGAACTGATTGCGATCACCGATCCCGCCTCGCACGGCCACGACCATTCAACAGGATGGGATAATCTTGTCACCGGCGAAGCATCCTCGGGCGATCTGCGTGTTCGCGTGGGCGAGCGTCGCTCGCCCGTGCTGGCCGATGCTCGTCGTGCCGCACTCACTCGAAGCGCCGCTCTTATCGTCGGAACCATCATTGCAGCACTCGTGCTCAATACATTCCTCTTTCATCTCGTCACCAAACCCATCGAACATCTTTCTCAAGAGGTTCAGAGGATCGGGCGAGGCGAGCTTGGTGTCAAAGTTCATACCGAGACCAATCGAGATCTTGCCGATCTCGCCGATTCAATTACTGCAATGAGTCTTGAACTGGAACACCGCGAGGCCGATCGTAACGCTCAGCTCAATCGTGCCAGAAGGCTTCAATCTCACTTGTTACCCACGCCGTCGACCACGGCTCATGTTGACGTCTCGATCAAGTTTGAGCCCGCGGACGAGATCGCTGGGGACTTTGTAGATGTGACCACGTGCTCCAACGGCGACATCCTGTTGTGCATCGCCGACGTTGTAGGTCACGGCATTCATGCAGCCATGGGAGCCGTGGTGCTCAAAACGCTCATGAACACAGCAGGTTCAGACGCACTCACTCCCGCCGAACTCCTGACCCTCATCAATCAACGCTTCACCGCGATCAGTCTGCCAGAAGATTTCGCCACCATGGCGATCATCCGAGTGCGAGCCGATCAATCCTCTGCTCACTATGCCAGCGCGGGCCACGAACCCGCCATCATCTACAGAACGAGCGGGCATCTCGAGACACTCTCTTCGACGGGGCTCGTCTTGGGGATCGATCCCGATGCAGTCTACGAGCAGATCGAACTCCAGTTCCAAACCGGTGATCGTGTCATCTTGCTCTCGGATGGAGTGAGTGAAGCGAGCAATAAGCATCATGTGATGTTTGGGCGAGACCGGCTCGCTCACGCGATCGAAAGCTGCCCCGACGCGCATGCCGACGCTCTTTCACAGCAAATACTCGATGCAGTCGCGGCTCACCGTGAAGGTGCCGCATCACTCGATGACACCAGTGTGCTTGTTTTCGCAGCGCAACTCGTCCCAGCGATGGAAGGGGCTGCTCCATGAACGACTCGCTCAACTTGCGTGATCCCGTCTGCGGGATGAGCATTACACCAGAGCAGGCGGCCGAATCCGTTGATATGGATGGCAGCACATGGTACTTCTGCAGCCAATCCTGCGCCGAAAAATTCCGTGCAAACCCCTCAGCGTATCTCGAACCAGCATCAGCGAGTGCTCCGCCAGACGGCCCCACTTCAACTCAGTCGGAGAACCTTGTTCCTCCATCGGGCAGCGACAGTGCGAAGTACACCTGTCCCATGCATCCGGAAGTTCGCAGCATGACCCCGGGAGATTGTCCAAAGTGCGGCATGCCCCTCGAACTTATCGATCCAACCGACGAACAGGATGGCCGCGAACTCAAGGACACGGCACGCAGATTCTGGGTCGCCACCATTCTTTCACTGCCGTTGTTGATCTTGGCGATGAGCAACATGATTCCTTCGCGCCCGGCCGAGCAGGTGTTTGGTGCGGTCGGTTCACAATGGATCGAGCTTGTTCTCGCAACACCCGTCGTGCTCTGGTGCGCTTGGCCGTTCTTTATCCGTGGCATACGTTCGATCCATACGCTCCAACCCAACATGTGGACGCTCATCTCGATCGGCGTCTCCATCGCCTACGCCTTCAGCGTCGTCGCAACACTCATGCCTGGTGTGTTCCCAGAAGCCCTGTTGAATGAATCAGGAAGAGTTGGCGTCTACTTTGAAGCCGCTGCGGTGATCGTTACCCTCGTGCTGCTCGGACAGCTCCTCGAACTCAGATCACGCCGAATGACCGGCGGCGCCATCCGAGAGCTACTCGAACTCACCCCACCCACTGCACGCCGTCTCCTCCCCGACGGCACCGATGAAGTCGTGAGCCTCGACGCACTCGTACAAGGAGATCTCATCCGCGTGCGACCCGGGGATAAAGTCCCCATCGATGGGGAGGTCACCGAGGGCGCGAGCACCATCGATGAATCCATGCTCACCGGTGAACCACTCCCCGTTGAAAAACACGCGGGCGACGAGGTGACCGGAGGCACCGTCAACGGCACGGGCTCATTCATCATGAAAGCCACACGCGTCGGCGCCAACACCACCCTGGCCCAGATCGTTCAGATGGTCGCAGATGCCCAGCGGTCGCGGGCTCCGATTCAGCGCCTCGCCGATTCCGTGTCCGCATGGTTCGTACCTACGGTTCTTCTCATTGCGATCATCTCATTCATCACATGGCTCCTCATCGGACCAGACCCCGCGTTTAGCTTCGCACTTATCTCGAGCATCTCGGTGCTCATCATCGCGTGCCCGTGCGCGCTCGGACTTGCGACCCCGATGTCGATCATGGTCGCAATCGGAAAAGGCGCCAAGCACGGGGTGCTCGTGAAGGACGCGGCAACCTTCGAGCAACTCGAACGTGCCGATACACTCGTGGTAGACAAGACCGGCACCCTCACCGAAGGTAGACCCAAGCTTACAGCATTTGAACCCACCGGATCCTTCGAGAAGGCTTCCCTCGCAGCTTTGATAGCAGCAGCTGAGCGTGGCAGTGAACATCCTCTGGCTCAAGCCATCGTGAGCGGCCTCGAAGCAGAAGGCTCGCCGGTGCTCAAGGCAACCGAGTTCGAGAGCATCACCGGCAAAGGCATCGTTGCTCAAGTCAACAGCAAACGTGTCGCGCTCGGCTCATCAAAGCTCATGACCGACCTCGGGATCGATTCCGCATCCCTCTCTGACGCTGCACAAACACACCGAATCAAAGGCGCCACCGTCTTGTTCGCCTCGGTCGAAGACCAACTCGCAGCCCTGATCGCGGTTGCCGACCCCATCAAGGAGTCAACTCCCAAAGCCATCAAGGCTCTTCAACGCGAAGGACTGAGCATCGTCATGCTCACGGGAGATAATCAAACCACCGCCGACGCGATCGCCACCACGCTCGGCATCGACCGCGTTGAAGCCGAGGTGCTCCCGGGACAGAAGGCCGAGATTGTCCGCTCATTGCAAGACCAAGGCCATGTCGTCGCGATGGCGGGCGACGGCGTCAACGACGCACCGGCGCTCGCTCAAGCAAACATCGGCGTCGCTATGGGAACCGGATCCGGGGTCGCCATCGAGAGCGCAGGCATCACGCTCGTCGGCGGAGATCTCAACGGACTGGTCCGCGCACGAGAGCTCAGCGTCGCCACCATGCGCAACATTCGCCAGAACCTGTTCTTCGCATTCGCGTACAACGTCGCAGGGGTACCCATCGCCGCCGGTGTGCTCTACCCGTTCACGGGCATGCTCCTGAGCCCCATGATCGCAGCGGCAGCCATGAGCCTGAGTTCGCTCTCGGTGATTACTAACGCACTCCGTTTACGAAACCATCGACTCGATCGATGAACGTTCTACCGATGATTGGTGCCACCTATCACGAACGTGCAGCGTCAAAGCGACGCTGGATCTCGGGCCAGTTGATGACGTTCATAAACGCCTCAAGATACGTCGCCCGGTGATTCTGATACTTCAGGTAGTACGCGTGCTCCCAGACGTCAACGCCCAGCAGCGGGACGCACCCAGGGATGAACAGCTTCTGCTGATTCTCCATCTGCGTGATGAGCAATCGCCCCGCGATGGGTTCGTACACGAGCCAGCCCCAGCCCGAACCCTCGACCGTCGCAGCGGCCCGCTGGAACGCCCACGAGAACTTGTCGAACGAACCAAAGTCAAGATCGATCGCTGCAGCAAGCGAGCCGGTTGCTTCTCCGCCGCCCCCCCCATCACCCGCTGACTCAGGCGCCATCCCAGTCCAGAACAGCGAATGATTGAAGTGGCCGCCCGCGTGAAAGCTCAGCTTGCGCTGCCAGAACTGGATCGTGCCGGGATCGCCCTTGTCCTGCCGGATCGCATCAAGCTGATCCAACGCCTTGTTCAACCCACGGACGTAGCCCGCGTGATGCTTGTCGTGATGGATCGCCATCGTCTGCGCATCGATGTGCGGCTCGAGTGCGTCATACGCATAAGGCAACTCGGGCAACTCGTACGCCTGCTTCTTCGCGTTCCAACCAAGAGCAGCGGGCGAAAGAACGGTGCGCCCAGCATATGAAGAAGTCGCGGTCGCACCCAGCGCAGCGACACCAGCAACACCCATCCCCCCGATCGCGCCTAAAGCAGTCCGACGATCCATTGCATTGTCAGCAGTTTCCTCTTGCATCACAAACTCCATTCAATAAAGAACCGTCAAAGCCTATGGCCGGTATGTCGCACAGTGCCGATCCATCAGGGATCAATCGCCGGACATGAACCCAGACCCGCTGCTGTTACTGCCTTGTCGCCCTTCGATCGCAGCGAGCAGGCAGCCCATCGCAAGCACGACATAGAGATCAATCTCGGGCGAATCGGTTTCGAGTTGCACATCCAGTTTGTAGATAAACGGGTTGAACCGAGTCTGATATGAAGCGATTGAAGTGCCGCCCGTGGTCACCAGATCGAACCGTTGCGGGAAGATCGCCGAGAACAGCGGGATCACCCGCCGCGCCATGGCCATGCCGCCCGAATCTTCTCGCAGGTCAGCGATGTGCTCGTCGTTGGGTCCAAACACAAGCCACGAGTCTCGCAGAAACGAGGCCAACCCCTTGCGACGAATCGAACCCATGACCTCGCCATCGGACCCGGCAATGTCGTACGTCGTGCTAAAATCAAGGATGCTCCGAGCACGCATGCTGAACAGCTCGCTCGACAGCGATTCATCGGTGTAGAACCGCAGATCCTCGCGGAGCTTAAACGCCTTCTGCTTGCAGTACCCGATCACGTTCCCGGATTGGTCATAGATATGGAACGCGGCTCCGAAGATCTTGAAGACCTTCTGGCGGATCGTGAAGCGTTCGGCGCCGGGTTGATCGAGCGGGTGGGCGTCAGCCATAGAAAAACTCCTCGCGTCTGGGATCAACCCCGGACGTGAGGAGTGTACCTGTTTCGACGTTCTCGCAGCAAGCATCATTACTCAGCCGCGATCAACCGTCGGCTTCGTTCGACGGGGGGGCGGGGCGGGGGGTCAGGCTTCCTCGCCAACCTTCCAACGACGGAAAGACGTCACCTTGGTATCACCCAGGATGTCCTTGATCTTCTTGGACGGATCCATCACGAACGCCTGCTCGATCAATGCGATCTCCGAGAAGAACTTACGCATCCCGCCCTCAACCATTTTCTCCGCGATCTCTTTCGGCTTGCCGCTCTCGACCGCTTGCTCGATGCGGAACTTGCGTTCCCTCTCGACCACCGATGCGGGGATGTCGTCGGAACTGATCCCCACGGGGGCCGGGTGCGCCGCGACGATGTGCATGCACACCTTCTTGAGCGTCTCGGCATCGGCATCGCCCTGGGTCTGCACGAGCGCTGCGGTTTTGCCGTCGAAGTGGACGTAGCTGCCGAAGCTGCCTCCCGAAAGAACCTCGCCGCGAGCAAACGAGATGTTCTCGCCCGTGGTGATCCGCAGATCATCGATGATCGCCTTGTCGTTGTCGGAAGGCTCAAAGGTTCCGGCGTTGCCCGACAACGCAGCGGTCACCACCTTGGTAGTGGCTTCGATGAACTTGTCGTTCTTCGCTGTAAAGTCGGTCTCGGCGCGAATCTCGACGATCGCAGCCTTGTCACCGTCGATCACAATATCGACCCGGCCCTCGCCCGCAACGCGGTCGGAGCGGCTGTCCATCTTGCCCTTGAGCTTCTTGCGAAGCAAGTCTTCGGCCCGCTCGGCATCGCCCTCGGCTTCAACGAGAGCCTTCTTGCATTCCATCATGGCAAGGCCCGTCTTGTTGCGGAGGGCCATCACGTCTTTGGCATTGATCGTTGACATCGGTGTCTCTCTGGTTACTGGAACTAGTCCCGGATCTGATAGCAGGTTCTAGTTCGGGATCTTGGTATACTCGCCCGCCACTATCGGCGGAATCCAATGGTTCACTCTTGGGCTCAAACATCGGCGTGATACACCGACGCCTCAAACGTCTCAGTCGGTGGTCGTCGTCACGCCCTTGTCGGCGTTCTTCGATTCGGTCCCCGATGAATCACCACCGGAATCACCCGTTGAATCCCCGACTGAATCACCAGTTGAATCACCAGTTGAATCACTGGCACCCGTGTCGTCGGCACGATACTGAGCACGACGCGAACGACGCGGGGCTTCGCCCTCATCACTCGATGCCTGCTCGTCACCGACAGCACCGGCGCGACCCGTCTTGCCCTCGGCGATCGCCTTGCACAACTCGCGGATCACCACGTCGATCGAACGCATCGAGTCGTCGTTGCCGGGGATCGGGATGTCAACCTGTTCGGGATCGGCATCCGTGTCAATCAGTGCCACCGTGGGGATGCCGAGCTTGCGGGCTTCACGCAGAGCGGTCGCCTCAAGACGAACATCGACAATCACCATCACGCCCGGAAGCTTCTCCATCGTGCGGATACCCGAGAGGTTCCGGTGGATCTTGCGTTTCTCGCGGCGAAGCTGGCTCTCCATCTTCTTGGAGTAGCTGGCAAACCCGTCCAACTCCTCGATGGCCTCGAGCTCTTCGAGTCGCTTGAGCCGATGGCGGATGGTACGGAAGTTCGTCAGCGTGCCCCCGAGCCAACGCTCGGTGACGTAGTGCATGTTCACATCGCTCACTCGCTGCGAGATCACGTCCTTAGCCTGACGCTTGGTGCCCACAAAGCACACGTCCCTGCCATCAGCCACCACACGAGTGATCAATCGCTTAGCGAGCAACAGCCCCTTGACCGTCTCTTTGATGTCGATGATGTGGATGCCGTTGCGTTTGCCGTAGATGTAAGGCGACATCCGCGGGTTCCATCCACTGGCACGCTGACCAAAGTGAATGCCCGCTTCGACCAGATCATGGACGAGCGTGTTTTTCGATGTGGGATTCTCTGACATTGCAAATACCTCTCATTCAGCGACACCAACGGCTGCGGACCGGCCCGCTTGTTCAACTCGCCACAGGCAAGCCCAACACGCGGCGCTCCCGTTCAAAGGGCGCTTCGTTCGTGGGCAGCCTGAACGCCAACCCACCGAATAACAAACACAGAGGCCGAGATCTCGGTCCGATCACGACTCGCGATTCTAGGCAGCATCAAGCGTGAGAGCCCTTGTCGCAAGAGTCCAACTTGCATCACTTTGCCCATTGCACTGCACCACCGATATTGGGTGAATGTTCACAAGAGGCAGCCATCTGTGAGTGCGCAGTCGGTTTATATTAGGGTTCGGCGAGCAGCCATATCCAGATCCGGCACAGCCCACCCCCCATTTGGGCGATGGAACCCTCTGGGAAACTCGGACTTGCGACTGCACTTTCTAGAAGGGCAACGCTGGCCCGAGAGGACAACCGGAGATCAAGATGTCGAACCTGATTGTGAGAGATTCTGAGCGGCACGAGATATCACTTCCCGCTCGCGTACGGGTCGCGGGTGAGCACGTCTCGGTCGTCAGACTCGCTGCGGGCGCTCCCACAAAGGACGGCTGGATCGAAACCGATCTCATGGATCTTTCCCGCACGGGCTTTGGGCTCGTCTCCCCGGTGTTTCTGCCCCGACTGACTCTCATTCAAGTGCAGATCTTCGACCCCGCAGATGGTGATGACGCCCAGCCTCTCGCTGACGGCGTCGTCCGTGTCCGCAGGGTGCTCATGACCGACGGCAGGCCCGGGTATCTGCTCGGTACCAGCGTCGATCCGGCGCACAGCATGATCAATCGCCAACTCGACGCCCTCGTCGATCGCTGCTCAACAGGCAAGAGATTTGATGCTGCCAGCGAGGGGGAAGACCATGCTTGATGCACGCGACTTCGTCATCCGCTCGCTCGTCGAAGATGGCAAGATCACCGAGGCTCAGGTCGCCGAGGCCCGGACGCATGCCACCAACCAGGACTGCACGGTCCTCGAAGCCCTGCAGGCTAAAAAGCTCTGCACGCCGAGAGATATCGCGATCGCTCGTGCCAAGTTGTGCGAACGCCCTTACGTCGATCTCACCTTCTACACCATCGAGATCCGCAACTCTCGCCTGCTCAACAGGTCTATCGCAGAGCAACTCACCGCCTTCCCCATCTTCGTGATCGACAACGTCGCAACCGTTGCGATGAACGACCCGCTGGATCTGCGCGCCATCGACAAGCTCCGCCAGGCGCTCAAGATGGACATCGATCCGGTCCTCTGCGAAACCGCACAACTCGAAACGCTCATCGCCCGTGCCTACACCCTGTCCTCAGACGAGAGCATGCACAAGGTCACGGAAACCGCCGAGGACCAGACCACAGGCGATGAACCCGTCGTCGCTGCCACCAACCAGATCCTTATGGCCGCGATCGAGCTGGGCGCTTCGGATGTCCACATCAATCCCGACGAGCACGGCCTGCACCTGCGCTACCGAGTCGATGGCGTGCTCTCCACTCAGCAAGGACCGCCCAAGTCCATGCACCTCGGGCTCGTTCAACGCCTCAAGGTCATGGCCAAGCTCGACCTCACCCAGACCCGCAGACCCCAAGACGGCAAGTTTCGATTCACCCACAAGGGACAACCCATCGACGTGCGGCTGAGCCTCGTGCCCACCGTTCAGGGCGAGAACGTCGTCATGCGTCTGCTCCGGCCCGCTGCCTCCATCGGCGACTTCAGCGAGCTGCTCATGCCGACGGATGTCCGCGAATGGTTCGAGGACGTCATCGTCCGACCCCACGGCATGGTCCTCGTCTCTGGACCCACCGGCTCGGGTAAAACCACCACTCTCTACACCGCGCTCCATCGGATCAACCGCCCCGAAATCAACATCATGACGGTCGAGGATCCCGTCGAGATCCGCATGCCGCTCATCCGGCAGGTGCAGACCAATCACGAGATCGGGCTCGACTTCTCATCTGCGCTGCGTTCGTTCCTTCGCCAGGACCCCGACGTGATTCTCGTCGGCGAGATCAGAGACGCCGAGACCGCTCGCATCGCTGTGCAAGCTGCGCTCACCGGGCACCTCGTGTTCTCAACCGTTCACACCAACGACGCCTGCGGTTCGATCGCCCGGCTCCGCGACATGGACGTGCCCACCTTCGCCATCAATAACGCACTGCTCAGCACGCTCGCCCAACGGCTCGTCCGCAAGGTCTGCGTCGACTGCGCCGCGCCCGACACGCCCACCGAACGACGGCGAGCCATGCTCGGACTCTCGATCGAAGACACCAAGGGCATGGTTCGTGGCCAAGGCTGCGCACGCTGCCTGCACACCGGGTATCGAGGCCGAATGGGCGTCTACGAGATGATGCGGGTCACGGCAGCCGTGCAAGAAATCATCGAACAAGACGGTTCGACCACACAGATCCGCGACGTGGCCCGTGCTGAGGGAATGAAGCTCATGTGGGAAGACGGTCTCAACAAAGCCCAACAGGGCATCACCACCTGTGAAGAGCTCCTCAAACTCCGATCGGTGGTCGAAATCGGTAAAGCCCACGCGGAGGTTGCAGCATGAGCGTCTCTCGATACAGCTACGTCGCGCTCGACAGCTCGGGTCAGACACGCCGAGGAAAACTCGAAGCGGGCAACGAGCAGCAGGCCTACGGCAAGCTCGCCGAGATGGGCCTCACACCCATCAAACTCCGAGAGCCCAAGGACTCGGGGCTCTTGTTCACCCGCAAACGCGCCACCCTCGCCGACATCGCCGGGTTCACACGAGAACTCAGCGTGCTCGTCGAGGCACGCATCCCGTTGGCTCAAGGCATCCGTGGCATCGCAGAAGGCGAGAAGAAGCCCGACTTGCGCCGCATCCTCCTCGATGTGGCTGCCAGCGTCGAAGCAGGCACTTCCGTTTCTAAAGCCATCAAAAAGCATGAAAAGGTCTTCGGCGACGTCTACGTCCAGACCCTCGCAGCGGCCGAGCACACCGGAAGTCTGGCTGCGGTAACCGCCCTGCTCGCCGACATGCTCGAACGCAGAATCGAATCAGGCCAACAGCTCAAGAGCGCCCTGACCTACCCCGTCGTTGTCATCGGGGTCGTGATCGCAGCCCTCACCGTCATCCTGATGTTCGTCATCCCACGGTTCAGCGCAACGTTCGCTTCGAGCAACATTGAGTTGCCCCTCATCACCATCATAATCCAGACACTCGCGCTGTGGTTGCGTGCGAACTGGATGTTTGTTCTTGCAGGGGTCGTCATCGGCGGGTTCGGCTTACGCCATTCGTGGCACACTCCGCGAGGTCGCGCCGTCATGGAACGGCTGCTGCTCAAAGTACCCGTCTTCGGCAAGCTCATCGCAGCGGTCACCACCGGACGCTTCGCGCGGGTCTTCGGGCTCTCGCTCCGCAGCGGGCTCGACGTCGTCGAATCGCTCGAAATCGGCGGCGCCTCGACCGGCCGACCCGTGTTCACCACCGATTGCCAGATCATGGCCGATCGCCTGCGAACGGGTGACGCGGTGCGGGATGTGCTCGTGGGTACTTCCTATCTGCCGGGCTTTGCGCAGCGCATGCTCAGCGCGGGCAAAGACTCCAAGGAGCTCGCAAACTCCTGCGACGTGGTCGCTCGGCATTACGAACGCGAGGCCGAGCACCTCACCAAGAACATGAGCCAGCTCCTCGAACCGCTCTTGACCGTGTGCTTGGCAGTGGTTGTGCTGCTTGTCGCGTTGTCCGTGTTCTTGCCCATGTGGAAGATGGTTTCGATTTCTAGCTAAGAGAGGACGTGGATGATGCGTGCAATCAACAGAGCTTTTTCGCTCGTCGAGATTCTGGTCGTCGTGGTCATCATGGGAATCCTCGCTGCGATGGTCGTGCCCCAGTTCACCGGTGCGACCGACAACGCACGAACCACCAGCATCGAGTCCTCGCTCGCCACCGTCAGGAGTTCCATCGCGGTCTTCCGCACCCGAGCCCTCGTCATGGGTGGCGATCCCTACCCCACGCTCGCTCAGCTCAACTCCAAAGGCACCGTCCTGCTCGACGGAGTCCCCACCAACCCGTTCTCAGGAGCCAACGGCGTCCAATCAGTCACCCACGCACAGGCCCAATCCCGAGCCGTCTTCAACGAAAGCTCCGCCGGCTGGTGCTACTACGTCAACAACAACGCCATCCCGCCCGAAGCCGTGTTCTACGCCAACTCCACACAAGAGACCACACGCGAGAACGGCTCGGGAACCGTACCCGCCAACAAGCTCTAACGCATGACCAACACCGCTCGCCAACTTGTGCGCCGAGGAACCACGCTCGTCGAAGTGCTCGTGGTCGTTGTCATCATGAGCGTGCTCGCCATCACCGCAGCACCCGCGATCTCGACTACGCAAGAAGTCACCCGAGCTGCTGCGGTCCGCGAGCTGCGACGCCTCGCCGAGTATGCCCGAGCCCACGCGACCTCCAGCGGCTCGCCGACGGGAATCATCGTCGATCCCACGACCGATCAAATCTCGCTGCGGGTTTTCGTGGATGGTTCTGTGATCGAAATCGTCGATGCGCTCGGCGGAACCATCGCAACGGTTGATCTCGTTGAGAAATTCGGCGGCGCCGATCTCGTGTCCATCACCGGCCCGCTTGCAGGAAGCGAATCGTTGTGGTTCGATTTCGACGGCACCCCCCACCGCCGAAGCCCCAGCGGCCAGCACATGGGCATCCTCGATGCCGAGGTCGTCTTCACCTTCGCCGACGGTGGCACCGTGAGCGTCCAACCCGTCGGAGGCATGATCCGATGACCCGACGCTTCGCTCAAACTCGTCGCGGCCTCTCGCTTCTCGAAGCGATCGCAGCCGTCGTCGTGCTCTCGATCGCGGTGCCCCCGACGCTCTCGCTGCTCGCCGATGCTACTTCGCAACGCGGTGATTCCATCGCGACCACTCGCGCCACGCTCTACGCACAAGCGGTCATGGAGCAGGTCATCGCCGATGCGTCATCATCGGACGCCTCGCTCGGGTTTGCTGTCCTCGCAGACCAACCCGCGTACATGACCTCTCTCGATGCGCGAATCACCACGATCACCGATGGATATTCGCCCTTCCGCATGACCCACACCGTCGTCATCGGCGAACTCGCCGACGAATCGGGAAGCGTCACCGGCAACGCGGCTCAAGACGTCTACCGCAGAATCCGCGTCGAGATCGAGTTTCTCGCCTCAACCGGCATGCAGACCCTCGTCATCGAACACCTGCTCACGGAGGTCAATCTGTGAACACTCTTCACGCCGAAAAACAACCCGCATCCCGCCGAGGCATGACACTGCTCGAAGCCACGCTGAGCATCATCATCGTGTCGATCATCGCTGCGATCATCACCCCGGTCATCGTGACCGCGACCGAGAGCTACGCCGTCGCTGCCAATACTCGCCAGCAGGTCGAGCAAGCCGCCTACGCGATGGACCGCATCGTCCGCGTTCTCCGTGAGATCCCGCTCGATGATTCCAATCCCGATCTCCTGGGCATCACGTCGCTCTCGACCGATGCCATTGTGCTCGACGACACCCGGGCTCTCCAGCTCACTGGCACCGCTCTGGTCATGACCGATCGCGCAGGCCGGACGGGTTCGCTCTGCGAGGACGTCACGGTGTTCACCCTCTCGCTGCTCGGAGCCGACGGGCAGACGCCCGTGCTCGCTGATGACGCCGACGCCCATGTGCTCGAAGTCCGCCTTGTTGCGGGCGGGCTCGATCTGCGCACGCGAGTGATGCCCCGTGTGCGCATGTCGGGGGGCGGCTGATGCCTATGAACGATTTGGCGCAACCGCGCCCTAGGCCGACCTCACGCCGAGCCGCCATTCTTGTTGCGATGGTGTTGGTGCTGGCGATGGTTCATCTGATCGTGGTGGGCTCGCTCGCCCCAGCTCAGAATGAAGCCGAGCTCACCGCGCTGCGTGTGCAGACCATCCGCGCGTTTTATGCCGCCGAAGCGGGTGCGTTGGTGGTGATCCGCAAGACGCTTGATAACGACGACCCGATCCCTGAGGGTGACACGCTCGACCTCGCGGGCGGGCAAGTCGTCTTCGTGACCTGGCCCGTCGATGGCGTTGGTCAGTGCGTGGTCGAAGGGCGTTCGGGTCGTTCGGTGCGACGCCTGAGCTTGGAGCTTGAATAGACCGGCTTTACGTCCGAATCGGACGAAAGCCCGCTTCTCGATGGGCCGATACGAGAACAGATCCAAGAAGGACTATCCCTGTGCTCAAACGCCAAGAAGTGACCGTTGTGCTCGCTCCCTCAGCTCTGGAAGTCGTGGTGACCGACCGCGTGGGGCAGGTCGTGAGCAAGGCTCGCCGAGCCCTCGACCCCGGCACCGCTGAGGATGCATGGACCGGCGGGCTGATGTCTCTGGACACCATGCTCGCAAGCCTCCTCCGCTCGCTCAAGATCAATCGCGGCACTCACGCCGAAGTGGTTTACAGCGGCTCGGACGAAGTCGTCGAAACCCGCGTCTTCGACAAGAACACCAAGCAAGCCGCGCAGATCACGCAAACCCAGATGCTCCACGAACTGTCATTTGATCGTGGGCTTGCGGTGACTTCGACCCAGGAGATCATGAGCGACACCTTTAAGGATCAGGCGGTCATCCTGAGTGTCGCCGACCGCGACGATCGGCTCATGATTCTCTTCGCGTGGCTCCGCAGAGCCGGGCTCGTGCCGATGAGCGCAACCCCACGCGAAGCGCTCGCGATTGGTGAAGCCCTCGAAGAGCTTGCCGACAGTCAACAAACATCCGGCGGCACCGATCGAATCGTCCAATGGCGCATCGGTGAGTTCGTCAGCGTGCTCGCGGTATCCGCACCCGACGATACCGGCAGCCTCAAGCTCGAACTCGTGCGATCGATCCGTCTCGGGTTTGATGCACTCGTTGAGGCGCTCGCTCGTGGGCTCATGGTGGACCAGGCAGCGGGCACCCCGACGCTCGATTTCGAGAAAGCTCACAAGATCCTGCTGGCAGTCGGCATCCCATCCCACGATCAACTCGTCGATCCGGTCACCGGCAAGACCGGCCGAGACGTGCTCCCGCTCATGCAACCCGTGCTCCAGCGGATGGCGATCGAAGCCAAGCAAACGCTCCGATTCGGGCTCGAAGGCCAGGAAGTCCATTCCATCGTGGCCTCTGGCCCGGGCTCAAAGCTGAGCGGGCTCTCTGCGATGCTCTCGGAGTTCCTCGATATCGACGTCGTTGCACCCGAACCTCTCGACACAAGCAAGAAAGACTCGGCGGGTCCACAAGGCGTTCGCACCTGGGCTCGTGATGCGCAAGGCAGACTCTCACTGGTTCCCCGGTCAGTAGGGCTCCAGCGTGAAGCGGGTCGGCTCGCCAACGCCGCAAGGCTCGGCGGGATCGCAGCCGTCGTCATGCTCGCGTTCAGCGCCGCCGACGCCTGGAAAACTCACGACCAGATCGTGGACCAGATCGACGCCTTTAGGCCGCAGGTCGAGCGTGTGCGCCGGGTCGCCGAAGCCGAGGCCCAGACCTCACTGCTCGCAAGCCGCGTGGGCAAAGTCGAGAACGAGCTCTATCACTCGATGGGCGTGCTGCCCGACTGGGAGGGTCTCTTCAACGAGATCAGCACGCTGTGTGACGACAATATCAGGCTGCTCGCACTGAGTGCCGATGCCAGCGACGAGATCAGCGTCATCGAGCTGCGCGGCGCGGTCGCCGAATCGAACAACGGGAACGACGAGCATCTCTCGGCCTTCCTCACCAAGCTCACCTCCAGCCCTCTGCTGACGGATGTTCGCCTTGAATCCACCCGCCGCGCCGAGTTTAGGGGTAAAGCGGGCCGACGGTTCGTCATCCGAGCACAGCCCGTCGCCATCCCCCCCACCACCGCGATCTTCGCCGCACGAGACGGAGGCGGATCATGAACAAGACAGCAGCAAAGCGTGTAGGCATCGAACTCGCCGTCATCGCAGGCGTCCTCTTTGGCGCCCACGAATACGGGGTCGTCCCGATCGAACACCGGGTCATCAACTCCGCCGCCGAACTCGCGCAGCTCGAAGAAGAGCAGCACCAATGGGGCGATTTCACGCTCGAACGTGAACAACAAACCATCGACCAACTCGCCGATCTCGTCGAGTCCGCCGAGGAACTCAACACCATCGGGATAGGCGCCTTTGAGCCCGCGCAGATGTATTCTCGCTACACCTCGGCAGCCGCTCGCTTCGGGGTCCAACTCGAACGCATCGACCCGAACAACGGTTCGTCGAGAACCAGCAATGACAATACAATCAACGCCACCGGGTTCACCATCGGCGTCTCCGGCGACTACGACAACGTCATCGGGTTCATCGGACTGCTCCAGCGGGACTTCGCACTCACCGCGGTCGACGCCGTCCGCATGGCACCCGACCCCGAGAACGGACCCGACGATCACGGCGTGCTCGCCACCATCCAGGCACGACACTTCGGGCTCACACGTCCCATCGTGACCGCAGACGCGACCGACGGAGGTGACGAATCATGATCGCTGTAACCAAAGCCATCCCAAGAGTCCTCGCAGCACTTTGCCCCGTGGTCATCGCATCGATGATCCCCACCATTCAGGAAAACCGTGGCCCCGCCACCGCCTCGGCAATCCCCACCTCCGATCTGCCCGAGGTCGAGCAAACACTGTTCACCCTGCCCAAGCCGACCGACGAGCAGCTCGCAGCGCTGATGTACCTCGGCGATCATGTGTCGGCAGAACCCGCGAGCACGCCCTTCCTGCGTCCCGAGCGTGCGCCGGTCGCCGCTCCACGACCAGTCGCCATCCCGATCGAGCCCGCCGACACCGTGGAGGTCGATCAGCGACCCGCTGTCACCGTGACCTCGATCATGTCGGGCAACCGCCCCATCGCCATCGTCAACGGCAAACCCCTGACCGTGGGCAAAGTCATCGCCGATGACTGGGTGCTGGTATCGATCGATGCCAAGACGGGTTGCGTCCGTTTCGAGCATCAGTTTGACGCCGATCGGCACTTCACCGCCCGGATCAACCGCAGCCTCCCCGGCGGATAAGCCCCGCTATACTGCCCCCAGTTGGGCGTATGGCGCAGTTGGCTAGCGCGCTCCCGTCACATGGGAGAGGTCACAGGTTCGAGTCCTGTTACGCCTATTTGGTCAGCGAAGCCGAGGCATGTGCATACCTACGCTCCGAGCATGAGCGAATCAGCCACTCAAGCAATTGTTAAAGTCCAACGCCGAGTCACCGGGTCAGCCGTCGTCGGGCTTGAATCGACGGTCTTCGTCCATGGCCTGCCGCGCGAGGTCGCCTTGCCGCTCGCTGAAGAACTCTCGGCGCAGGCCAAAGAAGCCGGCGTCCAGCTCGCCATCATCGGCGTGCTCAAAGGAAAGCCCATCGTCGGGCTGAGCCTCGACGAGCTACGCACGCTCATCACCGAGCGTGCGCACAAACTCAACACCTCCAACCTCGGGCTGGCGATGCACACGGGCATGCACGGCGCGACCACCGTGAGCACCACCCTCGAACTCGCAGCACGCGCCGGGCTGCGGCTCGTCGCTACCGGCGGGCTCGGAGGCATCCATCGCGGCTTTGGCGAACGTCTCGATATCAGCGCTGATCTGCTCGCGCTTTCACGCTGGCCCGTCGCGATTGTCTGCTCGGGCGTCAAGACCATTCTCGATATCGACTCCACGCGCGAGGCTCTCGAAACCCTCGGCGTGCCCGTCGTCGGCATCAACACCGACACCTTCCCCGCGTTCATGGTCCGCTCGAGCACGCTGCCCGTGGACGGCCGAATCGACGACCCCAAGCTCATTGCAGCGTTCCTCGAAACCGAGATCGCGCGAGCCCGCCGAGGCATTGTCCTCGCCAACCCAGTTCCCAAGGAGCACGCGATCGAGGCCGATACGTTCTCGGACTGGCTCAGGCAGGTCGAGGACCAACGCTCAGCCTCAGATTCCCGGGGCCGAGAAGAAACCCCCATGCTCCTCGAAGGGCTCCGGCATGTTTCCGAAGGCCGATCGCTTGAAACCAACCTCGCTCTGCTCCGCGATAACGTCCGCCTCGCCATCGAAATTGCCCAGTGGATGCCCTAGCAAGCCCAATCTTCGGCAAAAAACAGGTCATCAGCCCTCTTGGCCCCACGCGGACGTACCGGTACAGTAGAACAGAAGGCCATGATCGGACGCCCCCGCAGCCCTGTGCGGCAAGGCGTGTGTTCGCGGTTCCCCTCCCACAGAGGCACCACGAACCCCGAACGCTCAATGGCCGATGTGTAGAGAGATCAAGCGGCACACACGCCGAACCTTGGAGAGAGAACGCCATGCCCACGACAAGCAGATCAAGCCGAGCACCTCGCAGCCCCATCGCTGGCATCACACTCGTAGCAGGTCTTGCTGTTGGAATGGCAACTTCCGCCCATGCCCAGGACAGCACGTCGATCCACGCGGGGCTGCCGGGCGATGCTCCGGGCGCGTACACCGCCGTCGACCAGTGCAGCGACTACGTGCTCGACCTCGCAGAGATCACGTCGAGCTGGGGACACCCCTTCGCAGTAGGCCCGCTCGTCAAGCTCACCCGCACCGATCCCGCAGCCTTCTTCAACAACCTTCCCGGCAGCTCGGGTCTCAGCGCTACCTACGCACAGACCACCTTTGACGCAACGAGCTACGCCCAATGGAGCGTGCCCACCCAAGGCATCTCGTCAGCCGACAACGCGGCTGCAAGCGGTTCGGTCACACCCACCGGCACAGCGGTGCAGTTCGCAGCCATCGCTTCGGACTTCGCACCCGTCGCGATGAACCAGACCGGGCACATCCTCGGCGCTGTCGTTCGTGTTGATTCGACCGATCCCACAAGGCTCTACATCCAACGTCGAATCGCGGCAGCCAACGGCTCGGACAACACCGAATCCAGTTCATCGCTCTCGGTCGGCTCGATCAACGAAGCGGGACAGGCCGTGCTCCGTGCCGATGCCTTCGGCACCACCGGACCCAACCTCATCACCGGCAACAACCTGTTCATCGTCGATCTGCTTGCACGCAACTGCGGCTCGCTCAATGTCATCACCGACGCGGGCGGCTCGGACACCGCTGCAACAACCGATGTGGTGCGCAACCTTGCCACGCTGATCTCACCCGCGAGCATCCTCCCCGCATCGGTCAACTCGGCGACCGTGTTCGCTGCGGACTTCGCAGGCGATCTGCTCTTTGGCGACTCCGCCTCGACCGCTACCACCACGGCGCATCGTGCAGCAAGCGTCCCTCTCGCCACCACCGACCATCGAGGCACCACGAGCTTCAGCCCCGTGGCATGGTTCGCGGGCAGCGCCGGGACCGGAGCTGTTCTCGCATCGCAAGAAGTCACCGGCCCCGCCGACGCCGAGGCGTATGGCATCAGCTTCTGGGGCGTCAACGCATCCGATGGCGGCGTCACTCCCGGCGCGGCCCAGACGATCATCTTCCCCGCTGCCGAGCCTTTGGGGCCGACCGCTTCGATCATCGACAACTTCGATGGACACGAGATCGGTAATAACGCCGAGCCCGACAGCGACTGGACCTTCGGCCACATTCACAGCCAAACCCCCTTCCGCGGCGGCAACGGACAAGTCGGAATCAACGCCGATGCACAAGGCCGATTGATCCTCGCAGCGCACGCAGCCTTCGGCACGTTCGCAACACTCGGAGCCGGGCAAGACTCGCCCGTCAACGCCATGATCGTGGCGCGGGTCGATCCCGCTGCACCCACCATGCCCGAGTGGACACTCGCGGCGTGGGTAGACAACGCAGCCACCAACGGCGGCAAAGCTATCACCGATGGCACCGGCACCACTCTCGGCTACCTCGAACAACTCGACCTCGTCACAGGCGGTGATCCCGTTGGCCCCTCGATGACAAGTCCCGCGATCGACTCGGCGGGCAACGTCTGGTTCGTCGCGTCCGCCAAGTTCATCGACGCGGGCGCTCCCGGCGGCTTCACGCACGATACTTCCCTCATCCGCGCCGTCTACGACCCCGCGTCATTCTCCTACGAACTCGAAGCAGTCCTCTCGGTGACCGACATCGTTCGAGGCATCAACTCCGACCGCGACTACCAGATCACTTCACTCGAACTCGCCGATCGCAACTCGGTGTCGGCGGGCGCGATCACATCGGGAAGCGTCATCCACTCGCCTTGGCTTGATGGCCCCGCGACTTCAGCTGTGGGCGACCCCAACGCCTTGGGCGGGCTGGTGTTCGCAGCCTCGATCATCTACGACACCAACGACGACGGTCAGTTCATCTCACCCACCGGAGCCAACGGCACACCCTCGTCACCCGACGAGCAATACCAAGCCCTCATGTTCCTCGGCGTAGGCGATACCACGCCCCCGCCATGCCCGGGTGATATCGCCGATGATTTCGGAACCCTCGGAGGCGATGGACAAGTTGGCTTCGGCGACTTCCTCGCACTGCTCGGCCTCGTCGGACCGTGTCCCGGCGGCATGCCCGGCTGCCCGGGTGATATCGCCGACGACTTCGGAACACCCGGAAGCGACGGCCAAGTCTCCTTCGGGGACTTCCTCGCACTCCTGGGCATGGTCGGCCCCTGTCCATAAACCACACGACTTGAGTACCGCAGCCCCCCTGCCTGTTTACCTATGTTCGGAGCTTTCTCGATGCGAACGATCATTGCCTTTGTCATTGCTGTGCTTGCTTTCTGCACAAGTCCCTCGATCGCGCAGTGGGATCCCAACAACGGCCAATGGGGCAAGTCCGACCCCGACCATCTGCGTGTCATGACATGGAACGTCCGCGACCGCCTCTGCTCATCCAACACCAAGCAAGAGAACGGGGGCACCTGGCACGGCATGGCTCTGGTCATCGCGGCCGTCAAACCCGACGTCATCGTTCTCCAGGAAACTGGTGACAACAGCGGCAACGGCACGGGAGGCAGCGGCGACTCTACCACCAACCTCTCGACCGTCGTCGATCTCTTCATGGATGGCGGCAGCGACCCCTTCCTAGGCGGGACCGTCGGAGCATTCGTCAAAAAATACGCCCCGGCCTATGACCTCCCCCACCGCTTTATCAGCACCAACGGCGACGGTTTCAACCGCAACATCATCCTGAGCAGATTCCCATTCGCCGACCTCACGGGCGACGGCAAATCAACCCTCAGCAACATTCCTAACGTCAACGGCGACGGGTACAGCGCCGGAGGCACCGGAGGCATCCGCGGCTTCATGTTCGCCGAGATCGATCTTCCCGACGCCACCTACGTCGGTGATATGGTCATCGCAAACTGTCACCTCAAGGCCGGAGGCTCCGCTTCCGACTTCGACCAGCGGGAAACCGCGAGCCAAAATGTTGCCTACTTCATCCACTCCATGCTCGCGGGCATGGGCACCGGCAACCCCGACGACACCAACGCATTCTTCGACAACCCACCCGCCACCAACATCCTCGATACCGATACCGTCGTCGTCATTGCGGGCGACTTCAACGAAGACGAGGACACCAACGGCCGCCGAGGACCGGCGCTGTGGCTCACTGGAGGCGAGTTCACCGGCGGGACCGACGGCACCGACCGCGACACCACCGACGGAGTCTTCGACGCCGCGGTCGATCTGTTCAATGGCAGCCGAGTCACACAAAACTTCGGCTCCAAAATCGACTACATCTCGTGGTGGGATTCGGTCGCCACACTCGTCCGCGAGTTCGTCTTCAACTCCGCCACCATGCCCGCACAGGCGTACCCGCCCGAGTTCGACACCTTCCCCTTCCCGCAATCCGTCAGCGGCATCAGCGACCACCGACCCGTCGTCGTCGATCTTGAACTCCCCACCATCCCCGCTGGCCCCCCCGGCTCCTTCAACCTCATCTCGCCGCTCGAAGGTCAAGGCAACATGTCGCTGACCCCCAACATGAGCTGGACCGCGTCCTCGAACGCTGACGATTACACCCTGACCATCGCCAACGACGCGCTGCTCACCGATGTTGTTGCCAGTTTCCCCGCCATCGCAAACACGACGTTCGTGATCCCCGGCTCAACGCTCGACTTTGCGACCACCTACCACTGGGGGCTCACCGCGAGCAACACGCTGGGCACCGCCGACTCAACCCCATTCTCACGATCCTTCACGACTCTCAACCCACCGCCGCCGGGCACGTTCTTCTTGTTCCTGCCCTTCGATGGCACCATCGACTTCCCATTCGACGGCACGCTCGACTGGGGCATCAGCCCCGACGCAACCACCTACCGCGTCACCCTTGCACGCGACGCCGCGTTCACCGATGTGTTCCGTGTTGTCGATGGACTCACCGACAGCTCGCTCGTCTTCGGCACCGATACCGCTGTCCTGCCGCCGTGTGAAGATGTGTTCTGGAAGGTCGATGCGATCAACGCGGGCGGTGCCACACCGAGCCTGCCCGCATTTCGCAGCTTCCGTTCCGAGAGCCCGATGGACATCGCTGACGACTTTGGAACCCTCGGCGGTGACGGCGTCGTTTCGTTCGGCGACTTCCTCGCCATGCTTGGACTCGTCGGACCTTGTCCCGGAGGAACTCCGGGCTGCACGGGAGATATCGCGGACGACTTCGGCACCCTCGGCCCCGATGGACAAGTGGGCTTTGGCGACTTCCTCGCGTTGCTCGGGTTCGTCGGCTTCACCTGCCCGTAATCAACCGGGAACTGCTTACTCGCTCTGTCCAAGCCGCCCGAGGTCACGCAACGCCGCGTCGAGTTCGCGCCGCATCTGACCCACTCGCACCAGCGAACGAACCCGTGTAAGCAGTTCCACGCGATGCACCGGCTTGGTCAAGAAATCATCCGCCCCCGCCTCGACCGCTCGCTCGATGTCCGAGATTTCGTTGAGGGCGGTCACCATCACGATCGGGACTTCGCGTGTGCGGGGGTCACCTTTGAGGCGTTCGCAGACCTGAAACCCGCTCATCCGGGGCATCATCACATCGAGCACGATCAAGTCCGGCACCTTCTCGGCAACTGCGTCGATCGCTTCTTGGCCGTCACTCGCGGTGAGCGTCGTGCAGCCAAGATCCTCCAGAAACGCCTCCATCAGCTCAAGATTCTGCTCGTTGTCGTCCACAATCAGGATCGTGGCGTCCGGAATCTTCTGTTCGGAAAACGTGTAGCCGTTGCCGATTGAGCTGTTCTGATCCATTGCAAACACCATCCTTTTCGGACCCACCCTCAAAGCAGCTCAAACCACGCCCGCCCGGGGGAACCCCCTCTATGATCTGCATCCGCCCGTCATGGGTCCGGTATATCACCATAGCGACCACCAGCCCATCGAGGGCTATCCGTTTGTTTGAGAGCACCCACGCCCCATGCCCACCAAGACCCTGAGCACCCCATGGCTCGACCGATTTGAAACTCCTGCGCCTGATGACCTGCTCGCTGCGATCTCCGAAGAGTACCTGATGCTCACCGGGGTCATCCGCTCAAATCTGCTCGCGATGCCAGGTGTCCAAGAACAGCTCCAATGGCAGGGGCTCCCTTGGCGCTGGTCGCTCGCATACGTCACACCGAGCTGCCCCAAAGACCAGGCACTGGCGTATCTAATACCCAATCCCGGATCTGCTCGGATCGCGGTGCCGCTGCACGAATCGGTGTTCCCGAAGCTGATGCACCCCAAGGGAGCTCGGTGCCTGCGCGAGAACCTCGCCCATTCGAGTTGCGTGGGTCACATGGTCTGGTCGGAATGGGTGCTCGGGTCACGAGTCCTTGTCGATGAGCTCACCAAGCTCATCTCGCTCAAGATGGAGCTCCTCGATCCCACGATCTCAAAGCCCGCTCCCAAGCGAACCCGAAGGCCGGTCAAGAAATGACCGCTTTGGTTCAGGCAGGCTGTCTGATGGTCCCGGTCCCGTCGTGCCGATGACTCGGCCATGCACATGCCTTCTTCTGTGATCCGTTCTTCCCACACGCCCCCCCCACCCCACCACTCCCCCCCCCGCTCACCGCTCGGCCTGCGGGCGTTGGTGTCCGTCGTGCTCGCGGTCGTTGCTTTCGCACCCGCGATTGCCTTCGCTCAGCCGCTCGACGACTCGATCCAGCAGCTCATCGAACGCTACAAGATCGACGGCGCCGTCGTCGGCTACCGCATCGAGGATGTGCGCACGGGCGAGGTCCTCGCGTCCAAGCAGGCCGAGCTGCCGATGCTTCCCGCCTCGACCATGAAACTGCTCACCACCGGCTCGGCGCTGGTCGTCCTAGGCCCTGACTTCTCCTTCCGCACCACCATCCATAGATCAGGTGAACACGTCACGATCGTCGGCGATGGCGATCCTTCGCTTGGGGACCCCGCGGTGCTCGCACTCTCGGACCCGCCGTTGACTATCGACGCATTGTTCAACAAGCTCGCCGCTGCGACCGTCAAGTCGCAGGCCGGACCCATCACGAGCGTGCTGGTTGATGCGCGGATCTTTGATCGTGAGCTGGTGCATCCAAGCTGGGAGCCCGACGACCTCAACAAGCATTACGCAGCGCAGATCAGCGGCCTCAACATCCACACCAACACCCTGTCGTTCTTCACCGCTCCCGCAGAAGGTGGCGGCCAACCTAAGATCAGCACCCAGCCCGAGGCAAGCTGGGTCGTGGTGTCCAACAAAGCCCGATCCAATACCACCGGCTCCAACACCGCATGGATCGCACGAACGCCCGGCGACAACCGATACACCCTCCACGGCACCGTCGTACGTCGAGAACAATGGCCCATCAGAAGCCCCCTCGACTCGCCCGGGATCTTCTGCGGCCAACTGCTCGCAGCCTCACTCGAACAAGAACTTAAGAGCGGCCGAGATCTCGTCACCGGGGTCCAACTGCTCACCGAACTCGATCCGTTGCCCCAGGGCGATGTAGTCGCGGTGGTCACGACGCCGCTCGCCGAGGTGCTCCTGCGGTGCAATCGCGACTCGCAGAATCTCTACGCCGAGTCGTTGCTCAAGCGTCTTGGCCAGAAGGTCACAGGTCGCCCCGGCTCGTGGGCCGATGGTGCCGCCGTCGTCAGGATGCTGCTCACCGAACGCCTCGGCCCCCAGCACGCTGCGCGCGTCGTCATCGCCGACGGCTCGGGCCTGAGCCGAGACAACCTCATCGCCCCCGACACCATGACCGCGTGGCTGCGCAGTTTCTATAACGACCCCAAGCTGCGAGACCCGCTCATCAACTCGCTGGCCACCCCCGGCGAAGGCACCTTCACACGAAGGTTCCGCAATCTAACGTTGCGCAACCGCGTCCGGGGCAAGAGCGGATCGCTCACCGGCGTGCGCACACTCAGCGGCGTCATCACCCATCCCGTCACGGGCCGAACGCTCGCGTTTGCGATCTTCGTTTCGCAGGGCGAGAAGGGAGCGGTTGCGGTCAATGCCCGGGACTTCGCCGACCGCACGGTGGGCGTGCTCGATAAGTGGCTCACCGCTGAGGAATCCGTCGAAGCACTCGGCGGGTAGTGGCTACTGCACTACGGGCGGATCACTGTCTCGCATACTCCCCGAGAAGAACCGGTTGGTCGCGGCAGCATCCCCGTAGCTGAACGCGCCGGTTTCATCACGCACATACCCGAGATCGAGAGCTGTCATAGCCTTGACGTGCCCGTCGAGCCACGCAACGTTTGCGCGCGACAGGTGGCGTTCGTCCACCGCGGATCGCGTCGAGCCGTCTCGGCCGCCGTCGCAGTTGTCGCTCTGGGCGGTCAAGCGTGGTGGATCGAGCGACCAGCCGTGGTTCGCAAGTTCGCGCTGATCGTTGTTCGGATGAGGGGTTGGGTTGTACGCGAGCCGTTGAGACTCGGCGAAGGTCGCAGCGGTGCCGAGCGTGTCTGCGAACAGCACCGTCTGCGCGGTCATGGTGCTCAGTCGCAGAGGGAATTGAACAAATCGCCCGTCGGCTCGGCGCCTTGAGTTGCCCAGAAACTGGAAGTTGTACCCGAGTGCGTAGTTGCGGTTGTTGACCCAATCGGGCACCGCAGGGTCCGCGAAGATCTCGTGTTCGAGCAGGCGGTTGTTGTCGTTCTCTTTGCTCGGATCAGTCGAGGGCTGGGCGTAGGCAAAGAACCCCGCAGCCGATCCCATCGAGACCATCCAACGCGGTCGGTAGTGCTTGCCGGTGCCGACTTCGTAGTGATTGGCCGGATCGTTGGACGCCCCGATCTTGGCCATGCGTCCGGGGATGCTGATGTCGTCGTTGTCGTTGCCGTAGTAGGCGTGACCGATGGCGAGTTGCCTCATGTTCGACGCACACTTGAGCGATCGGGCCGCAGCTCTGGCCCCACCGAGAGCGGGCAGCAGGATCCCAATGAGCAACGCGATGATCGCGATGACCACCAGCAACTCGATCAGCGTAAAGGCTCTGCGAGTTCCCACTGCCAGTCTCGTCATGCTGCGGCTCCAATCACATTCCCGACCAGACCTGAACCGATGGTATGGACGTCTCAGCGAGAAGTTGCCATGAGCTTGGGAGTCAAATGGCCGCACTCTGGGCACGGGGCGGTGAACGTAGCGAGCAGGTCGTAGCCGCAACGCGGACACCGGCCCCGGCGGTACCGCATGAGGTGCCGCGTCCCTTTGACCAGTCGAACGCAGATGAAGAACACCAGCGCGTAGAAGGCGGTGTTGATGGCCAAGCCCTGCCATATCGGGAAGTACGGCAGCGTCTTGGGGATGTACCCATACGGCCGCTGGGGCGGCGGGCCCGAGCCCTGCAAGAGCCGGTCGAGGTCGATGCCGCCCACCGGCGGCTTTGTGTAGTCAGGCTCAAGCCCCAGCCCCGACGTGCTCGTGGGTTGGCTGTTCCATAGCGCGAGCGCAGGGAAGCCCGAGGCCACGTCGCAGCCTATAGCCCACTTGGAGCCGACTCCGTCTCGGAGGGCATCGCGACGGTGGCCCCACCCCCCCCACCCCCCCCACCCCCCGAAGCCGGTCGGGTTCCAGAACCACAGCGCCTCGGACCAATCGGAGTCATCATCCATGGAGAAACGCGCATACTTGTTGTCGTGACGCGCGTAACCATCGTCGTTCAGCTTCGCTTCCGAGGTCGAATAGAAGATCCGCGTCCGGCCGAACCAGCGGTCCATCACAATTTGGACTCTGCGTTCGAGCCCATCGTTCAGCAGAGTCGACTCATACGCGCGACTCGTGTCGCCGGTGATCTGCACCACC
>CAYUVO010000013.1:0-42525 GCA_964448185.1 uncultured Phycisphaeraceae bacterium
TTCGCGTCCACGCAAGTAAGCCTTGCGTCCACGCAGAACAGTTTCGCGTCCACGCAAGTAAGCCTTGCGTCCACGCAGAACAGTTTCGCGTCCACGCAAGTAAGCCTTGCGTCCACGCAGAACAGTTTCGCGTCCACGCGAGGAAGTCTTGCATCCACGCAGAATCGTTCCGCGTCCACGCAAATTTGTTCCGTTGCCCGCATGCTTTGCGCCGAATCCGCCTGGCACCGGGCGTGGGGCTCGCCTCACGACGGGGGGGATGCCGGCCCTCGCGGTTTGGCTTTCTGGTCCAGCCCGAGCCCGCACTCGGAGCAGGGCTCATGGTGTTCCAAGGCGTAGCCGCAGGCCTCGCACCGGCGATGTCTGCGGCGATCAACTACGACCCACAACTCAAGGAGCCTCCGCAATCCGAGGTACAGGAAGATGATGGCCAGCGGGTGAGCGAGCAACGCGATGACGTCCCCGAACCCGCTGTGGCGGTGCATCGTGTAGCGTGGAGCGGTCGATTGGAGCGCAAGGCGGAGTTCCGAGATCAGCGTCGCAGGGCCGCCCTCGGCGGTGAGGCTGGCGATCTCTGTGTTGATCAACGACTCGAGCCGGTCGGGATCGATGACGGCCGCCCACGGTGTCTCAAGGCCCGTATCCGTGTTCCTCGTTCGCTGTTCAAACGAGAAGTCGAACGATTGCTGCTCGAGCCACGGGAAAAAGACGCCGAGCTTGATCGACTGTGGCCGAAGCGAGGTGCGGGTGTAGGTTGTGACGCCGCCCTCGGCCCGCGTCCGGATCTGGCCCTGGACGGAGATCGCACTGTGCCCGGCTTGCTGCGACGAGGGATCAGGAATGAGCCCCGCCGCGATGTGGGCCCATTGCCAGCCGTCTCGCGCGCCGTGGCTCTGATACCTCCACCCACCGAGCACCATCAGAACCGACAAGAACGCCGCCACGAAGAGCGCGAGGGTCAGCGTCCATCGCTCGCGCAGCCTCTCATGCTTGATCAGCATCGCTCAACTCCAGCCCGCACTCGGGGCACTTGGATGCTGCGGGGGCTATCGGGTAATCGCACTGTGGGCAGGTGTCGGCGGGCGCGGGCTTGATGAGCCACCGAGCGATCCAGTTGCGGCGGAGGATGAGGGCCAGTCCGATCGCAGCTTGGAGAACTGCAGCAAGGAGCATCCCGGGTATCTCAGAATTGAATGCTAGGTACTCGATCCACGTTCCTACGGCGGCGATGCTGCTCACGATTGCGAGTATGCCGATCGAGAGAATTATCACACTCGCCAAGTTCCGACTCAGGCGCAGTAGTTGGCGATCGTCGATCATGGATGAACTCCGGGCGTTGCTTCCGACAGGCGAGACGCCTGTCCCACCGACTCTTACGCGATCAGCAGCTACCTACTGCCCGAAGAGGTTGGTCTGGCCAAACATGCCCTGCTTCTCGAAGTACTTGAGCGCTTCATCGGTGCTGGTAAACACCTTGGTCGCGGTCTCGGTGATAAACGGGCTTGGCGGCTTGGCCGGCTTCCACACGACGTACACCTCTTTGGTGTGTTCCCATGCGTGCTGGAGTTCGCGTTCGACGCCGCTGGAGAGGCCCGGGATGCCTCCGCCCTTGCCGTCGGGGATCTCGGGGATGTAGCTGACGATCATGTCGGATTGATCGATGAGCTTGAAATCGCGTGTGTAGATCTGGCCGTCGATATCGCCCGCGATGTCGAGGACTTGTCGGATGCTCACTCGGATGCGAGTGGCGTCCGCGTCGCTTGAGCCACCAAAGGTGTGGGGCGAGACGTCGAGGAACGCATCGACGTTGCCCTCTTTGGCCGCTTCGAGCGCTCGGTCGAGCAAGAGCTTCTCATCCACGTCGCCCGGATCAAAGGTGACGAAGTGCTCAGCGAGCACCGCGCGGAACGCATCGATCTCGGCGAGGATCTCGGGCATGTCCATGACGTGGCTCATGGGGAAGCTCGGGTAGACCTTGAGCATGTCGGGTCGGCAGATGAGCCGAAAGAGCGTGCGCTGCGTCTGCTCGTGGCGTCCTCTTGAGAGGATGTAGAACTGTGAGCCGGGCAGGGCCTTGCTCATGAGCTCGGTGGCGAGGATTTCTTCCTCGCGCCAGACCATGCAGTCTTTGAGCGTCGCGTCGATGTCGTGCTCCGCGTGCAGGCGGTGGTGGACGACCTCGATGTTGTCGACGAGGCAGATGAACAAGTCGGGCTTGAGCATGCTGATCTGGTCGAAGTCGAACGCGGGGAACAGGCCGTGGCGCCATCTGAAAGTCGCGTGGGTGTTGACGAGCAAGTTGGGGTCGCCCGCGTTCTCGGAGATGATGTCCTTGAAGGCTGCCCGACGGAGGTTGGTCAGGCGGCTCAGAGGCAGATCGAGAATCCGCCCGGACCGCACGTCTGGCCCCTCGGCGTACATGAGGTCGCCCACGTTGCGGACGATCAGCGATTCGCCCTGTTCACGTGCGAGCTTCTGGGTGAGGTCGAGGTAGGGTTTTTTATCCATGCCGACTTGGCCGGTGATGATGGCTCGCATGGCGGGCTCCTGTGGAGGTGGTTGGTGAGGATGAGGATATGGCCGCCGAATCCATGATGAGGCAAGGCTGTCAGTAGGTTGGGGCGGGGGGCTGGGGAGGGGGGTTGGGGAGGGGGGTTGTGCTGGGGTCAGGAATCTGAGAGACTTACCAGTAAGTGCTGGCGAGGGCCAGCGGTGCAAGAGAGACGCACCTTGCAGGGCAACCGGGTCTCGTGGACCGGCCAAGCGCCTGCAATAGAGCTCTCGAACTTACTTTATATGTGGTCAGGAAGCGACCAAGGAGAATCGTGATGAGGAAGAACTCTGTGTTGGCGTTGTCGCTCATGGTGACATGTGCTGTGGGGACTTCGGCTCTGGGCAGCGCTCCTGCGAGCGACCCGGACCCGGCGAAGGAACTCGCCGAGCAGCGGATGGCGACGATGACCGATCCTTCCGCGATGCAAAACTGGATGAAGGTCATGCAGCCTTCGCTCGGGCACAAGGTGCTCGAGAAGTTCGTGGGCAACTGGGATGTAGAGACCAAGCTGTGGATGGATCCGTCCGCTCCACCCATGGTCAGTCAGGCCAAGTCGACCTCGAAGACAATCTTTGGCGGTCGGTATGTCGAGACCGACTATCGCGGGGCCTTTATGGGCCAGCCCTATCACGGCAAGGGCACGATGGGATATGACAACGGCCGCAAGCTGTTCAACAACATCTGGCTGAGCTCGATGGATACCGGGATGCACGTGGCGATGGGCAACCTCAACATGGACGGCTCGATCCTGACGATGGTCGGCGAGATGGACGAGCCCATGAGCGGCGAGATCGGCAAGACCTACCGCATGCTCTACCACTTCAAGAGCGACGACAAGATCGTCTTCGAGATGCAGGAGATCCTCTATGGCGAGCCCTTTGTGGTCATGGAGTTCACCTACACCCGCAACACGGACCCCGATTGGTCGCTGGAGTAAAGACCGGTCCTGATCTGGCCTGAACAGGTTTGAACGGGGCTTGGTTTGGCATTTGGCGGGCAGTCGCCGTAGGCTCATAGGTACGGCTCAATGAGCGGCTCTTGTGATCCGATGATCTCAGGGGCTGCTTTGCCGTAGATTCAGACCTCTTTATCCCCTTCTTTGGCGGAGACTCACCATGGCCATCCTCATCGACGCGAACACGAAAGTCCTCTGCCAGGGCATCACAGGCAGCTTCGGAGCCCTCCATACGAAGGGTTGCCTGCACTACGGCACCCACATGGCGGGAGGGGTTACACCAGGCAAAGGCGGGCAGAAAGACGACAACGGCCTCCCGATTTTCGACACCGTCTCCCAAGCGGTCGAAGCCACCGGGGCCACCGCCACCATGATCTTCGTGCCTCCGGCGTTCGCGTCTGACGCGATACTCGAAGCGGCGGCAGCGGGGCTCACACTGGTGTGCTGCATCACCGAGGGCGTGCCGGTGCAGGACATGGTCCGCACTCGGGCGTTGCTCGATGAGATGAACGCCGGGCGTGCGCCGGATGAGCGCACGGTGCTGGTGGGTCCGAACTGCCCGGGTGTGATTACTCCCGGCCCCAAGACGGGCGACGACACCGCGTCGAGTCATTACACGAACTCGGGGTGCAAGATCGGGATCATGCCGGGGTATATCCACACGCATGTGAGCGAGGCGAGCACGGGCAAGGCGGTCGGGATTGTGAGCCGATCGGGCACGCTGACGTATGAAGCGGTGTGGCAGACGAGCCAACAAGGCATGGGTCAGAGCACCTGCGTGGGCATCGGTGGCGACCCGGTGCGCGGGCTCGATCATCTCGAAACGATCAAGCTCTTTGAAGCGGACCCCGACACGCACGGCATCCTGATGATCGGTGAGATCGGCGGGACCGACGAAGAAGAAGCGGCGGCATATATCAAAGAGCACGTCAACAAGCCGGTGGCGGCATTCATCGCGGGTCTGACAGCGCCTCCCGGCAAACGCATGGGCCACGCTGGAGCGATCATCGCGGGCGGCCAAGGCGGAGCGGATGCCAAGATCGCAGCCTTGCAAGCGGCGGGCGTAGAAGTTGCACAGACTCCTGCCGAGATGGGCGTAGCGATGGCCAAGGTGCTAAAGCTCGTGGGCTGCCCGGCCTGACAGCTTGTCCATATTGTGTATGCCCGCGTTACGGTGCTTAGACACCTTGTTCAAGCCGCTGGCGGATGAACGCGCTGGCTCGTTGCTGATAGACCTCGACGCTGTGCTGGGTGGCGAACTGCGACACGCGGGCTGCGTCGGTGTCGCTCCAGGGGTTTTCGAGCGTGGAGCGGATGGTGTCGATAAAGGCCTTGGTGTCGGTGGGGTTGATGACTTGTCCGAGTTGTTCGCTGCGGATCATTTCGCCGATGGCACCACGGGCAGCCCCGATGCACCGGCGACCCGCAGCAGCGGCCCAGATAATGATGCTCGATCGGCCCGAATGATTGGGATACGGCGCGAGGACGATTTCGGCAGCCGCAGCGGCGGCGAACATCTCGTCGGCGTTGAGGAACCGATCAAGGCTCACGATGCGGCCTGATTCGAGCAGTGCGCGCGCATCGGGTTGATCGAGCCTCGCTTTGATCTCGTCGCGATGCGGGCCCGCGAGCAGGAGCCCGACGTCGCTCGCCCAGGGCTCATTGTGCATCGCTGCGAAGGTGTCGATAGCAAGGTCCGCGCCCTTGCGTGAGTCGATCATGCCGGCGCACACGAGCCACCGCGTGGAGGTATCCAGCCCGAGCATCTCGCGGGCCTTCGATGCGGGTTGAGGGGGGCGGATCTCGACCGGGTCAGGCATGAGTGTCAGCTCTACCCGTGGCGGCGTAGGCGAGTTCTCGGTTGCAAAGCGGTGGTAGAGCTCGTCATGGATCCAGAGGCGTTGATAGGTTGCGGTGCGGAGGAGCGATCGCATGAGGATTCGGCGAGCAACTGCGCCCTTGCCGCTGGCGTCGTCATAGGTAAACGCGCCGCGAAAGACACCGGCTTCGACGGGCACACGGAACCGCTTGCGTTTGATCACCGCGTCGAACTGCGCCCATTGCCAGAGCCCGTCGGCGTACATGACGATCGCGTGGTCGGCATTGAGACTCTTGAGCAGGTGGCGGAACTCGGTAGCTCGCTGGCGGCCGATCTTGACCGCGCCCTCGGGAGCCGGTTTGCACACGGGTTCAACTCGCAGCGCATCACCAAAGGGCGCGAGGTTGGTCGCGAACTCTTTGCTCTCGACCGCTTGAGCGGTGGTTGCGAGCACGCATTCGACGGGGAGTTCACTCAGCGATTTGATGACTCTCCCGAGGTAGGGGAAGTGGTGGCCGTTGGAATCGGGTTCGTAGAGGAGGATTCTCATGATGCTTTGCTGGTGTTTCGGCGTCGGCGGATCTTGTTGGCAAAGGCGAACGCGGGCGGGAAGATGCTCGCCGCTTTGAAGAATGCGCGGGCTTTGGTTGACATGTGGGGAGCTGCGATGGCGTAGGCGCGGGCGAAATCATCGCGCGTGCCGTCGGTGAGGGCGGCTGCGAGCGAACGCCTGCACCATGTGCGGAGTTCGCAGTTGAGCGAGGGCCAGTGGCGGGCGTTCTTATCGAGCATGCGGAGGTGGAAGTATTCGCTCGAGGCCCAGTTGGCGAACGAGATGCCGTCGCTGACGACGCGGTAGCGGGCTACGGATTCGGGGTTGAACGTCCAAGTGTGCTGATGGATGACGCGGAGCCACATGTCGAGATCGTGCCTGCGAACCTGGGAGACGTCGAAGCTGCCCGCTTCGATGAACCGTTCGCGTCGCACGAGAGTGGTGAGCATGGCAAAGTGATTCTTGGTTCTGTACCAGCGGAGATACTGCTCGTCGTCGAGCCCGCTTGAGGGTTCGGTGGTGGGCCAGCCGCAGAACCGGGCGGTGGTGGTCTTGCCGTCTTCGGTCATCAGGTCGCACCACGCGGTGTAAGCGACGTCATCGCGACCGATGAGTTGGGAGAAACGTTCGAGGTGATCGGGTTTCCATTGGTCGTCTGCGTCAAGGAACGCGAGCCAGGTGCTCGTCGCGGTTTCGATGCCCGAGTTGCGAGCGGCGGCCGCGTTTTTGTGCGTGGTTTCGATGATCCGCGTTGGCGCCTTGTGTGCACGGGCGAGGTCGATCGTCGCATCGGCTGAGTTGTCAACGATGACGATGACTTCGGTTGGCTGGAGGGTCTGCGCAGCGACGCTGTCAAGCGTGTGGTTGATGAACCGCTCGGCGTTGTGTGCGGGGATGATGACAGCGATGTCCATCAATCGACCTCGATGAACTCAACGTGGCACTTTGATCCAACTATCTTGTGAATCACTTGGACGAAACGGATGAGGAGCACGATGGGACGCGAGCTCTTGCCGGTGCTGAGCATCCAGTTGTTGGTTTTGGGCGAGTACCGTGCGGTGCCAAACTTCAGCCCTTTGATTTTTTTTAGGATGCGAAGGCTCGCCTGTTTGAAAACACTGCCACAGTTGCCTGCAGAGTGATCTTGCACTTCTTTTGAGTAATGCACTCGCCCAGAGATCTTGTCGTCGTCATCTTTTGTTGGCGGGAACCGGAATGTCGCCTCAAGGATAAGCTTGTCGGTCTTTCCCGTGAATGGTGTCCAGCGGTATTCGCGTTTGATGTCGTTCGCGTCAGCAGTAATGATCTTGTTGTTTTCATACCAGGTAACAGATTCGACGAAATCATAGATAGTTTTGTTGTGATGCTTGCCGCGACCAGCGTTCATCGCGATCGCTCCTCCCACAGTGGCGGGCACCGAGGCGAGATAATAAAACGAATCCAGTTGGTTGGTGCGGCAATGTTTGAGGATCGCGGAAATCATCAGGCTCGACGTGGCCCGAACTCGACCGTCCTCGAGAACATCCATCTGGCGTTTGAGTTTATTGCGTAGCACCGCGGTTCGCACTTTGCGACGGAGAAAGAGGGTGTTGGATCCGTTGCCGAGGATCAATATATCTCGACTCTCCAGTCTCGCTGTCTCGGTGAGTGTTGTGAACTCCTCGACATTTGTAAACTCGGCGAATGCCTCGAAATCGTGCTCGGTTCGGAAGGTGGATTGGCGATCGGATGTCAGGGATTCAAGGGCTGTCATCGAGTGCTCTTTCGAGATATCGGAGTGATTCGGCACGCGAGGCTTCGATTCTTTGCTCTGCAGCGTTGTAGTCAAGGGCGAGTTCTTCGGCGCTCGGAACGCGGTGTGTTTGTTCGATGTCTAGGGCACGATCCTCGAGCCCGAAGCGATCAAGAAGATCCATGACTTTGATGGACCGGTGGCCTTGGCGCATCGTAAAGAACGGCTTTCGGTTGATAATGGAGAAGATGGTGCCGTGGAAAAATGACGTGATGACAAAGCTTGCGTTAGCAAGGTATCCAAGCCAGCGTTGTGGCGATACAGCGATATCACTCAGCGAAGCCCCGGCATAGCGGTAGCCAATGGTGACAACGCGCAACCCAAGTTGTTGAGCGATCGCGTTAACAAATGATAAGTGGCGAGTGGGGAGCTCGGCGTAGACGAGGAGATATGGGTCGTTGATCGGGGGTGGTTCGGCTGCATGCGAAAATTCACTTAGCAGTGTTGGATCCAAAACGTACGCAACGTCATCGCGACCAGTTGCCTGCTTGACGAGAGTAACCGTGTTCTGGTCTCTAGCTGAAAGAGCGTCGAACTGCCTGAGCATCATGGCCGCCTCGTCGGCATGGCTCCCGAAGTCTGTCATGGACCCTGCCGAGGGCGCGTAGGCGATGCGTTTGACGTCAACGGGGAGGAAATGGAGTAGAAATTCCGGAGCCCAGCCGCGGATCGACTTGGGCGTGAGTTGCCAGACCTGATCGCTTCCAACTATAACCGCTCCAAGGTCAAGCTTCTCGCATAGAGGCGCAAGCTCATTGACAGAATACACTCGAGGCGAGAGAGGTAGGTGGCGGGACACAAACGACCGCATCCGCCTCGCCTTGAGAATGTTCTGCGGCGCCGTCTTGCTCATGTAGAGAAACCGTCGGTAGTACTTGACGGCTTTTGGTGGACGCCAATCGAGGACCACTGGTTCATGACCGAAGGCGCGTACCGCCTGAACGACGCCGAGCGTCTGCATAGTGGCACCGTAGTTTGTTGTGTGGTGATACGTTAGAATACCGACTCGCATGATCAGGCCTCGTTCTTGTCCGTGGCGGAGTGGCCGGTGGGAGGGTGGGCGATGTGCTGCTGGGTGTTCGTTCTGCTCAGGCGGCGGATGACCGCGTCGGCGAGGGGTTTAGCGTGAGGCACGCGGCCGGTGATTGGTGCCAGTCGGGATAGAGTGTTGGCGACGCGATGGGGCATGCACGCGACCGCGAGCAAAGCATACACGCAGACGCCGACCGTGCCGCCTAATGCCAGGTGTGTCAAGGCCCCGACGCGGGAATCCTGGAGGAACAGCGACGGGCTCCACGCGGCAACTCCCGCGAGAACACCGCACAAAATCGGACCGATGAGCACCGAGGCGATGGCTTGTGGGGGCTTGCCGCTACCCCTGAGGGCCACGACCGGCGCGACGATCCCTGTAATGAATGAGGCAACCGCTACACCGGTTGCACAGCCCGATGCGGCACCGAACGAGGAGGTCCGTCCAAGCCAGGAGCCGAGCGCTGCCAGCGCGAGGAGATTGGTGACCAAGCCTGCTTGAAGCCAGAACAAGGTTCTGAATCGTTTGGTAGCCTTGATGTACGGAACGACTGTGAAGCTCATGAGGCGGAAGAACATGCCGCAAGCGAGCACGGTCATGGCCAGTGAGGCCGGTTCGTAGATGGGTCTGAGCAAGCCCTGTATGAATGGCCCCGCCAGCGCGGCCTGAAGGGCGCAGACAAGTCCGCCGAGCAGAGCGAGCGCTGAGCACGCATCGATCAGGCCCTGTGCCTGCCGCTCGGGCGCGCCCGAGAGCATGCTCATCGCAGGAAGCAGAACGCGGCCCATGTTCATAGCAAAGATCAAGATGATCTGGTTGCCCAGCGAGAAGGCGATGAAGTACAGACCGAGTTGTTCCTCGCCACCGATTGCGCCGAGGATGAGATAGTCGGCTTGTGAACCCACTGTTGCGAGCAGTCCGGCCCCAAAGAGCCATGACATCGAGGGCGCGAGCTCGCGCATCACCGCGCCGCTGGGCCTGCGATCGAGCCGCACTGGGGACAGCATCCACGCGAGTGCAGTTCCGATGAGCGCTGAAGCGAGCAGCGCCACGATGAGCCCGGATGTGCCCATGCCCCCCCAGACCAGTGCCACAGCCAAGACTGCGCGGGAGAGCCCCCTAGCAATCTGGATCAGAGCGAGTTGCTTGAACCGCATGTGGGCAGCGAGTGTTGACTCGGGAACAATCGCAAAGGCCGTGATCAGCGGCGAAGGCGAAATAGTGACAACCATCATCCCCGTCTCAGACTTTCCCAGCAGCAGCAGGCCGATGCCGATTGAGCACACAAGCAGCGAAGAAAGCATGCCGGCGGAGGCCGCGAACCACGTTGAGGTCGTGGAGAGTCGATCGAGTTCGCTGCTGCGTGTGATAAGAATGTCGCGAAGGCCTGCGCGACTGGTGAGTTCGCACAGCGTCATAATGGCAAGGGCAGCAGCAAAGAGCCCGAACTGCTCCGGTACAAGCAGGTGAGCGAGTACCGCATTCGCAGCAAACGCGAGGAGCTTGGTGGCAGCGGTGTCTCCGAGGAGCCAAACGAGACCGCCGATAGACTTGCTGCCGACCAGCGCTACCGGAGGTGTAGGCTTGTCGTTCGTGTGTGGGGTCTCACTGGTCATGACCGGAGAACTCGGGCATCTCGTGACCCGCGTCCCGGAGGGTGCGCTCGCGAGAAGCCAAATCAAGATCGGTCTCGACCATCATCGCTGCGAGCTCATCAACGGTGGTTGTGGGCTCCCAGCCGAGCTGCTTCTTGGCCTTGGCAGGATCACCCAAGAGCAGGTCCACCTCAGCGGGTCGCAGATACCGCGGATCAAACTCGACGTGATCTTCGAGCTTGAGACCGACATGGTTGAACGCCATCTCGGCGAACTCACGCACCGAGATCGTTCGGCCCGTCGCCGCCACATAGTCATCGGGCTCGTCCTGCTGGAGCATCCGCCACATCATCTCGACGTAGTCGCCTGCGAATCCCCAGTCACGCTTGGAATCAAGGTTGCCCAAGAAGACCTTGTCCTGGAGGCCCATCTTGATGCGACCTACCGCTCGGGTGATCTTGCGAGTCACGAAGGTTTCGCCTCGACGGGGTGATTCGTGGTTGAACAGGATGCCACACGAAGCGTGGAGGCCGTAGGACTCGCGGTAGTTGACGGTGATCCAGTGTCCTGCGACTTTGGCGACGGCATAAGGCGAACGCGGATAGAACGGCGTGGTCTCGGTTTGGGGAACCTCGAGAACCTTGCCGTACATCTCGGAGCTGGAGGCTTGATAGAAGCGGACTTCTTCGCCGGTTTTGTCTTGTTGTTCGCGTATGGCTTCGAGGAGCTTGTAGGTGCCCATGGCGACGGTTTCCGCCGTGTAGATAGGCATATCGAACGAAACGCGAACATGAGACTGGGCCCCGAGGTTGTAGACCTCGTGGGGGTGAGCGGCCTCCATGACGTGGCTCAGGGAGTTGGCGTCGCAGAGATCGCCGTAGTGGAGCTTGAGATTGGGCTTGGGGTTGTGCGGGTCTTGGTAGATGTGATCGATTCTGCTGGTGTTGAAGGAGGACGATCTACGGATGACGCCGTGGACCTCATATCCTTTGTTGAGCAGGAGTTCGGCGAGGTAGGAGCCGTCTTGTCCGGTGATCCCGGTAATGAGAGCGCGTCGGCCTTGGAGGGTGGTCATGTCGATCGTCTTCCTGAAGAGGCAGAAAAAGAGGCTCATGGAGCATTTCGGCCCGTGATGGGCGAGGCTTGAACCCGGGTTGCTGGAGGCTTTGAGTCTGTCAAATAGAGGATAGACCCCGGCGGGTTACGAGCCGAGGCAGAGCAGGGTTCAGATATATCCAAGGTCACGAATTGGCAGGCAGAATCTGCGCTTCTCCCCGGGTTGGCCTGAGGACCACCCAACTATTCCGACCGGGCCGACCGGGTCGCAGCGATGTGGCGCACCTGCCGGATTCGAGCGTGACCTCGGACGTGATTGATCTCGTCGTTACAGACTCCCTCGCGAAGCCCGATGTGGACGACTGAGAGCAGACACAAGACCTCGTGGCCGATCGGTTCGAGACCAACGACGCGGCCAAAGCGTCCATGCTCCTGCTTTCGAGGGCAGGCCGAGAAAATACAGAACCTTCGAACATTGGACTTGGGTTCAATGTTGTTACTCTTGGCTATGGACCACTACACAATCGGCCAGTTGGCCCGACAGGCAGATGTTCCTACCTCGACCGTTCGTTACTACGAGCGGCGTGGCCTGCTGCGTCCCGACAGCCGGAGCAAGGGCAACTACCGCGTGTACGGTGAGGCCGCACTGGAGAAGCTTCTCTTCGTGCGTTCGGCACAGGCTGCCGGTTTCACGCTCGGGAACATCGATGCATTGCTGGAGTTCCGAGATGATGGCTCCGCACCGTGCAAGGAGGTTCAGGACCTGATCGCCGAGCGTCTTGACCGCGTGGTTGAGCAGATCAAGCACCTCAAGGTCGTTGATCGCGTGCTCCGGGAGTGGATGCAGGTCTGTCACGAAGCAGAACGGTCAGGCCGATGCGGTGTGCTCGAGGGTCTGCAGGCACCCAGAGAGAAAAAGCACAACAAAACCGAAGAATGTTCTTGACCTTACACTTTAGTTCAACGCCGATACTCTCCATGTGACTGTTGCTTTCGACCTGTTCATTTTACTCCAAAGGAGAACCTCCGTGCTCAAACTCATGACTCCGATCGTTCTTGTCGGCGCGTTTGCGATCGCTGCGACCGCTTACGCAATCTCGTCCTCGTCTTCTGCCGATCGCGCAGACTGCCCGGGCAAGATCGCCTGCCCGCTTACTGGTGATCTTGTCTGTAAGGACCGCTGCCCGGTCGGCACCGACACCGATGTCGCGGACGCCGATACGCCATCGAGCATCTCCGGCGCACTTGCTGAAACGGATGCCATTCGGCTGGATTGCCCAGGCAAGGTTGTCTGTCCGCTTACTGGTGATCTCGTGTGCGAGGACCGGTGCCCGGTCGATGAACAAGCCGCGTCCGATCAGACCGCCGAAATCCCGGCGTGCTGCCGAGAAAAGTAATTGATCGCAAATGAAGATCAGCATTCTCTATTTCGCGGGCTGCCCCAATCATCCGCCGGCCGTGTCGGCCGCGCGTGCCGGCTGAGGGAAATCACACCCAAGCCACGGCTCACAGAGCCGTGGCACGCCGGAATATGACAGTGCAAGACGCTCTAGGACGAGGGAATTGAGGGGGGGGTTGGGGAGGGGCTTGAGTTGTCGAGGCGTTCGCCGCAGTCGGCGCAGAACGTTGCTTGGGATGCGTGGCCAGCGGCTTTGCAGGCGGGGCACACGCGCGAGCTTGCGCGGGCTAAATCCGACTGCTGGCGGCTGGCGGTGATCTCGGCCGAGAGGATGCCGGTGGGGACGATGATGAGGGAATATCCGATGAGGACGAGCACGGAGGTGATGAGCATGCCTAATGGAGTACTCGGAGTGACGTCGCCATAGCCCACGGTGGTCATGGTGATGATGGTCCAGTACATCGCGCTGGGGATGGAATTGAATGAGCTGCCTTCTTCTCCGCCCTCGACGATGTGCATCAGGGCGCTGGCGATAAGAACGATGATGAGCACGGTGGTAAGGAAGATCGTGATCTTGTGCCGGCTGACATAGAACGCCTCGCTCAGAGCCTGCGCCTCGGTGAGGTAGCGTGTGAGCTTGAGGATGCGGAAGATTCTCAGGATCCGCATGGTGCGGACGATCATGAGCCGCTCGCCGTGGGGAATGACCAGCCCGAGAAACGCGGGCAGGATTGAGAGCAGGTCGACGATGCCGAAGAAGGACAGGGCATATTTGAGGGGCCGCTTGGCGACGCACAGGCGTGTGATGTATTCGACCGTGAACAGAGCTGTAAAGCCCCATTCGATCGCGTAAAAGATTGATTTATAGGGTTCGTCAGCGACCGCGGGCATGGTGCTGAGCACGACGACCGCGACCGAAACAAGAATGGCGACGATCAGAGCAAGATCGAAGCCTTTGGCAGCGGGAGTATCGGTCTCGAAGATGACATCGCGGATCTTGTCGCGGAGCGTTGGCAATCTGCTCATGGTATTGGCTATCGGTTGGGGGGAGAGCCGGGCACGAATGCTGGTTCTTTGCCTGGGGCGGGGCGTTTGCCGTTGAGGGTCTTGCCGATGATGGTGTGCCGCACACCGAGTTGGTAGACCGCGAGGAGGATCGCGGTGGTGCCGACCGTCAGGATCACGACCTTGAGCAGCGCGGGGGCGTCCCAATAGCTCAGAGCGGTCTGGGCGAGCATAATGATCGGCAGGTGGGCCATGTAGAGCCAATAGCTTGCATCACTCAAGTATCGCACCCATGGGCGGCTTTCGCTGAGCACGCTTCGGAAGAGTCCGATGAGCCCGAACGTCATGAGCCACGCATAGAGCACTTGGCAGATGTTGCTCACGAGTTGACGCTGTTCGACGCCCTCGAACCAGTCTTGGCCGAGGGGCATCTGCATCGAAATCACGAGGCCCGGCACACCAACAACTGCGGCCGCCACGAGCATCACGGGCCACAGCCTACTGACACGGTCGATCGCTCCGGGAACCGTGAACAACGCGGCACCAAACCCAAAGAACACCGCGTAGTACCCGAGCACCGAGGGCATGGGGATCAGAGCGATCGAGGTTTCGGGCCCGAATCCGAGGTTGACACTCCCCGCGCCGATCGGATGCATCCACGACTGGAACACGAACGTCAGAGGCACCAGCACAAACAAACACAGCGGCGAAGCGACCAGCCAACTAGGGAGGGCGATCGGTACCCCACGAGCGCTGAGCAGGCCCAGCATGGGAACAACAATCGAGAACCCGGCGACCATCCAGGTCAGGAACCACAGGAACCAGAGGTGGTGGAACGCCGGGAACTCGAACAACACCCAGCGAACGAGTTTCACGGCTCGGTGCTGCGGGACGCGGGTAGATTCTGCGTCGGCTTGCAGGAACAGTTCGCCGATCGCTTCGCGCCCTTGGCGGATGTCGTCAAAATCTTCGTCGATCTGAAGAAGCTTGCAGACGAACTCGGTGACTTGTTTGTTGGCCAAGAGGCTGTCGATGGGTCGCTCGCCCGTGGGGTGCTCGGCGTTGACATCGGCTCCCGCTTCGAGGAGCATCGCGGCCGCCTCGGACCGACCCAAAAACGCGGCGGTGTGCAAAGGTGTGTACAGGCTGCGGTATCTGGTGTTCGGATCGGCGCCGTGCTCGAGCAGATGTTCGACTGCTCGCGGCTGATTGCCAAAGAGCGCCCATGCGATCGGCGGGTCGCCCTGAATCGGATCGAGCGTATCGGGGCCGATCCCGGCCTGGAGGTAGTGGTCGATGGAGGCGAGGTCGCCCGCTCTTGAAGCGAGCCAGATGTTCTCTTTGAGCGCGACGGTCTCGGCTTGGGCTGCGGGCTCGGGCTGGAACTCATCGCTGACGATCAGCGCGCCCCACACCGCAGGGATGATGGTCACACAGCCGATGGCCAACGGGATGGCGATGCGTTTGAAGCGGTGTCGGATCAGCCCGCCGAGCCCTCGGCGTTGAAAGAGCATGGCGGTGAAGAACCCGCTGATAAGGAAGAACATGGGCATCCTGAACCCATGAATGAGGGGCACGAGCAAGCCGAGATCACCGAGTTGGCGTTCGTCGCGTCCGGGCCACGGGATACCGATGTAGGCCATGGCCGCGTGGAGGAGGATGCCGAGCAGCATGGCGAACCCGCGCAGGGCGTCGAGGTCGTGTCTTCGGCCACTGTGGGCCGAGGCTTGGGGCTGATGCTCGGTGGGCTCCATGAATGCTGACCATAGCTCCGCAAGCAAGCGGTCAGTGGGAGTTGGCTTATGGGTTGAAAGAGCACATGGGTTGGGGTCTAAACTCTCGTTCTTGGAGATGCTTTATGAGGATGGGAGCAGCCGATGGCGACGGATCTTGCGAATGCTCGGGTGACGGTGACCGGCGGGAACGGCTTTTTGGGCCGGGTGGTATGTGAGAAGCTCGCCCAGCGCGGCTGCAAACAGATCGAGGTTCCCCGGCAGGCGGACTACGACCTGACGACCGAGGACGGCGCTGCGCGGATGTACGCGGACCTTCGGCCCGACGTGGTGCTGCACCTCGCAGCGGAGGTCGGCGGGATCGGTGCTAACCTTGTGAATCCGGGCCGATACTTCTTTGCGAACATGGCGATGGCGCTGCACCTCATCGAGAACGCCCGCAAGGTGAACCTCGGCAAGTTTGTGCAGGTGGGCACGATCTGTGCGTACCCGAAGTTCACGCCCGTGCCGTTCAAGGAGGACGATCTCTGGGCGGGCTATCCCGAGGAGACCAACGCGCCCTATGGCATCGCCAAGAAGGCCGCGATGGTGATGCTCGATGGCTACCAGCGTCAGTACGGCTTGGCGTCGGCGTATCTGCTGCCTGTGAATCTGTACGGGCCGGGGGATAACTTCAACCTGCATTCGAGCCACGTGATCCCGGCATTGATCCGCAAGTGTGTCGAAGCGATCGAAGCGGGCGCGGGCTACATCGAGTGCTGGGGCACGGGGAGTGCGAGCCGGGAGTTTTTGTATGTTGATGACGCGGCCGAGGGGATCTTGCGGGCTGCGGAAGTGCTTGATGAACCCACGCCGGTGAATCTCGGAGCGAGCTTTGAGATCACGATCAAGGATCTCGTGGAGTTGATCGTCAAGCTCACGGGGTTTACGGGCGAGATCCGTTGGGATGCGAGCAAGCCCGACGGCCAGCCCCGGCGGTGTCTGGACACGAGCCGCGCAGATGAGTTGCTCGGGTGGAAGGCCCGGGTGTCGTTCGAAGAGGGGCTCGCGCAGACGATCGATTGGTTCCGTGCGCACAGCAGCGATGCCGGGACGCGGATGTAGTGGCGGAGAGGTCTTGCGGAAGCTCACTGCCGAGAGGAAAGTAATAGAATGAAAACTCGCGATATTATCTTGACCAGTGTTGTTCTTTCTTGGGGCGTCACGGTAGCTACCTTGGTGGCGGTGCTTGAGCTTCCGATCCCGTGGAGTCATACCTATCTCAGCTCGGAGATCATCACCCTCGGTGGCGGCCCGGGCGAGGGCACGATCACCCTGGCTGCGGGAAAGGCGCTCGACGACGGAATGGCGATGATGACCATGTCGGGAGCATCTCGAGGGGGGGCGGCGGAGGGAGCTTGACTCTTTCGGTTTCTTCCAAGGGGTTCCCGTCCATCTCGCTCGACGCGGCGGATGGCAAGGGAGCGCTGATTCTTGAGCTTCCGATTGATGCTCAGCCCCGCATACGGATGAAGGATGCCGACACGGGCAAGACCGGGTGGTCGATCACGCTCGATGAGCAGGGCCAGCCGGTGATAACTCCAGAGTAAAGTCGCCGACTTGTTGTGCGGTGAGGCCGATCTCGACGGCGTTATTTCCCCACGGCGTGAGGTGGTTCTGATAGAACATAACACGCTCGATGATTTTCTGCGGAACGATGGACATGAGCGAACTTCTAATATGTGGAACGAGCAGGGGCGGCCCGGTGCGCGTCGTCCAACGCCGGACGGCGTGCATGCGAGCGCGGTTCACCGGGTTTGATCGAACGACCACGGCCGCCACTTGAACGAAGGTTGTAAAAAGGCACCCAACAAGAGCAATCAAGCTCTTGGATGGAGCTGTCAAGCACTTGGACAGAGCAATCAAGCTCTTGGATGGAGCTATCAAGCACTTGGACAGAGCTATCAAGCTCTTGGATGGAGCTGTCAAGCTCTTGGACGGAGCTGTCAAGCATGCTGATGGAGCTATCAAGGATGCGGATGGAGTTATCAAATGTGCGGATAGAGCCATCAAGCACCCAGATGGAGCTGTCAATCTTCCTCCGTCGCCTCGCCGGGGAGAGGGGGGAGAGAATGCCCTTGAACCAGACCGCGCCGGCTCTTGGTACATTCGTCTCATGAGCATCCCACACGTGCGTTGGTTTGAGACGGTCGTAGCTGCGGTGTGGCTTTCCATGTTCGCGGGGTGCATGAGCCAGAGGGGCTCGCTCGAGGGCATGCAAGAGGCACCCGGCCAGCAGCTCTTCAAACTCACCGCGTCCGACGCCGCGGCAGATGACGCGTTTGGCTACTCCGTGGCCATCTCCGGCGCCACCTCCATCGTCGGGGCGTTTGCCGATGCCGACGCGGGCGGTCAGCATACACTCTCCACCGCGATATCCGAGAGGCCGGACACGACGAAGGAGAGTAGATGTCGAGCCATCTTTCTTACCGACCAGACATCGACGGCCTTCGGGCGGTCTCGGTCCTCGGCGTCATCCTCTACCATGCCGGGCTCGGGTTCCCAGGGGGCTACACCGGCGTCGATGTCTTCTTCGTGATCTCCGGGTACCTCATCACCGGCCTCATCGCCAAGAACCTTGATCGCGGCACCTTCTCCCTCGCCGACTACTGGCGCCGACGTATCGCCCGCATCTGGCCCGCCTCGCTCGCCTGCACCTTCGCCGTCCTGTTCGCCGGCTACTTCCTCCTATTCCCGCCCGCCTTTGTCACGCTCGCACACGACGCCGCGTCTCAGCTCGTGATGGGATCAAACGTCCGCTTCTGGCAGAGCGTTACCTACTTCAACCCCGACGCCGAGTCCCGCCCGCTGCTGCACATGTGGTCGCTCGCCGTCGAGGAGCAGTTCTACGTCTTCTTCCCCCCGATCCTCATGCTCATCTGGCGCTTCGGACGCAAGGCGGTAATCGGGCTCATCGCCGCCGGTGCGGTGGTGTCGTTCGCGATCGCAGTCTGGGGCGTCGAGCACTCGCCACGAGGCGCGTTCTTCCTTCTCCCGACACGCGGCTGGGAGATGATGCTCGGCAGCCTGCTGGCCCTGATGACCCTCCCCCGCCCATCCAGCCGGGCCGTCTCGGAGGGCCTCTCCCTACTCGGCGTGGCGCTCATCGTCGCCCCCATGCTGCTGCTGGATAGCCAGTCGCCGTTCCCAGGCGTCGCAGCCCTTCCCTCCTGCCTCGGCGCGACCCTGCTCATCTACGCTGGCTTCAACCCCGTCGCTGGGCACACCACCACCATCGCCAGGGTGCTCGGATCCGCTGTGCCCCGGGTCATTGGGCGGATGTCCTACTCGCTGTACCTCTGGCACTGGCCCAGCCTGGCGTTCCTGCACTATTTCTACGGCGCGCACCTAGAGCCACAGCACATCGCGCTCGCGCTGGGCCTCACCGCCGTGCTCTCCTACCTCTCCTGGCGGTACGTCGAGCAGCCGTTCCGAGCCGCTGGCAACAATGCAAGCGTCCTCCGTGTCGCCGGCGTCGCTGTCGGAGTCTCCCTCGCCATCGGCGCCATCGCCTGGAGCGTCCACCGATACGATGGCATGCGATGGCGGTTCTCCCCGGTGCTCCTCGCCTACGGCGCGCCCGAGCAGGTCAACCGCGCCTGGGAGACCGAGCTCGACACCCTCGTCATTCCCATCGGCGCGACGGGAGAGCGGCCCGACTTCCTGCTCTGGGGCGACAGCCACGCCATGGTCATCAGCGAGCACATCGACGAGCTCGCGAAGAAACAAGGCCTGGTCGGCGTGACCCGGCAGCGCTCCAGCACGGTACCGGTTCCCGGCGTGCACGAGCCGCTCAACAGATCGTCGCTGCGAGCCGATTACACCACCAACGACGAGATGCTGGACTGGATCGCCGAGCACCGCCCTCGCCACGTCGTCCTGTGCGCACGCTGGAGTGCGCACCTGGACGACATTGCCCCGCGGGACGCCGACACCACCAGCCCAGAGCTCGCCGCCAGGGCCATGCGCGACGGCCTCAGGCGCATCGTCGACACGTGCGAACCCGCCGGGATTACGGTCTGGCTCCTCACCGAGGTCCCCTTCATCGGAGCGTTCCCGGAGAAGGCCGCCCTCCAGGCGTACTTGACAGGCGAGACGCCCACGATCGAGGGCGTAACGACGGATGAATACGCCGAACACCAACGCCGAGTCACTAAAGTCCTCGCCGCCCCCGAGTTGCAAGGCCTCCGAGTGATCCATCTCGCCGAGCCGTTCTTCGCAGACTCGAACCGGTCAATCGCGTCGACGCCCGAGCGTCCGTACTACGCCGACGACGACCACATCAACCCCACCGGAGTACGGGTCATCCTCGGCGACCTGCTCGACGGCATGATGCGAGACATCGCCACCGCGAGTGACTGACGCCTACACCAACATCGCCCAGCCGTGCCCGGTCATCACGCAGCACCCAATTGCCGTCACCGCCGCCGCCGGCGAACCAGTCACGCTTGACGATCGCTGCCGACCCAGCAGGCGGCCCGTTCGCCTATCGCTGGCTCAAGGACGGCGTGCCCATCCCGTCGCGCGGCCTCGCGGGCGGACGCTTCGGCGATAGCAACTTGCCGATCCTGCGCCTGGCCAGCGCGAGCGTCCTTGACAGCGGCGTCTACACCTGCAACATCACCAACGGCTGCGGCTCGGTCGAAACCGTGGCCGCGACCGTGAGCGTGAACGCCCCGCCATCATGCCCCGGCGACATCGCCGACGACTTCGGTACGCTCGGCGCAGATGGCATGGTGGGCTTCGGCGACTTCATGGCGATGCTCGATCTCATCGGCACTTGCCCCGGCATGACACCCGGCTGCGACGGTGATATCGCCGATGGCTTTGGAACTCTGGGTGATGATGGCGTGGTTGATTTCGGCGACTTCCTCGCGTTGCTCGGGTTGGTGGGGCCTTGCCCTAGCGGAACCCCCGGTTGTGAGGGCGACTTCCTGGCTCTGCTCGGGCTGGTCGGTCCCTGTATGTAAGAGTTTCGTGAGATTTCCTGAGCGATGGCCGAGGGAGTCTTGGTGTTCGGGGGGATTCTGGGGTATAACGATCTCAGAGAGAGGTCGCCTTGTGCGCGGCCGCTATGTCCGAGAACTCGACTTTTCACAGAACCACACACCACTCATCGGAGGAGATGGATCACATGCGCACTCTTACAACCGCGGGATTACTCATTGCACTGGCCTCGGGCGCCTCGGCGCAGGTCGCAGACCTGACGGTCGATCAGAGCCAATCGCAACTCGAGATCATCGTGACGATCGAGCCGGGCTCGCTGACGGATCAGGACAGCAGCGCTCTGTCGGGTATGGTGCAGATCGAGCTGGATAACTACGGCGCTCCGACCACGGTTTCGCTCGTTGACTTTGATGTCGATGCGGTGTCGACTCTTGATCTGGCCTTTAGTCTTGGCTTCCTGGGTTCGGCGAGCGTGACGCTTTCAGGCGTTGGCGCAAGCTACGGCACAATGACGCCGACAGCACCGGTTTCGGTAGATGCGTTGGGCGACTTTACGATCATCGGCGTGCCGCTGAACATGCGTGGAAGCGGTACCGCGACGGGCTCGGGGTTGCTCGCTGGTTTTGATGGCACCGAGATCAATCTCGCGGACTTCGGCACGGTCACGGGCGACCTCACGGGCAACGTGCAAATTGTCGGCGGACAGGTCGAGCTCAACGTCGCGCTCAGCGGCATGGGGGAGCAGACCATGGACGGGCTGACCCTCATCGGGACAGGCAACCTGACGCTCGTGGCCACAGGCCCGGTGCCCGAGGTGGCGTGTCCGGGTGATATCGCGGACGACTTCGGATCGCTCGGAGCCGACGGGATGGTGAGCTTCGGCGACTTCCTCGCGCTGCTCGGGCTCGTCGGGCCGTGCCCGGGTGGAGTGCCCGGCTGCGATGGTGATATCGCGGACGACTTTGGCACCCTCGGCGGCGACGGGATGGTCAGCTTCGGGGACTTCTTGGCTTTGCTCGGGCTGGTGGGCCCCTGCCCGTAAGTGTTGAACACCGAAAGAGATAGTGTCTGATAACTCGTTTCATATCATGATCCCGTATAGGGAAAGCACCGGATACCGGGGTTGTTCGCGTGGTGTGGATCTTGCCGGGCGTGTGGGTGAGGTTCGCCCATGAAAATCCTTAGTCTTGTGCTCGAATCAGGACGAACAGATGGGTGAACCGGGCGTATGGGTACGCGGCTAGGGCATTCGCCCTGCTGTGTTATCGTGGAATGGGGAATTGGGGGCTGTGCGGGGCTCGTCTGTCCTTGTCACAGCGGATCTCATTGTGTGGACCGCGGAGCGGGCGTCGCAGCTCGTGTCTTGCAGGGAGGATGTAGAAATGCAGAGCAGAATCAAGAGTGCGTCATTGCTGACGGCGTTGGTGGTGTCGGCGGGCTTGGCCCAGGTTGCTTCGGGCCAGACGTTCTATGACCCTGCGCACACGTTTACGAAGGTTACCGATCTCGATCAGGTGCCGGTGTTTATCGCGGCGACGTTGGACTTTGCAGAGATTGCTGCGATGGAAGCCGCCGAGGCTTCTCTCGAGAAGCCGCAGCGCTTCGCGATCGCTAACGAGGTTGCGATCACCACCGCCACCGACGGGCTCTGGGAGCAGATCGCTGACGGCAAGTACTGGATGTGGCGGATGCGCATCGACGGCGCTAATGCGATGAACCTCAACTTCGGGTTCTTGGGCTATCAGCTCCCCGAAGGCGCACGGATGCTGATCTACCCGACGTTCGGCGATGCCGAGTTCCGAGCGTTCACCTCGGGCGACAACGCCGAGCATGGTCAGCTCTGGACCCCGATCACCAACGGCGCCGACGTCATGATCGAAGTGATCGTGCCCGCCGATGTGGCGGATCAGGTCATCATTGACTTGGGCAGCGTCAACTCGGGCTATCGCCCCTTGGGCGGTGCCGACATCCTCGCGGGCAAGAGCGGCTCATGCAACTACGACGTGGTCTGCCCCGAAGGCAGCGGCTGGGAGAACGAGATCTCTGCGTCGGGTGCATACACGATCAACGGGACCGCGACCTGCTCGGGCTCGATGATCAACAACACGGGTGGCAATGACTATTTCCTGACCGCGGATCACTGCGGGATCAGTTCGGGCAACGATCAATCGGTCGTGATCTTCTGGAACTATCAGAATTCGACCTGCCGGACGCCCGGCTCGGCGGCCTCTGGCGGTCCTGGCAACGGCAGCCTGACGCAGTTCAACTCGGGCACCATCTTCCGTGATGGCGCAGGCGCGAGCGATTACACCATTGTTGAGCTCGAAGAAGCGATCAACCCGTCGTTCATGGTGGCTCGTGCGGGCTGGGACCGCAGCGGCGACAACGCGACGAGTGCGGTGGGCATTCACCATCCGGGCGTCGAAGAGAAGCGCATCAGCTTCGAGTTCCAATCTACCGTTCGCACCAACTCCTTTAGCAACACGCCCAATGCTAACGGCACTCATGTGCGGGTGATCGACTGGGATCAGGGCACAACCGAGCCGGGCTCATCGGGTTCGCCTTTGTTCAATCAGGACAAACGCATCATCGGCCAACTTCACGGCGGCGGCGCAGCGTGCGGCAACAACCTCTCTGACTGGTACGGCGGGGTCGCCGTCTCGTGGGGCCTCGGGCTCCAGCAGCTTCTCGCTCCGGGCAACCCGGGCCTGATGAACATGGACACCAACGGGACGTTTACGCCCAGCGGTCTTCAGGTTACACCCACGGCTGACTTCGTGGCTTCGGGTCCTGTTGGCGGGCCGTTCAGCGGCGATACCGTCGTGTACGTCGTCGAGAACACGAGCCCCACCGACACCTATTCCTACAACGTGTCGAGTGCGGCGCCGTGGCTCATGATCGCCAACGGCTCGGGCTCGCTTGTTGCGGGCGCTACCGCGAACGTGACCGTGAGCACCAGCGCGTTTGCCAACGGGCTCGCAGCAGGTGCGTACGCCGAGACCATCATCTTTACCAATCTGACCGATGGCGACGGGAACACTACCCGCGACGCTTCGCTTGATGTGGGCTCGCTGACTTTCAACGGCTCGGGCATGCCCATCAACGATAACTCCACGATCTCACGCACGCTCACCGTGCCGAGCAGCTTTGAGATCGCTGACGTCAAGATCTGTTTCAGTGCCACTCACACCTATGTGGGCGATCTGATCTTCCGCATCGAGCACAACGGCACGACGGTGACGATGGTCGATCGTCCGGGTGTTCCCGGTTCGCAATTCGGGAGCAGCGAGGAAATAGATGGCGACTTCGAGTTTTCCGATGACGGCACTTCGCCGTGGGAAAACCTCGGCAGCTTCCCCTCGGGCGTCTACTTGCCCGTCAACCCGATGAGCGCGTTCGATGGCCAAGACGCTCAGGGCGACTGGACGTTCACCGTCGTGGACAACGCCGGCAGCGACACGGGCAACATCAGCGCGTGGTCGGTCAAGCTGGTGCCCGTCGATACCGGTTCATGCACGGGTGATATCGCCGATGACTTCGGAACGCTCGGCAACGAGGACGACATGGTGAGCTTCGGCGATTTCCTCGCCTTGCTTGGCCTCGTCGGTCCTTGTCCCGGCGGAACTCCCGGCTGCACGGGTGATATCGCCGACGACTTCGGCACGATCAACGGCGGCGACGGCCAGGTGAGCTTCGGCGACTTCCTCGCTCTGCTCGGTCTCGTCGGCCCCTGCCCGTAATCTGTTTGGATAGATCGGCGATTGATTCGCCTCAGCTTTGAACCCTCGCGGCGGCTGCCCCACAAGGCGGTCGCCGCCTTTCAAGCCAGAAGCGTCGAACTCGTGCAACAGGAGCACGAGCACAGACGAATCGACAGTGAGCGTCGGTGGTGTGCTGACGCGAAATGACGGATCAGAAGAGCCCACAGCTTCCCTATTCCACTCGGGCTCCTCGGAGAAAAAACATGCGATCAGCAGTTCTCGCGTTGGCCATTGCCTCAACAGCATGGGGCCAGACCATCATTCCCGATGCGTTCTCACCCACCGAGTTTGACGCCAATGCGTTCTACTCGGGTCAGGCGCTCTCGATGCGTCAAGACCTGCGTTCACTGGTCGCGGGTCAGGAGCACATCGTGCTCCCGGGCGTTCCGGTGAGCAACAAGCGTGCGTTCGATCTGAACCTGCAGCGCAGCCACCCGTTCGCGGACAACGCTGTGCTGCGTCTCAACGAGGACGAAGTGCTCGATGCATCCACCGCAGACATCTTCACGGGTTCTGTGGACGGCGTGCCGGGCTCGTATGTCGTGCTCGCGTTGTCGGATCACTTCACCTACGGCGTGATCGAACATCAGGGCGGCACATGGATCATCAGCTCTGGGCCTGTCGAAGACGGCGGCCCGATCATGGCGTTTAATACCGCAGACGCGCCTCCGGGTGCGGTGATCTGGAGCGTGACAGATTGTGAAGTGCTTGAGATCCCGAACCAGCAACCCATCCCTGCGATGGCTGGCGAAGGAGGCGAGAAATCCGATGCCCCTTGCCGTGTTGCAGAAGTTGCTATTGAAACGGATCGCGAATATCTCAGCGATCTGTTCGGCGACAATACCGCTGCGGCCACGGACTACACCGCGTTGCTCGTCGCAGCAAATAGCGAGATCTATACGCGCGACCTCAACGTGCAGTTCGAGATTGTCTTTTTGCGTCTCTGGTCAACACCCGATCCTTGGAACCAGGGCGGCGCGGTCGATCAACTCTTCCAGTTCCGCGACACATGGGAAGCAAGTCCCCCGGTGGGTTCGTACGACGGGGCGCACTTCTTTTCAGGCCGTGGGCTTGGCGGCGGCGTCGCATGGCTTGGCGCGATGTGTTTCCCGGGGTTCAACTACGCACTGTCAGCAAACCTCAACGGGTTTTTCCCGTATCCGCTTATTGATGAGAGCACGCAGAACTGGGACATCATGGTGACTGCGCACGAATGGGGTCACAACTTTGGCGCGCCGCACACCCATAGCCAGGGTCCGCTTCCTGACATCGATACCTGTGGCGATGACTGGGCAGCAGGAAACCCCTGCGACGTCTCGCAACTCCCGGGCACCATCATGAGCTACTGCCACCTCTGCGGCCTAGGGCTCGCGGGCATCCAGCTCAACTTCCATACACAGAACGTCCACAGTTGGATGCTGCCCTTCCTTGAGTTTGATGCGCAGTGCGATCTCACAGGCAACGCATTGTGCGAACCCGTTTGCACGGGCGACATCGCGGACGACTTCGGCACGCTGGGCAACGCCGACGGCATGGTGAGCTTCGGCGATTTCCTCGCATTGCTCGGGCTCGTCGGTCCTTGCCCGGGAGGCACGCCCGGCTGCGTCGGCGACATCGCGGACGACTTCGGGACGCTCGGCAACGAAGACGCCATGGTGAGCTTCGGCGACTTCCTCGCACTGCTCAGTCTTGTCGGTCCCTGTTCGTAAAAACGTTCACATCAAAGACCTCGAAATCGAGGCTTTGAGCACAGGATAAAGAAGCGGTCGCCCATTGATTGGGCGGCCGTTTTTCATTGAAGGGGACTATGCCCAGTGAGCATGCAGTGCTCGACAACGTGAATCTCGCGCCCGCTCCGGGCGCAGCCGCGATGCTCGCACTCGGCGCACTCGGCGGCCTGCGCCGTCGGCGATAAACGCTTGCGCTTGATCCGCATTGAGTGTTCCATCACTTCACAAACAAAGGGCCCGGCAACTGTTTGCCGAGCCCTTTGTTTATGGAATCAAACGGAATCGCGCAGCGACTTGGCCTTGTGCTGGTCAATTCATACCGGGTCTCGCTCAGGCGTAGTCGGTTCTTGCTTGTGCCGCAGGTACGAGTTTTTGAGAGGTGAACATCTTTGCAGCAGCCATTCCCCCGGCGGGCGGCTGTTGTTGTTGTCTTCGGCAACACGAACGAGCGGCTTTGAGGACCGATAAAAAAAATGACAGAGATATCACTGGTGTGACCGCTCGTGGGGAGTATGGTGGGTGAAGGCGAATGAACTATGAGGAGAAGTGGAATGCAAGATCAAAAGAAATGTACCGGCGTGATCGTTGGGTTGGCTTTGTGTGCTGGGTTGTCTGGTGCTGCAACGGCTCAGGTGTCGAGCTTTGATACCGATGCCGAGGGCTGGACGACGCTCAACGATGCAACCGGATTTACTTGGACGGGCTCGCTTGGGAACCCGGCGGGCGCGATCCGTGCAAGAGACCTACGGCAGGGAGCGCACTGGTTCTTTGCCGCTCCGACCATGTACCTCGGCGATCGCTCAGCGGTCTACGGGGGCACACTCGACTGGGACATTCTCGGGATCGTCGGCAACCATACCTCCGCATCGGTTGGTGCTGACGTGATGCTGACCGGCGGCGGCCTCGAGATCGGGATTGAACTCAACGTGCTCCCGCTCAACTCCGGCTGGACCAGTTGGAGCGCACTGCTTGATGAGAGTGCCGGATGGAGCATGGTGAGCAGCCTGTCGAGCGGCGGGCTCTTGGCAACCGCGGTTACCGAAGCGGACCTGCGAACCGTGCTCGGTTCCCTCGACGGCCTCTACATCCGTGGCGAGTACACGAGCGGTTCCGATTCGACCGCACTCGACAACGTGAATCTTGTGCCCGCTCCGGGCGCAGCCGCGTTGCTTGCACTCGGCGGCCTCGGCACGTTGCGCCGTCGGCGATAAACACTCGCGATCGATCCGCGTTGAGTGTTCCATCACTTCACAAACAAAGGGCCCGGCAACTGTTTGCCGAGCCCTTTTCTTATGGAATCAAAGTCAGTGATGCAGCCCGTGGAAGATCACACGACTTGCAGGATCGACTTGGCCTTGGTCACGATGTCGTCCGCGGTCAGGTTACACATGCTGAGCACTTCGTCGGGTGTCTTGGCGCTCTTGGGGATGCGGCGGACGTGCATCTGTTCGAGTGTGAAGGCGTCGCCCGCTTCGGTCATGGCGTCGGCGATGGCCGAGCCGATCCCGCCGCCGTAGTTGTCTTCGATGGAGATCGCCATTCCGTTGTTCTCCATGATGATGTCCAGGAGCATGTCCGAATCGAACGGCAGCGAGTAGAGATCCACCAGCGTGGCGCTGATCCCGGCCTGATCGAGCACCTCGATCGCACGGTTGGCCTCGTGGACCATGTAGCCCGAGGCGCACAAGCACACATCGCGACCCTTGTGCAGCACATGGAACCCGCCGAGGTTGAATATCTCGTGCTCGTTGTACAGGAACTCGGTCTCGGCCCGCAGCGTCCGCATGTAGCAGACCCCTTCGTACTCGGCCATCGCACCCGTCAGGGCGTAGGCCGCGAACGCATCGGCGGGCTGGAGCACATAGCAGCCCGGGTTGCCGCGATGGTCTTTCATGGTGGTCCATGAGCGGAACCACGCGACATCGGGCAGCGACATCTGGCTCGGGCCATCGGCGGCGAGAGTGATCCCCGCGTGCGAACCCACGAGCTTGAGGTTGGCCCCCGAGTTGATCGCCATTTCGATCTGGTCGTACGCACGGTTGAAGAACTTAGCGAACGTCGAGCAGAACGGCACCTTGCCACCCGCCGACATGCCCGCAGCCATCGACACCATGTTCTGTTCTGCGATCTTGCATTCCACGAACCGGTTGCTCAACGCCTCGTCTTTGGCGAACGCATCAGCGAAGGTCGAGTTGCTCACATCTGCGTCGAGCACGACGACGCGCGGATCGACGTGACCTAGTGCGCGAAGGGCGATGCCGTACGCGCGGCGGGTCGCGAGCTTGCCGGTCTGCATCACCGATTCCATGTCGTACTTCTTCATGGTCTCGGGGAGCGAGGGCATCTCGCTTGTGTCTACGGGCACCGCAGGCGGCTCGGCGGGGGGTTCGATCGTGAACGCATCGGATGAGCTCAGCGCGGTGGTCAGTTCGACGCGGCGCTGGTCGAGTTCGGATTTAGCGGTGGCCAGTGCCTCGCCCGTGGGTGGTTTGCCGTGCCAGCCGCCGCCCTGGATGCTCGGAACGCCCCAGCCTTTGACGGTCTTGGCGACCAGAGCCATCGGGGCGTCGTCCTCGCCGAGGGCTCGGAAGGCCTCGAAAGCGTCGTCGATTTCTTGTGGCTCGTGCCCGTTGATGACCTGAACGGTGTACCCGGTGGCTTCGAGCTTGGCGGCGATCCGATCGGCGGACTGCTGCTTGCTCACGCGGTCAGCCTGCCCATACTCGTTGCAGTTGAAGATCGGCAAGACGCGGTTGAGACCACGTTCGACGATGATGTCCAGGGCTTCTGCGATCTGGCCTTCGCGTGCTTCGCCGTCGCCGATGATGCAGTAGACGCGCTTGTCGAACCCGTCGAGACGTGCCGCTTCGGCAACACCCGCAGCTACGCTGAGGCCCTGGCCGAGCGAACCCGTCGCGGCATCAAAGAACGGGAAGCCTTCCATCGGGTTGGGATGACCATCGAGCAGGCTGTCGGCCTCGCGAAGAGTCTTGAGATCGGCGAGAGTCAGCTTGCGGCGTTCGCCTTCCTTGCCCACCATAGTCCCGAGCTTGGCGGCGGCGGCGTACACGATCGGAACCGCGTGGCCTTCCGAGAGCACCAACCGGTCGCTCGTGGGATAGTCCGGGAAGTCCGGGCTCCAACGCATGGTGCGGAACATCAGCACCGTGATGAGATGCCCCAGACTCAGAGCGGTGGTGGGGTGTCCGCTGCCAGAATCAGCGGTCATATCGATCGCCAACCTGTCGAGCTCGATCGCCTGCGCGTGGACTGCGGCTACGAATGACATGGTCCGGCCTCCTTGTTGTTCATGCGACGCCGATGAAGAGTGGCGCCGCGATCGCCCTATGAAAAAACCTCGGACCAGACGCCGAGGCAATGGTCACGATAAGCTACCCTATCAAAAGCCAGCCTTTAGGGCCGGGCGTAATAGAGTAGTGATTTCGTGCTTGGAGTATCTGCCCGTTGGGGGCACACGACAAGCCAAACCGGCAACAGAACCGATGATCGCGACGGTTTTCCTTGCGAGAGGCTCACCGCGCCGGAAAGTTCTGCCTCAGAGTACCCCAGTATCTAGGCGATTGGCCGGACCAACCCGCTAGACTTGGCGTCAGTACCAAGGAGTTGAGCCCATGAAGGTTGTTGCAGATCGATCGGCGTTGCTGGAGGCGGTGAGCCTTGTTTCTGGAGTCGTTGCAGGACGCACCCCACGCCAGCAGCTCACCTGTGTCAAACTCACCGCCACCAAAGACGGTGAAACCGGGGTTCTCCGCCTCACGGGCACCGATGGCGAGATTTCGCTCGGCATCACCACCCTCCGAGTCGACGTCCAGAAGCCCGGCGAGGTGCTGATTCCCGCTGGCAAGCTCAGAGACATCATCGCGGCAGAAGATCACGAGCCCACCCTGACGCTCGAAAAAGCCGACGAGGGAATCCTCATCACCGGCACCGATGCCAAGTTCAAGATCATGGGCTACGCACCGCAGGATTTCCCGGCCCTGCCAGAACTTACGAGCGAAAAACGGCCCGATGGGTACCCGTCAGGCGTCCAGCTCAGCGCGGGGGCCATGTCCGAACTAATCTCGCGGACCCTGTTCGCCACCGCTCGCGAGAACAGCCGATACGCCATCAATGGCGTGCTCTTGCAGCGCAACGACAACCGTCTCGAAATGGTCGCTACCGATGGCCGCAGGCTTGCGCTCGCCCGTTCGACGGTTGCCAAAGATGATTTTCGTGGCGATTCGATCAAGTGCATCGTGCCGACCAAGGCGCTCCAGTTGCTCCAGAAACTCATCAGCGCCGATGCTGAGGAGCCCTTGGAACTCGCCATCGCCGACAACAGCATCCTCTTCCGCCTCGGAGGCGACACGCCCAGAGCCACCCTGCGAAGCGTGCTCGTCGAGGGCAGCTTCCCGCCCTACGAAGACGTCATCCCCAAGGACCACGACATCACGGTCACGCTCGACCGCGATCTGATGTCGTCTGCGGTTAGGCGTGCAGCACTTCTCACCAACGAAGAATCTCGCGGCGTACGGCTCGCCTTCGATGGCAACAGCCGACGCCTCAAGCTCTCGAGCAGGGCGCCCGAGATGGGCGAGGCCAACATCGAGATCGACATCGCTGACTACAAGGGCGACGACATCGAGATCGGGTTCAACCCGGGGTTCATCACCGAAGCCCTCAAGGTTATCCATCAGCCCGAGGTCATGCTCGAACTCAAGGCTCCCGGCAAGCCCGGCCTGCTGCGATCGGGCAACGACTTTGTGTACGTCGTGATGCCGGTAAACCTGCAGTAAGCCGAGCGCTGGGGCATTGGGATAGGGGAAGACCAACGAGCCCCTCGCGTGAGCGAAGGTGTTCTGCCGTGTGCATCTGGACGATCCGCGACCGTCAGGGAGCGGTCTGATCGAGGTGGGGCATTTTTTCAAGGGGTGTCTCAGGACGCAGCAGCGCCCGCTCGGCGGTCGGCACGCACCGCTGCGATCGTCGCCACCGGGAGCACCATCAACGCCAACAGCACAATGAGTTCCGCATCGGTCGCAGCGACCATGCGTCCGGCGCTAAAGAGCATCGAAACGACGGCGACGGCTCCGAGGATCGAACAACTCGCGACGAGCCACAGCATCAAGCTGCGGGTCCGTTTGACCAACACATCCATGTGAACAACCTTGAACGCACAGCCTCTCGCGAGGGCTGGTGGGTGAGTGGGAGGGGAGGGGGTTGGATCTCTAAAGTCTCACGAACCGGTCAACAGGCCCAAGCCTGAGAACCGGCGGGGGAATGGTAGCGAACTGCGCCGGGGTTTGCGAGGGGGTATTCTCAAGGGGCGCGGAGGGGGGCGTGAAGCAAAAATTGGATGACAAAAATGTGCAGAAGATCACCATCAATCAACATGCCTTTGAGCCCCATGTGGAGCGATCTGTACCTCATTGGGTCTTATGGATGTTGTGGATGGTCGCGGGCCGGGGTATCGTCATCGCCCGTGCGACACCTATTTACTCAAGCGCTGAGGCACCGTCCGATGCTCCATTGGTCATGGCGTTTTTTACTGTCACTGGTAGTGGTGCTCGTCATGGGCGCTGCAGCCAGCCCGACAATGGCCCAGAGCGACCCAGAAGGCAGAACCGTTCAGCGGGTCGAGCTGATGGTGCTGGATTCTGCGGGCCAAAGAGCCACCGCGAGCGACGCGGTCGCCCAGTTTGCCAGCAATCAGATCAGGATCGCCCCGGGGAGCAGGTTCGAGGCGACGACCATTTCAAGCGACCTGGCGCGGCTCAACCGCACGGGACGGTTCAGATCGGTCGAGTCAGAAATCGAACAGCTCGGCGACGGCACGGTGCTTGTGCGGTATGTGTTCGATATCCAGCCGACCATTTTGGGCGTGCAATCCGCGGGCAACAACCAGCTTTCCGATCAGCAGATCGCGTCGCAGATTGATGTGCTGGTGGGCACGCCGGTGGACCCGTTCCAGATTGATCGTGCCGCGAGGCGAATCGAGGACCTGTACCGCGAAAAAGGGTACTACTCGGCCCGGGTCACCTGGGATGAAGAAGAGCTCAAAGAGAACGGCTCGGTCGTGTTCGTCATCCGCGAAGGCGAGAAGCTCAAAGTCACCGGCATCCGATTCGTCGGCAACGAGAGCTACTCCAAAGGCGAACTCCAGCGGCAGATCCAGACCCGAGTCGCCCGGTTCATCCTGTCCAAGGGCAGGCTCGAAGACGACGTGCTCGAAGCCGACGTCGCAGCGATCTATCAGTTCTACCGCGACCGGGGGCATCTCGATGTCCGCGTTGATCGCAGGGTCCAGCCCGCGCCCAACAACCGTGAGGCGATCGTCGAGTTCCTGATCGCAGAAGGCCCGGTCTACACCCTTCGGAGCGTTCGAGCAGAAGTGCGACGCCCGGACGGCGCTTCGATCGAGGAGTTCCCGCCGGTCTTTACGGAAGAACAGATCGCGGCACGCATGGAGATCAAGCCGGGCGATGTCTACTCGATCAATCGGCTTGGTAAGTCGGTCGATCAAGCCATCGCGGCGTACCAAGAGCTTGGGTACTACGACGTTCGAGTCCAACGGCGAGAGCTCCGCGACCCCGAGCTGCCCGTGGTGGATTTGCTGCTGGCGATCAGCGAGGGCGAGAAGTTCAAGATCGGCGAGATCATTGTCATCGGCAACGAGCTGACACAGGACAAAATCCCGCGCCGGATTCTCTCGCAAGAGCAGGTTCGTCCCGATCGTCCTCTCGACAGAATCAACCTTGATCGGGCTGAGGCCCGGCTGCGTGCGACCCGGCTCTTTGATGCGCGCCAACGACCCGTCGAGATCACGGTCGCGGGCGAGGATTCCCAGGATGCTGGGTACCGCAACGTGATCGTGCAGGTCGAAGAGACGAACACGGGCGAGTTCAACATCGGTGCTCTGGTCAACTCTGATGCGGGCCTGGTGGGTCAGATTTCGCTTGTTCAGCGGAACTTTGACCTCTTTGATACGCCCGACACGTTCGGGGATTTGTTCTCGGGTCGCGCGTTTCGTGGCGCGGGGCAGACGTTCCGGATCGAGGCGTTGCCGGGCACCGAGGTGCAGACGTATCAGGTGAGTCTTTCGGAGCCGAGCCTGTTTGAGAAAGACCTGAGCGGGAGTGTCGCCGCGTTCTTCCGTCAGCGGCAGTTCCGCCAGTTCGATTAAACCCGATTCGCTGCTCGCGCGGGGATCGGTCGAAGCTTTGGTACTCGTTGGCAGGGCATCCTGACGCTTCGGGTCGAGTCGATCGAGCTTTCTGATATCGATGTGGACGAGCCTCGCGACATCTTTGATGTTGAGGATGCGAACATCATCACCGCGTTGACCGCGTCTCTGGTTCGTCAGACGCTCGACAACCCGTTTCGACCGACCCGCGGCACACGCACCGAGTTAGCCCTCCAACAAACAGGCGTGCTCGGCGGCAACTTCATCTACACCCAGCTCTCGGGCAGCCACGCGGTGTTCATCCCGGTGTACGAAGATTTCTTGGGTCGGCGAACCGTGCTCGAACTCAAGACCAGCGCCGACTACATCCCACAGGGCCAGAGCGAGGTCCCGGTCTACGAGCGGTTCTACATGGGCGGCCGATCGTTCCGAGGGTTCCAGTTCCGAACCATCTCGCCCAAGGGCATCCGCAACGACACGGGCGAGCAGGGCGACGATCCGGTCGGCGGGACGTGGCGGTTCTTCGCGGGGGCCGAGATCACCAAGCCGGTGTTCCAGGAACTGCTCTCGATCGCGGCGTTTATCGATTCGGGCACCGTTGAAGAAGACTTCGGGTTCTCCGAGTACCGCGTCTCGGCGGGCTTTGGGCTGCGGATCTATGTGCCCCAGCTCAGCCCGGCACCCATCGCGTTCGACTTCGGGTTCCCGATCACCAAGCAGCCCGACGACGAGGACCGCTTGTTCACGTTTTCGATCGACCTGCCGTTCTAAAAAGCTCGGTCGCTTTTGAGAGGGTGCTCTGAGCAGCCTGCTGGCGGGGCGGCGGGGGCGGCGAGGGGGGGGGCGTGTCAGCGCAACGCGCCCGGCGTACACTGCGTGGATCCAATCTCATCCCCGCTCGGGGGCCTGTGAAGGGCTCTCTTGGCGGGGTCAAATGTGAATCCGAGCACGACCCTTTCGACCGGAGCAAGACCATGTCTGACCCAGCATCCAACCCAGCCGCCGATGCCCTCGCCCACATCACCATGCCCATGCGTTCGCTGCTGATCGCAGCGGTGGTATGCGTCACCGCGCTGACCGCATGGAATGCCTCTGCCGATCGCTCCGTCGTCGAGCGGGTACCGACGGTCGGGCTGGTGGATGTCGAGCAGGTCATCAACGGCTCGGTACAACTGACGAACTTCAACGGTCGCCTGCGCGTTGATGTTGACAGCATGCAGACCGAGCTCGACAGTCTGCTCGAACAGCTCAAGGCAATGGGCGAGGACTACAAGGAGCTCCCCGTCTCCGATCGCGAAGGCCGGAGCACTATCCGCAAAACCATGTTCGAGGTCGAGCAGCGGGCCAAGGTCCGCAAGCTGATCCTCCAGAACGACATCGATGTGCGAAAGGGCGAGGCGGTCAAAGACGTGTACAACAAGATGCTCGCCGCGATCGCGACCATCTCCGCCCGTGACGGGATCGAAGTGGTGCTCTTTGATGACCGTGCCATCAAGATCCCTGACGGGCTTGTTGAGGGCGGGGTCAACCAGTTGATCCAGGCACGCAGGGTGCTCTATGGCTCCGAGTCGGCGGACATCACCGCTCGCGTGCTGGCGCTGCTCAACGAAAGCTTCGCCGCCGGGCGCTGAGTCGTTGTTCTGAATCCAACACTGTCGCACTGAGCACCCCCCGCATGACCACAGCACCGCTGACATCTGCGCCGCTGACCACCGCCGAGCTCCGAGACATGCTCGATGCCGAGCTGCGAGGCTCGGAATCGGTCGAGATCACATGGCTCAACACGATCGGTGATGCCAAGCCCTGCGAGCTGACGTTCGCCCGTGACACGGCCAATGCACGCCTGCTCGCGGGCACGAAGGCGGGCGCAGCCATCGTCTCAAAGTCAGTAGCGCACGAGGCTCCCGAGTCGTTGTGTGTGCTGGTGGTCGAGGACGCCGATCGGGCGCTCATCACGGTTCTTGAGCGGTTCGCTGCGATGGTGTCTGCTCGTGAGCCTGAGACGGTCGGTGTTCATCCAACTGCAATCGTGGACGACTCGGCAACGCTCGGCGAGGGCGTCTCAATCGGGCCCGCGTGCATCATCGGTGCGGGTGTCACTCTCGGTGACGACACGGTGCTCGCGGCGCGGGTCACGCTTGGCCCGAACGTGAGCATCGGGCGTGATTGTGTGGTGAGACCGGGGGTGGTGATCGAGGCTCGCTGTCATGTGGGCGATAGATGCACGATCCACGCAGGAACGGTCATCGGCGCTGACGGCTTCGGGTTCCGGCCCGCACCCGAAGGCAAGGGGCTCATCAAGATCCCCCACATCGGCGGCGTGCGCATCGGAAACGATGTCGAGATCGGGGCCAACTGCGCGATCGACCGGGGGAAGTTCGGCGACACCGTGATCGGTGACGGCACCAAACTCGACAACCTCGTGCAGGTCGGGCACAACACACAGGTCGGACGGTGCTGCGTGCTCTGCGGCCAGGTCGGGATCGGCGGCTCGGTGACGCTCGGCGACGGCGTCGTGATGGGCGGCCAGGCAGGGGCACGCGATAATGTCACGCTCGGAACCGGTGCCCGGCTCGGCGGCAAGAGCGGCGCAGCTCGCAGCATACCCGCGGGCGAGGGCTGGGCGGGAATGCCAGCGGTCCCGGCACGCCAATACCTTCGGCAAACCTCGATTCTCGGACGTGCAGAGCTGATGTTTGACGAACTCTTTAGCAGGCTCGAAGCGATCGAAGCCGAGCGGCTGCGATGACCAGCACCCTGCGGGGCACCGGGCTGTTCACTTCGACATCCACCACCATCACCATTGAACCATGCACCACGGGTGGGCTGCGATTCGTCACCGATGGCGTTGTCATTGAAGCAAGCCTAAAAAACCGCACCAACACGCCCATACACCCGGCGTTCGCCCAGACCAGTGCCCGCAACACCAACCTCGCAAAGCCCGGTGAACGTGCGCCCGCTGTGCTGACCACCGAGCACGTGCTCGCAGCGTGCGCAGGCCTAGGCGTGTGGCACGCGAACCTGATCCTCGAAGGCCCCGAAGTGCCCATCGACGACGGCTCGGCGCGCGTGTTCGTATCCCTGCTCGAAGGGGCACACGCAGCGCCCATCGAACCGATTGTGATAACCGAACCGATCGTAGTTGAGCGTGGTGGGGCGCGGATCGAAGCTCGCCCGCTTGCGCCCGGAGTCAGTGCGACGTTCAGCTATGAGCTTGACTATGGCCGGGGCGCAGTGATCGAGCCACAGCGGGCGCAGTGGGCAGTTGGTGATCGTGAAGCGTTTGCTCAGGAGATCGCACCCGCACGGACTTTCTGCTTGCAGGCCGAGGCCCAGGCGATGCGTGCAGCGGGTATGTTTGCCGCGTTTTCCCCGGCGGATATGCTGGTCGTGGGGGATGACGGCGAGCCGATCGAGAACTCGTGGCGGTTCGACAACGAGCCCGCGCGGCACAAACTCCTCGACATGATCGGAGATCTCGCTCTGCTCGGTCGGCCTTTGTGCGCCGAGGTTGTCGCGACCCGATCGGGCCATGCGCTCAACCATGCGCTGGCAGCGAAGATCGCAGCGTCCTTGGTCAACAACCAACACTGAATGTGCGCACTTTTTGGCACAGAGACTCGCGCTGCGCGCTGATCTGGTTCCGTTTTGGATTGGCTCCTTGGGCTGCGGGCATGCTGTGGGAAGATTCACCGGGGGCTCGCCGGGGGCGGGCTCGAACGATCATCGGCGAAAGAACGGGGGACGAGATGCGAACGTACAGATGGCAGCGAGTGGCATGGACAGGGATGGTGTGTGTGGGCGGGATGTCCGCATTGAGCATGGGGACAATGGCGGGGTGTTCATCGCTCGATGAAGCCAGAATGGTGCAAGAAGATTTGCGAGGTCTGCGCGAGGAGTTGGACCTGCGGGCACAAGAGCTGGCGATCTCGGCAGCGGCGATGGACCCGGGCGACCCCGGTCGGCCGCAGGCTCAGGCCCTTGCGTCGATGGCCAAATCCCGGGCTCAGGCGGTTGAGGCGGGCCTGGGGCATCTCGAGGCGGTCATTGCTGAGGCACAGAGCCCTTCCGATCCGATGACGCGGGTGGTACAGTCGTTTTCAGAGTTGCTCCCGGAACCGCTGCGAGTCTCGGCGGTATTGGCAGCAGCGGCTGGTGGTTTGGCGTGGCGTTCGTCACGCCTCAAGAGCGGGCTTCGTTCGGTGGCGCTCTCCATCGAAGCGGCCAAGCGGACAGACGAGGAGTTTCGTAGATGCTTCGAGCGACACGTCGAGATGTTCCGGGCAGCACAATCGCCCGTCGCCCAGAAAGTGATCCGGGCTGCGACGCATCCAACTTCACCCGCATAGGTCGCGTGGCGGCATGCGTGAGGACGCGGCGAGGCTTTACGCTCATCGAACTGCTGGTCGTCATCGCCATCATCGCGCTGCTCATCGGGATCCTGCTGCCCGCTTTGGGCAAAGCACGCGATACGGCCCGCTCGGTCGTGTGCCTCTCCAACGTGCGCGGACTCGGCACCGGGTTCCAGTTGTACCTCAACTCGAACGATGATCTGTACCCATTCGTGACACCGATCGCAGATGAGGGCACCGAGAACACGAACGATGTTTCGATGCTGGCGCTGCTCGATGATTATCTCGATGCGCCGTTGCCCAGGCGTGAAGATCCGAACGATGATTCGAGCAACTGGATTGTCGAGCCGCCGTACCGGTGCCCGGCGGACCGGGGCAGCGACGACACCGATGATCTGCGACCGGCACACGAAGCGTTCGGCACAAGCTACGACTATGGCCCGGCGTTCTTGTTTATCGCAGCAGAACTGACCGGGGCGATCGACCCGAACAACCCCGACGAGAAGATCCGCAACCGAGAGCGAGCCAGGGCGCGTTTGGCGGTGACGCAGACGTACCAGAAGTTCACGGATGAAGGGGTCAAGATGCCGATCATGATCGACGCGGTGCAGTGGCACGCTTCGAGCTCGACAACCGATGGCCGCAACGCGCTGTACCCCGACGGCAGCGCCTCAGGCTATCCGGGTGATCCCGCGGACGACCTGCTCAGAGATATCGCGACGTACCTGCTCGGTCGGCTGGTGAGTTCGCCCGGGTTCTAGACCATTCCCGCGCACAACAGAAAGCCCACGCCATGACCAAAACGAATCCCATGAACGAGCAAGCCCCTCAGAGCGGATCGCTGCTCGACGAAGAAACCACGTCCGAGATGGTCGCGCCGATCAAGCGGCGCAGGAGGCTGAATCTCAAGGCCGCGTGGAACGAGATGTGGCGCACCAAGAAGTTACGAACGATCAGCGGCATCACGCTCGCGGTGCTGATCGCGGGCAGTGGAACCGGCGGCTATTTCGCGTTCCGTCCCACGCCGGTGCCGGATTATGAGTTCGACGATCTGGACATGGTGTTCGATTTCACGCTGCTCGAAGAGGAGTTCAATCGGCTCCCGGTCGAGGAACGCATCGCGCTGCTGAGCAAGCTGTGGGACCGGATGCAGTCGATGGACACGTCGTCGTCGGTGCTGATGGCGAGCTTTGCGGGCGCCATCACGGGCCATCTCCGCGAGCAGCTCGAGCGCAACATGAGCCGATTGATGATCGACGCGACGGACATGTTCGCGATGGAGTATTCAGACGTTGACCCCGAGGAACGCGAGGAGTGGTTGGGCAACGCGTATGTGCGCATGGCGAGGCTGACTGAGCCGTTCGATCCGGGGCTCGCCAACCGCACGGACGAAGAGATCCTCAAGCGTGGTCGGCGCGACGCGCAGCGAGAAGCCAGCGCCCTCAAAGACGGCAAGATCTCGACCGAGGCCATGGGCGGCCTAATGAGCTTCGCCTATCGCCAAGGCCGAAACAACGGCTCGCTGCGCGAACAGCAACGCCTCGCGGTGTTCGTGCGTGATCTGTCGCGCGAGCTTCGCAAGCCGCCCGGCGGTGGTGGATAAAAACCTACACTACCGGTCGAGATCCGCTATCCCATCAGTTGTGTGATGAGGATCATGAACGTGGTCAGGGTCGCGTTGTGCAGCAGGTGCGCGGTGACGGGTGCGATCAGCGAGCCGCGCCATTCACGCATCATCGAGAAGCAGAATCCCAGCGCGATCACGGGCGGGACGAACAGGACGCCGTAGCCGTGCATGAACCCGAAGATCGCTGCGACCAGCGAGCTTGAGATCAGCACGCCAAAGCGTGAACGCACATGGCGGTAGAGGCAGCCTCGGAAGATAGATTCCTCGGCGAGCGGCGCCCAGATGGTGGCCAGCGCGGTCATCGCAATAATCAACGCGATATTGCCCGAGGCGATCAGGTCGAGCGCCCCTGCATCGGGCAGCGATCGGGCCTCACCCGTGTCGCCTTGGATGTATTTCCATGCCGCTACGAGTGCTGCTGAGAAGAGCCCCGCTGCGAGGAAGACTGGAATCGATGCGATCCAACCGAGGACGCCCCAGAGGATTTCTTTGATAATTCCAGAGCCCCGGTGCCAGCCTGATGCGAGCGACCAGTCGTGGAATCGTTCGCCCCGGTACATGGGCCACAGGGCGGCTGCGAGCAGGAACCATTGCAGCCCGAGGGCGACGAGTGTCTTGGGGACGCCGCCGATCGGGAGTAGATCGACGCCCATCAAGACGCCCTTGAGCACGAGGAACCCCGCGACAAAGACGGCTGCGGCTTCGAGATAGACACTCCCGCCGCGCGGGGGGGGCACGAACCGGGCCTTGAGTTTGCCAGTGAGCAAACCGATCACAGCGATCAGCAGCAGGATGATCCCGATCAGGAGCAGCATGCCGCCGATGACGATCCCCGAGAGATAGGTGTACAGCAGCCCCGAGAGCTGTTCGATCACCGGGACGGTTTCATCAGTGCCGCGATCGTGCGCGAGAGCGATTTCTCCAAAGAACGGGTAGCGATCGGTGAGACGGGTTTGATCTTCCTGGTCGATCGGGACTCGGAAGAACAGATCGGAGAGAGTTTGGATGTCTGCCTGGATATCGGCATCGAGGTCCGCATCCGTTGGTTCGATCGAGCCCAGACGCTTGAGTGCGACCAAAGACTCAGGGTCGATTTCGCGTCCGAGTTCGCCCGCCATGATCGCGATGCGGATCTGGTCGGCGTCGGAACGAGCAAAGCCGCCCACGAGTTCGATGGTCTGTTCGAGTTCTTCCTGGCTCTGGATCGGCTGGATGTTGGTCGCGGTGGCAATCGTCAGCTTGGCGACCATCTCAAAGATGGGCTCAGGAGGGGTGGGGGGCGGAGCGGGGGAGGCGAGTTGGTCGGGCTGCTCGGTAGGTTCGACAGCGGCGGGTATTGGGGTGGTGGTGTCAGGTGATGCCGAGCGATCGGCGAACAGAGCACCGGCAGCCTGTATGCCCGCGACAAGCAGGAACGAGACGATCAGGACGACCCACGCCACGCGGGCTGCTTCGGGCGAGCCGGGGTCAGGTCGGTTCGACCGATCGAGGCTGTCTGCTGGTGGGACGGGGGGGGTGGGGGGAGCCGTTGGTGGCGTGGGTGGGTGGTGGCGGCCAGCGGGAGGGGTCATGGGTAGATAATCGACGCTTGAGCGAGATCACGCCAGCGGGAATCCACCAGAGGGCTTTGGAATCGCAGAGTTGCCGGTGTCCGATCCGGTCAACGGCAGCGGATCAAGGGCGTTGCCGCCGTGTTCGAGGGCATGGAGTAGGTCGGGATCGAGCAAGGGGCTGAGTATGTGGAGATCAGCCGTCAGTGGATCGGTCACGGGCGCTGGATCGGGAGTAAGAGGTCAGCGAATGCTTTTTTTGATTGCTTCGAGCTGCTCGCGGGCGGCGGCGATCCTGCCCGCCTCAACGGTCCGCCATGAAAGGTTGGGCCACGATGAGACCTCGATCGAGCGATCGTCGAGCCACGACGTCAACTCGCTGGCGTGATCGCGGATCAGAGAGCGTGCCTCGCGACGATCGGCATACGTCCCGTCGTACTCGCGGGTGATGATCCCGGCGGCATGGTCGGCCTCATCGAGCAAGGCATCGGCCTGCTGCCAGTCGGCGTCGTACGCCTCGTGGTACTCGGAATACTTCTGGCGTGACCGCGCAAGGGCGAAGTCTCGCTCGTCTGATCGGCTGAACCAGCGAGCGCGATAACCGAGCACCTCGTCACGTGTCGCCTCGATGCGGGTGAGTTCTGCGGACCGCTCCGTGCTTGAGTCCCAATCCTGAACGGTCGTCTCGCGGGAAGCGAGCCATGACAGCATCTCGTCGGATATCTGGCGGAATGCGTCTATTGACGCCCTGTCGTTCTTGGAACCGAGCGATACGATCTCTTCCAGAATGCTGGCGGTGCGCCGGATGCCGAACATAGTTCCGTACATAGGTTTCCAATCCGCGTCGGTCGGGCTCAGCCACCGACTGCGTTGTATGATCTCGGCACGGACTCCGTCGATTCGTTGCTGCTCAGAGTTGCGTTCTGCGCTGGGTGTCTGGTTATTGAGAACGTTCTGACGACGATTGAGCAACGAGGTCGCGAGGTTCGCGTTGGCGGCGAGAGAGTCGATGGAATCCTGTCGGCTTATTGCCTCGTCCGGTCCGGTGGAGTCATCGTTGATATTATAATCGGAGATCCGAATATTACCGATGCAGTCGTCGATCTCTTCCCAGTCCGAGTCGTACTGGGCTTGATAGGCAGCGTCTATCGCTTGCGAAATACCGGCGACCCAGAACACAGACGACACGCCCGAGGCGATCATCGCGATGGCGCTGATTGTGCATGCCGCGATCGCCAGCCCTCGTGGCTGCTTGGAAAGGCCCGCGATGCCCAAGCCGACGCTGGGCAGGGCGAGTAGGCCGATGGGCGGGAAGCACCCGCCTGCGAGACTCAGCAGCGAGAGAATGAACCCGATGATGCCCATCGGATTGCTGACCGAACGTGTGACGATCGGTTGAAGTTGTGCAGGCTCGTTCGGGGCAGGCTCACCCAGTTCGTGGACTTGGGAGATGGAAGAGGTGTTCGCGGCTGCTGCTGCCTGCAACTCGGGATCATCGAGGTCGAGCCCGACGTGTGTGATGATCTCGCCTTTGGCTGCGAAGTGCTCGGTGGCGTCGTTGCGGACCTGCCCCTTGGAATGAGCCTCGATGATGACGACGCGGGTCGATGAGGGATCGTCGCGTTTGGCAACCGTGACTCGGTACCGGGTCTTGGGCGGGGGGGGTGTGCTCATGGCCCGAGTATACGCGGCGAAGTAAAACCCTCTCAAAAGCCATACGCAAGAATCAAGAGCGTCAGTCGGCGGTGCCCGTAGGTCGCTCGATGCGCCGGGCGGTCTGGCGGTGGGATCAACGTCCGGGTGGCAGGGTTGATTGACCTGCTGGGGGGCCTAGAGTTCAGGCCC
>CAYUVO010000014.1:0-41593 GCA_964448185.1 uncultured Phycisphaeraceae bacterium
GCAATCAACGCAGCGATCATCTGCCAAACCTACAAGCTTGGTGCATAATCCTCCGGAAGGGGCTCGTTAGATCCCGATCCCCCTCGCCCGCTTCTACTCGCCCGCGCAGTCCTCGTCGATCCAGCCCTGCACCCGCTCGACCATGTGCGGCATGCCGATCTCGGCGAACAGATCCCGCGCCCGATGCCATAGCTTGCACGCTTCGGGAACATTCTTGCGATCGAGCTCGATGCTGCCGAGGTTGCCCAGATCAGCGACGTGTTCTCGCTGACAAGATTTGCGTTGGCTGTTGCGAGCTGCGCATTTGATTGTGATAACTCGATAAGCGCGGCCTGGGTGTCGGCGATCTTGGACAGGGCTGATTCGATGCGATCCATGCCCTCTATGGCCACATCGACCTTGCCCTCGATGGCTGTGAGCTGATTGCACATCACATCAAAGCCGGCGTTGATTTCCGTGGTGATCGTGATGCCCTGCTGCTCGAAGGCTGACCGCATTTGCTCGATCAGTTGGGCCGGATCGCTGCCTTCGAGCCGGTCGAGATGCCCGGCGAGCAGCTCTTTGACCAGCCCCTCCCAGTCATCGCAGTTCTGCTGGGCGTCCTTGATCTTGCCGAGGGCCTTGTGAACGTCGCGGAACTTGGCTCGAAACTCGGAGCGGGTCTTCTTTTCCTGAGCCCATTCGAGCAGGCTCCCCGCGCCCGCGACCCCTACGAACATCGCAGCAACGCCGGTCATCGCACCGATCGAGGCGGCCGCCTCTGGGGCCGAGTTCACCGCCGCGAGCGGCAAGATCGCCGACATGCACGCATCGACCGCGCCCGAGGTGCCCAGCTCGCTAAGAATTTTGCCAATGAGTCTCTTGGCCATTCACCGAGTATACAGCAAACGCCGCGATCTTATTCGCGGGGTTGCCCTATGAGGGCATGCTGCCGCTCTCAGTGAACCATGTTCGTCGCGTGCTCGATGGATTCAACAAGCTGACGCACCGCGAACGGCTTCTTGAGAAAGCTGTCAAAGCCTTCGCTGCGGAGCGTGCCGGTTTGTTGTTCGCTGAGCTTGCCGCTCATCGCGATGACTCGCGTCATCTCGAGCCCGTCGGCTTCACGAAGCGTCAGCGGGATCTCTCGACCCTCGCCATCGCCCACATGCAGGTCCGCGAGAATAACGTGCGGCTTAAACCGCTCCGCCTCAACGCCCGCCTCGAACGCGGTCGTCACCGACCGAACGTCGTAGTTCGTGCGTTCTGCGAGCACTCGTTCGAGTGTGGCGCAGATCTCGTCGTCGTTGTCCATAATGAGCACGCGGGTTCGGCCCGAATCGATACCCTCGGTGGGTATGCCGTGCGATTTCATGAATCGCAGCAGCTCGCCCAGCGGGATTCTTCGATCACGCGAGCCGGGGATTCGGTACCCCCCGAGCGAGCCCGAGTCGAACCATTTGGAGACTGTTCGAGGCGCCACGTTACAGAGCCGGGCAACCTCGCCAGTGGTCAATACATCTTTATCTACGCTCATTGGTCGTACCTCGGACACACACACGAGTGACCTCTGCCCCAACGCCGTGCGCACGCACGACGACTACCCCTCCCCCATCGGGTGCCGGCGGGCGTGTCTTGACCTTGGATGACGACAACCCGGTGGAAACTGCGTCCGCGTGCGGTTCTCGGTTGCGAGAACAGCATCGGTCGTTGAGAGAAATCTTGAGCTTGTCGCTCTACGACCGGCGGATCATGCGCGTGCGTTCGTCGGAGGTGGCCTGCGCCCCCACCTCGGCGAGCCAACGCCGCGCGTCGGTCGTGTAACCAGCGGTGGGCTTGAGTTCGGGGATTCGATTACCCCAGAATCGGTTGAACCGTCCCATCGCCAGCTCGCGGACATACTTGGCCGTCATTGACGCCGCAGCCACCGGTAGGTGCGCTACTTCGGCCTCGACCTCGAACCGCACCACGATGTCTCGCCACGGATCGCTCAGGCGGTACGCGCTGATGCTGGGCGTCTGCGCCAGCACCTCGACCGCTCGACCGCCCGCGCCGGCCTCAACCAATCGGCGGTAGTCACTCCGCCCGCTCTGGCGATCGCACACGATGCGGATCATCTCCGCGTCGGCCTCGACATGCTCAGCGATGTGCTGGCTCACGCATGAGCCGTTGACGCCGGCCTTTGAGCCCATGGTCTGGCACTGCTCATTGAACTGTGCTTCGCAACGCACTTCGCACGACAGGCTGTGCGCACGAACGCCTGATCTCTGCATGGCTGTGTGCAGCGCGTTGCGGTCGATGGCGAGGCTGGCGGGATCGGTCGAAACCGGCAGACGATCGCTCGCCCATTGATCGCCATACCACGGCGAGTCATCGAGTTGAACGCCGAGTGCCTCGAACAACGCGGGTTCCTCAGCGACCAGACCACCGGGCAGCAGTGTGAGCACGCCACGTTCGAGATGCGTGAGCGGGTGACGTTTGACCGAGTTGTTGGGCAGTTTGAGCTTCTTGGAATCGTTGAACGCGATGCGCCCTTTGGCTTCGCGGGGCAACTTGCTGACGGCTTCGCTCAGAGTGTCCCAGAGATCCGGGGCGTGGCCATCGGGCGACCACGATTCGATGCGAAACGCAGCGGCTCCAACGCACAACGGCCCGAGCATCGGGCCATAGCCCGCCTCGTCGATGCCCACATAGTGCAGTGTCACTGGTGCCACGGATTCCCTTTGCTGGTGTGAGGGAGGGGGATTGAGCGCCTCTGAGAACTCCACAAGATAGAAAACTTGCCCGAGGAGCGCCGATGTTGCGCGATTGTGGTTGGCAATCTTGAAATTCTATGGCCAACCCCAGAAACACGAGGTCTTCTTTGAGTGAGCCAATGGAATTTCTTGGCAGAAGTACCCTTGCCTATTAGGGATAGACACGGGTGTATTTGGGGCTTTCAGAGTTTTTGGCCCCCGCCTGCTGCAACGACGCAGGCAGAACGGACCTTGGTTCGTGAGTGGTTCTGACCTTTTCAAGCAGCCTCCGAATAGCAGTGGTTCCAGGCTCGTGTGAGCAGGGAGTTCGGAGGCACGCCAAAGGTCAAAAATAGAAAGATGGAGATTTGATGATGATTCGCCTCACAACTTTGATCGCCCTCACCGGGTTGGCAGCAACGGGCGCTCTCGCCCAGAACGACGGGGACATCCTGTTCACCAGTCACGGCTTCCAACGCTCCAACGGCACGCTGCCCGACTTCATCGGGCTGATCGACACCGGAGCTGCGACGTTCAACAACCTGTATCAGGTACCCGCCTCCGATACGACCAGCACGCTCTCGGGCATCGGTCGCACCGGCTCGGGAACCTACGTCTTCGGCAACCAGCCCTTCCCGGGTGGCGCGGCCCAGGGCAACGTGTTCACGGTCAACAACCTGTTCAGCGGCGTCGGTACTCGCAACAACCTGACCAGCGGCGGCATGGCCAACAGCCCCCAAGAGTTCGAGTACCACGCACCCTCCAACAGCATCATCGTGCTCAACAACCCCGCGGGCAATCAGCCCCCCACCAACCCCACCGATGGCGTCAGTGCCATCAATCTTGGCACGATGACCGCCTCACAGATCTTCGCAGAGCCCACGACCGGCGATCCCCGCTACAACGCGGGCGTTGATATCGTTGCTGACCCCACACGCGCCAACAGCTACTACGTCCTGACCTTCAACCGCGGCGTCGATGGCGGTTTCTCCGATGAAGCCCCCTCAACCCTGCACCGCATGAGCGTCAATAACGATCTCTCGTCGGTCACGATGGACCTGATCCAGGATTTCTCGGTCAGCGAAGTCGGTGCTGCCAACGCGATCACTCGCGCCACGAGCATCGCGGTTGATCCCACCTCGGGCGATGTGCTCGTCACCGCCAACGCCGGTCCTGCCGAACGCAAGATCGTCCGCGTCGGCATCGACGCCATGGGCGATTCCACGGGTGTCTCGCTGTTCGCCGATATCGGGGCGTACCAGACCAATCTGGGCATCGGTTCAGGCGGCGTCGAAGAAATCGAGTGGGATTCCTTCAACAACCGCTGGCTGCTCGTTGAAGATCTAGCCCTCAACAACTCGCCCAGCCGCATCACCACCCTCGGAGCCGATGGCTCGATGGCGGGTTACGGGGTGCTCTTCGACGGCGGGTTCGCTATCCGCGATATCCAAGTCGTGCCCACTCCGGGTGCTCTAGCCGTCATGGGCCTTGGCGGGCTGGCGGCCATCCGTCGCCGTCGGGTCTGATCTGGCCTGTACCTGAGCGTCCGTCCTGAACTCTTCTTCTACGCCCCGGCCTCACCCGCCGGGGTGTTTTTTTGTGCCCCTTCCCCCTGCCCCTCGCGCCCCACCGGGCCGACGGACCTACGCTCTAGGCCCGCTCGAAACCGGCCAAGAACGTCTCTCGGATCCGGCAGAACAGTCTTTCTAGAACGAGCGATCGGGGTTCCGCACTTCGCGAAGCCCAACACACGAGGAGTCTCGAACATGGTCCGTATCCGTATGCAGCGTCTTGGCCGTCGCAACCGTCCTTTCTATCGCATCAACGCCATCGACAAGCGGACACGCCGCAACGGCAAGGTCATCGAGAACCTCGGGTGGTACGACCCGATCGCCAAAGATGAATCCAAGCAGCTCTTCCTCAACGGCGAGCGCATCAAGTACTGGCTGAGCGTCGGCGCTCAGCCGAGCGACACCGTCCGCGACTTCCTTGCCAAAGCCGACCTGATCGACACTGTCGCATGGGAGGCGCAGCGCAAGGCCGACCGCAACCGCGTGACGTGCAAGATCGCCACTGCCAAGACCGAAGAAGCCCTCGCCGAGATCACCGGCATCGCTGGCGAATCCGAAGCATCGCTCGGTGACTTCGTGACCGCTGCGACCGAGGCGGCTGCTGCTGCCAAGACCGCGGTGAGCAAGGCCGATCCCGATGCCGCTGCCCAGGCAATGGATTCGGCGAAGGCTGCGGTCGTCGGTGCGAAGGCTGCCGACGAAGCTGCACAGGCAGCGAAGGCTGCTCGCGAGGCTGCCGAGGCCGAAGCTGCTGCGAAGGAAGCCGCAGCCAAGGAAGCCGCAGAAAAAGAAGCCGCAGAGAAGGCCGCTGCCGCCGAAGCCGAAGCAAGCGAGCCTGCGTCAGACGAAGCAAAGCCTGCTGCCGAAGCATCCGAGACTCCCGCCGAATAATCGGCTGATACTCAACCAGATCCCCCGCCTGCTCAAGCGTGTTAGGCCGTACCCAGACAAATGCACGAATATCTCCGACGGCCGAAAGAGCGGCGTGTGTTTGGGTATCAGTGGGAGAGCCCTCGCGTGGATTCTCAACAGTCCCCGGTCTATCATCCTCGCCCTCTGGGAGATTCTTTCAGGGGCATTTAGCCAGACCCAAAGCCCCCCTCAGACCACAGCCAGGAGCCAGTCATGGGCAACCAGCAGATTCTTGATGAGCTCAACAACGACGCACTCAAGACCGACATGCCCACACTGAGCGTCGGCGACACGATCAACGTGCACGCCCGCATCGTCGAAGGCACCAAAGAACGCATCCAGATCTTTCAGGGCGTGCTGATTCGTCGCAAGGGCCGGGGCATCAACGAGATGATTACGGTGCGCCGCATCGTTGACGAGATCGGTGTCGAGCGATCATGGCCCATACACAGCCCGATCATCGCCAAGTTCGAGGTCGTCCGCCGTGGCGATGCACGCCGTGCCAAGCTCTACTACCTGCGTGATCGTGTTGGTAAGTCGCGTCGTCTGCGCGACCGCCGCCGCAAGATGCACCACGTCGCGGGCGAAGGTACGACACAAGGTCGGAAGTAAAACGCAGGGTCACAAGTAAGCAGCGATCGGCTGCCGACATCCAACTGTTCTTTGTGCCACTGACTCCCACTTGGGGGTCAGTGTTTGTTTTCGGATTCACTTCTATGCGCGTCGGCTCTACCCGAGCAGATCGGGACGGCGTTTGCGCGTGCGTTCGACACGCTGTTCGAGACGCCACTTGGCGACTGCTTCATGATCGCCCCCAAGCAGAGCTTCTGGAATCGATCGCCCTTGCCACTCGCGAGGCCTCGTGTAGTGCGGGCAATCGAGCAGCCTCGCGTCGGGCGAGACTCCCAACGCTTCGTACCACTTGGCAAGCTTCTTAGGTTCAATCTCGCAGCCGTCGGTGTCGGTCGTAGGCATCTGCCCGAAGCTGTCCTCGTGAGCCGAGGCGTCATCCCCGAGCACCCCGGGCAAAAGCCGAGCGATCGCGTCGATCAAAACCAACGCTCCGAGTTCGCCGCCGCTGAGCACATAATCACCGATTGATACTTCCAATGGTGCGAGCTGTTCGATGACTCGTTCATCGATGCCCTCGTAGTGACCCGAGATCATCAACAGCCGCGGCTTGGCAGCGAGTCGTTCGACCATCGCCTGATCCATCGGCTCGCCTTGGGGCGTGAGCAGTATCCGCGTCGCGGGCAGCGGGTCCATCGCTTCGACCGCCATCGTTGCGTCCCACACGGGCTGGCAGGTCATCACCATGCCCGGGCCGCCACCGTATGGCCGATCGTCGGTGCGGCGGTGCTTGTTGTCCGCGTAGTCACGGATGTTCGTGGCGATCACCGACAGCGCACCCGCGTCGATCGCCCGCTTGGGGATGCTCGTCCCGAGCACGCTCCCAGCATGCTCGCCGAACATCTCGGGAAAGGTTGTCAGCACGTCGATCCGCATGGCCAACAGCATACGCTCAGCACATGCGTGCAATCATCATCCGTAAGCAAGGTTCCCCCGTCGCTGACAACATCGAACTCGGGCACGCCCCCGACGCCGCTACCCCGGGATCGGGCGAGGTACGCATGCGTGTCCTTGCCAGTGCGTTCAATCACATGGACCTGTGGGTGGGCCGAGGCGTGCCCGGGCTCGATCTCGAATATCCACGCACCAGCGGCTGCGATGCCTGCGGCGAGATCACCGACCTCGGCCCCAACGTCGATCCCGCATGGCTCGGCCAACGAGTCGTGTTCAACGCGGCCATCCAACTCCCCGAACACTCACGCCCACAAGACCCGCCCGGCTCAACGCTCGCACCAAACTTTGAGCTCATCGGCGAGCACCGCTCGCCCGGCGGGCACGCCGAGATGCTCACCGTGCCCGTTGCCAACTGCGCAGCGGTCGGCGACACCGACCCGCAACAGGCCGCCGCCTTCGGGCTCGTGGCGCTCACCGCATGGTCGATGCTCGTCACCAAAGCCAACCTGCGCTGCGGCCAGAGCGTGCTCATCACCGGCATCGGGGGCGGGGTCGCTACCGCAGCCCTTGCCATCGCCATACATCACGGCTGTTGCGTCGCGGTCACCAGCCGCCACCAGTGGAAACTCGACAAAGCAACCGAACTCGGCGCGGACCTGGCCATCCTCGATGACGCCAGCGACTGGTCACGACAGGTGCGCACATGGACCAACAAACGCGGCGTTGATGTCTGCGTTGATTCGGTCGGCAAGGCCACTCACCTCTCGTGCATCAAGAGCATGGCTCGCGGCGGCGCGTACGTCACCCCCGGATGCACCACCGGACCCGACGCCACGACAGACCTCGCACGGATTTTCTGGAACCAGCTCCGCCTGCTCGGCTCGACCATGGGCTCCAACGAAGAGTTCAACGAAGTCATAAGCCTCTTGCGTGCAGGCAAGCTCGCACCCGTCGTTGACCGTGTATTCAAGCCCGAGCAGTGCGTCGAGGCATACCAAAGGCTCGAAGCGGGCGAACAGTTCGGCAAGCTTGTCATCGACTGGAGCTAGCGCGGTTCAATCCAGAACATGCCACGCCGACTGCGAGCCACGCGGGTAGTTAGGGCCTTCGCTCACCGCTTGAACCCGCGTAAACCAGAGCAGCGAGGCGTACCGCGCGTGGAGTTTGGAGTCCCAATACTCCGCGTCTCCCATAATGTGCTTGTCGTGTTCGTCTCGCAGTTTCTCGATGCCGCCCGGACCTTCGAGCGAGACAAACAGCACCCGCGTAACCACCGCTCTTGCAAAGAACGGCCCGCCGCTCCGCTTGAAATGCAACGTATCTTCCAACCCGACGCGACCGAACGGCGCGATCCGCGACTTCGACAATCGGCACTCGATCGTCTTATCCCCACGTACAATCGGGTCCATGTACTGGCGATGCACGATCGCAACATGGTCGCGATGAACACTCATGATTTCGTCGATGAACTCATCCGTTCGAGCGTACCCGTTGTGCTGCGATCGGGCACGAGATCGACCAGCACGACCTTGCCGCCGCTGGCTTCGACGCACTCTCGTCCCACGACCTCACGGCCCTCATAGTCCGCACCCTTGACCAACACCGCGGGCACAATCGCCTCAATCAGCTTGATCGGCGTGTCCTCGTCGAACACGACTACCGCGTCCACCGCTCGCAGTGCGCCGAGCACTCTGGCCCGGTCCGCGTGTGTGTTGACCGGTCGGCCGTCACCTTTGAGCCGCCGGACCGAAGCATCACTATTGAGCCCGACGATCAGCTCATCGCCGTGAGCGCGTGCCTGTTCGAGCAACTCCACATGCCCCGCGTGGAGCACATCGAAGCAGCCATTGGTGAACACCACTCGCTTGCCCGCAGCCCGCGAGAGCCTCGCATGCTCGGCTGCAAGCTCCAACGTCATCACCGAGCCGTCGTATTGCCCCGCTTCGCGACGCGCCGCGATGAGCACACGATCGAGCGGGATCGGCTCGACCCCAAATACCTCGACCTCAAGGCCCGCAGCCAGATTCGCAAGCCGAGTGCTCGCAGCCCAGCTCAAACCCTGCGCCCGACCCGCAGCGAATCCCGCTAAAAACATATCCCCCGCACCCGTCACGTCGTACACCTCACGCGCCACCGTCGGGACCGCTTGAGGCTCGCCGCCGGGTTCGAGCAGCAACGCGCCGTGACGATCGAGCGTGAGCGCCACCGCTTCGCAACCGAGCGTTTCGATCAACCGTTCCGCAAGCAACACGTTGCCGCTGGCCGTCGCTTCGGCGCACGTCTTCATCCCCGTTGCACGCTCAGCCTCGTTGCGGTTGGGAGTGATCGCCGTCGCGCCTGTGTACCGCCCAAAGTCGTCGATCGACGCCGGATCGACCAGCACCTCGGCCCCCGCTTTCTTTGATCGTCCGATCACCTCGGCGACCACCGCCCGGCAGCACACGCCCTTGTCGTAGTCCTCGATGCACACAATATCTGCGTGCTCCAATGCAACGCCGAATGCGGCCTCGACCCGTTTGCGTACCTCGCCACTCAGCGGCTCGCGGCTCTCCTCGTCGAGCCGGAACATCTTCTGCGGGTGTCGCTGCTGCGCGAGCCCCACCATGTTCCGCTTGGTCGTCGTCGGCCTCGCCGAATCCACCAGCAACCCCGAGCACTCAATCCCCGCGTCCTCAAGAATCGAACGCAGAATCCTTCCCGAGGCGTCGTCGCCCACGACCCCCACGACCCGCACCCGGGCCTTCATCGCAGCAAGATCCAACGCCAGATTCGCAGCTCCGCCGGGAGTATGACGCCGCTCGCGAACCCGAAGCACGGGTACAGGCGCATCGGCACTGAGCCGCTCGGCGTCTCCGAGCACCAGCTCGTCGAGCATGAAGTCACCCACCACCACAGCACAAAATGGCTGCCACGACTCGATCGCTGCGATCACTTCTTGCAACAAGCTCTGCGGCATGCACCCATGATAGCACGGATCCACGCCTCACCGGGCGTCTTGAGCGGCCGCATTCTCGGATCGAACCCGCTCAACCGCCTCCCGCACCGCATCCCCCAGCACCGCTTCGCCCCGCACAAACTCCACCTCCAGCACGGGCCGAACCACCGGGCAAGGCCACACGTCACAAGCCACCCCCGAGAGCTTCGTCCAATCTTTTTGCGTGACCACCAACGCCTGCGCCCCGCGATCTCGCAGCGACGCTGCCAGCTCTCGCGCCTCCCGATCACCCAAAGCGTGATGATCCCGGTACACCCGCGCAGCGACTTCCTGTCCTGTCGCACGCCCCACCGCTTGTAAAAATGGCCCCGGGTTCCCGATCGCACACGCTGCAACCACCACCCGCCCCGCAAGCCAGCTCACCGCCTCGGTCCGCGATTGCCCCCCCCCCGGGCTCGGTGATCTCAAGCATTGTCCATGTGTGCCGAAGCACTGCATCAGCGGGCCGACCCATGAGCAGCTCGACGCACTCGTCCATCGCTGCGACCGTGTGTTCATCTGCCGACTCGGCGTGCGTGATCGCAACATGCGTAGCGCGAGCCAACGCCTCAGCCGGTTCACGAAGCCACCCCGCCGGGAGCAGCTCATCTCCAAACGGATCGCGCGTCGCATCAAGCAAGACCAGATCAAGATCACGCGCAAGCCGACGATGCTGAAACCCGTCGTCGAGAACGATCGCATCCACCCGCTCGCCGCGTTCGGTTGCGAACAGCTCGATCAATCCTTCGAGCCGATGAGGCTGAGCCACTACAGGCAGATCACCAAACCGCTCAGCGTGCAGCATCGCTTCATCCGAAAGCCCGCCCCGCGCCCCCCCCCCTCGCAGCCGATACCCGCGCATCGCCACCGCAGGGTCGCACCCCATCTCGAGCAACCGCTCGATGATCCACCCCACCACCGGCGTCTTGCCCGTGCCCCCCACCGACAGGTTCCCGACGCTGAGCACCGGACGATCGAGCCGAACCACGCCCTTGCCCGCGTCAAACTTTGCGGCTCGCTTGCCCACCTCTCGGGCGTACACCCATGAAGCGGGCCGCGTGATCCATGCGGGCAACGGGGTTGGAGTTGAGGGGAGCGAGCGATCAGCGGTCATGCTGCGACGATACGTCGCTGCCCGAGCCCGCGTCGCCAAGCCGATGTTCGAGCACCATCGCATCAAGCTCAGCCATCGCGTTTCGGCGTTTGGACCGAAGCCTCCGAAGCTCGTGCCGATGCACCCGCATCGAGTTGAGTGCGTCAAGCCCAGCGATCATCACGATCAGGCCCAAGAGCCCCATCGACGCCGACCATGCCATCGTAAAGGCTCTCGGATCAGCGGGGGTCACCACGCCGAACGAATACGCAAGCAGTGGGATTGAAATCAGCGTCACCACGCCGCCCGCGGTCCGCAGCCGGTGGCGACTCAATGGCATCGAACCGGCGACCTCCCGCGAATGAAGCATCGACAAATGCACCAGCACCGCGAGCAGCGATACCGCTGCCATCGGCAGCACCAACCACCCAGGAGCGATCGTCGATGATTCAAACATGGCTCTCTCGCTCGCTGGTCTCACCAAGCTCGAAGCGTTCCAACAAACCAACCACCCGCTCCACAGGCAAGCCCATCACGCTCGAAGGATCACCATCGACCTCGATAGGCCAGCCCTCGGCGAGCCGCTCTGCAAGGTTGTACCCGCCCGCCTTGCCCTCCCAGTCGCCGCTCTCGATGTACCGATCAATCGTTCCCGATTCCACCGATCCCCAACGCACCTTGACCGGATCTGCAAAGACTTCGCGCTGACCACTCTTTGCGTCAACGATGGCCACTCCCGTGACCACCTCATGCTCGGAATCGACAAACCCCATTAGCATCGCACGGGCTTCATCCGCATCCTTGGGCTTGCCCAGCATTTCACCGCCATCGACGCACATCGTGTCCGCACCAAGCACCACGCACGACAGCCCCGGCGCACGCCGATTGAGCGCGTCTGCTACCGATCTCGCCTTGAGATACGCAAGCGCCATCACCCACTGCCTGGGTGCAGCATCGCCCCGTTCGAGCAGATGTTCTTCGATACTCGATTCGATGACTTCAAACGACACCCCACGCTCCTCAAGGAGTCGGCGGCGGCGCGGAGATGTACTCGCAAGCACAAGCATCAATACCTCTGGTCAAGAACCCGAACATCGAACCCCTCCATTCTACTGTGAACCCCGCACAGCGGTTCATAATCCGCCACTCTTTCTCCCGGATATCCTTGCCCATGCGTGCCCATCTGGTGCAACTGGATATTGCGTGGGAAGATCCGACCGAGAACTTCCATCGGGTTGATTCCCTCCTCGAACCGATCTCTCTCGGAGGGGGTATCAAATCGGGCGATCTGATCGTTCTCCCCGAGATGTTCGCCACCGGCTTCTCGCTCCACAACCACATCACCACACCCGCAGCAGCAGCCATCCTCGACTACCTCACCCGCCTCGCCCAAGACACCAAGGCGTTCGTCGTCGGAGGCCGAGCAGTGGGTCTGCCCGATGACTCACTCGCCGAGAACCGCGCTCCGGTCATCAACCCAGCGGGCGAGCTCATCTGCGAGTACGCCAAGATCCACCCCTTCGGGTTCGGCCGCGAGAACGAGGTCATCCGCCCGGGAGCAACTCCGGTGAGTTGGGACTGGACCACTGCCGACCAGAGCCTCCGCGTAGGCATGGGCATCTGTTACGACCTGCGGTTCCCCGAGCTGTTTCGTAAGCTCGCTCTGCCTCCCCATAACGCCCAGTGTTTCATCGTCAGCGCCAACTGGCCAAAGGCCCGCCATGCCCATTGGCGTGCGCTCGCAATAGCACGAGCCATAGAAAACCAAGCCTTCATGCTCGCCGTCAACCGTTGCGGCTGCGACCCCCACCTCCAATACGCAGGGGGCACCATCGCCATCGATCCCAAAGGCGAGCTCATGGGCGAACTCGATGACAAGCCCGGCGTCCTGAGCATCGATCTCGACCCAGCGATCGTTACAGATTGGCGAAAAACATTCCCCGCCCTGCGAGACATTCGACTGCTCTAGAGAGCGTGCAAAGCGCCCGAGTTCCGAGCGGAAGCTCGGGATAAGTCACTGCCCCGAGCGGAAGCTCGCGGGTCTTAGTTCTCCGAAACCCGCTCAATCTCTTCGATGCTCACCGTGCCATCCGCGACCAGACGCCAGCCAAACTCGGTGAGCGTCGTAAAGTGCCCGTTGGCGATCACCTGTTTCATCGCCCCCACCGTCGGCGTGCCCAGCACCACGTCACGCATCGCGTCGTTGAACTCCAACAACTCGAACAACGCAGCACGCCCCCGATACCCCGTCTTCAAGCACGCAGCGCACCCCACGGGCATCTTCGAGACCGTCTTGCCTCGCAGCGCATGGCCCATCCGGCTCGCCTGTCCGGGCTTGATCGGAATCTCTCGGCAGCACTGCTTGCACAGCACACGCACCAGCCGTTGCGCCAGAATCAGATCAAGCGCATTGGCCAACAAGTACGGCTCGATCCCAAGATCCAAGAGCCGGAACACCGCCGAGATCGAGTTCTTGGCGTGCAGCGTCGAGAACACCACATGCCCGGTCATCGCGGCCTGCATCGCCGTCCGCGCCGTCTCACCATCGCGAATCTCGCCCACAAGAATCACGTCGGGATCCTGCCGAAGCACCGATCGCAGCAGATCGCCGAACGTGTTGCCCCGCTGGGCGTTGATCGGGATCTGTGTCACGCCGTCGAGTTGATACTCGATCGGGTCTTCGATCGTCACCACGTTGCGCCGCTCACGATCAACCGAACGCAAGCAGTTATAGAGCGTCGTCGTCTTGCCCGACCCCGTCGGCCCGACGGTCAGCAAGATCCCCGAATCCTTCTCACACACCCGCCGGACACGCTCTTCCATCCATGGCAGCAACCCAAGCTCACGCAGACTCGTCGGCACGCCCCGCGTATCGAGCACCCGGATCACCAGCTTCTGACCCTGCATCGAGGGCGTAAAGCTCACCCGGTACTCGACGCGCCGGCTGTCGATGCGCGCGCTGAAGTGGCCGTCGAGCATGGCCTGAGAGTGCGTCACCTTGAGCTGGCACGCCGTCTTGATGAGCCCGCAAAGCCGATCACCCACCCCTCGCGGCAAATCAGCAATCCACACCATCTGGCCATCGACCCGAAGCCGAATCCGCGAGAGCCCGTCCTGCGGCTCAACATGCACATCCGTCGCCCGAGCCTTCGATGCCACCTGTAACACCATCCGTGTCACCACCGCCCCCCCACCACCTGCTCCACTAGTTTTCAACACATCCGACTCAGATCCATCCGCCTGCACCAACGCCACGCTGGGCCAAGGCTCATCCTTGGGCGGCAAGCTCTTGAGCATCCGCTCAAGGTCTTTGGTGATCTCAGGGTCGAGCGTCCCCTTTGCATCCCCCTCGGCTCCTTGATCGGTACCGACATTGTCTTTGCGTGTGTTCGCTGAGAGCCTGGGCTTCTGACCAGTTCGGCTGGGTCGGCTGGCCTTGGTGGCGGCTGGCTTGCCCTTGGTGGCGACCCCCTCCTCGATGAGGAACTCCGTCGAGCCGATCCCGATCACGTCCCCCAAGCACAGCTCGACCTCCGTAATCTTGAGCCCGTTGAGCTTGGTCCCGTTGCGACTCTCCAGATCCCGGAGCACAAACCCGCCCTCGCCATCAGAAGCCCGCTCGATCACGCAGTGCTGGCGGCTCGCCCGGTCGTCCGTAATCGAAATCGTGTTCGACGGATGCCGACCGATCGAGATCGACTCCGACCCCATCGGTACGGGACGCCCACCCCCGCCATGGGCTCCGCCGCTGGTGGGTCTCAATCGAAAGCTTGGAACTGGCTTGGTCGTGCTCAAATCGTCCTCTCCGTGGTCAGCGCAACGAGTATACAGACCACGCGCCCCGCAAGGTTGCACCCTACACTGGTCTACCCATGATCGACCTCAAGGCATTGCGTACTAACCCCGACCATTTCAGGCTCGGCTGCCGACGAAAGCACGCCGATGTGGACATCGATGCGGTCCTCGCCCTCGACAGCCAATATCGAGAAGCCAGAACCCGTCTCGACAGGTTGCGGGCCGAACAAAACAAGCTCAGCAAACAGACCGGCCCCCTCATCGGCAAACTCTCGGGCCAGCTCAAAGCCGCCCAAGACAATGACCGAGACGCCCTGCTCGCCGAGATCGAATCCATCAAAGCCAAGCCCGCAGCCCTCAAAGCAGAAATCGCCTCCCTCGAATCAGGCACCCGCGAGCTCGAAGCAACCCTCAGCGCCCAACTCCTGACCATTCCCCAACCCGCCGATGCCGACGTACCCGAAGGTACCTGCGCCGACGACAACGTTGAGATCCGCCGATGGTCGCCCAATGGCTTCGATGTAGACAAGCCCTTCGCCGAGCAACGCGGCTTTGCCCCCAAGACCCACCTCGAACTCATCGAACGCCTGGGCATGGCCGACTTCGAGCGGGGCGTCAAGCTCGCCGGGTCTCGCAGCTACCTGCTCACAGGTGACGGCGCCCTCCTCCACATGGCCGTCCTGCGATACGCGATGGACTTCGTCGTCAGCCGAGGCTTTACGCCCGTCACCGTTCCCGTGCTCGTGCGCGAGGAAGCCATGATCGGCACCGGGTTCTTCCCCGCGTCACGCGATCAGGCATACCACGTCCCCGAGAGCCAACGCCGGGCAACCGACAGCGAGAGCTCTCAAGCCGGGTCCAACACGGGCTACGACCTCTTCCTCACCGGCACGGGCGAAGTCTCGCTCATGGGCATGCACGCCGACGAGATTCTCGACGAGGCCGATCTCCCGCTCAAGCTCTGCACCCTGAGCACATGCTTTCGTCGTGAGGCGGGCGCAGCGGGCCGCGACACCGCGGGCTTGTACCGGATCCATCAGTTCGACAAGGTCGAGCAAGTGGTGATCTGTCGCGCCGATGAGGCCGAGAGTCGGCGTTGGCATCAGGAGATGATCGGGATCGTCGCCGCGCTGCTCGAGAGTCTGGAGTTGCCCCACCGTTTGCTGCAATGCTGCGCGGGCGATCTCGGCGCTAAGAACGCCGACATGATCGACCTCGAATGCTGGATGCCAAGCCGAGGTGAAAACGGCCCCGACGGCGCACCCACCGGAGCCTTCGGCGAGACCCACTCGGCGAGCCGCCTCTATGACTACCAGTGCCGAAGACTCAACATGCGATACCGACCGGGCGGCGCAGGTGGCAAGGGCGAAACTGTCTTCTGCCACTCGCTCAACAACACCGTCGCAGCAAGCCCAAGGCTGCTCATCCCGCTGCTCGAGATCCATCAGCAAGAGGACGGCTCCATCGCCATCCCAAAACTCCTCCAGCCATACCTCGCAGGACGGACATCCCTCGGGTGAACACCACCAGCACCACCACCATCCGCACCACCACCCTCGACACGCCCATGGGCCGAGTCGTCGCAGCTGCAACCGATCAAGGCATCTGCCTGCTCGAGTTCGGGCCCGATGACCGCGTCGAACGCCAACTCGTCGCGCTCGAATCGCTCCTCGAAGCAACCACCGAGATTGGACAAGCCCCTCATCTCGACACGCTTCAGCGCGAGCTGGGCGAATACCTCAAGGGCACGCTCCAAGCCTTTACCGTCCCCACGCACACGCCCGGCACCACCTTCCAACAGCGGGTCTGGGCCGAACTCAAGAACATCCCCTTCGGCACCACCATCGCCTACCGCGATCTGGCGCTTCGGCTCAACGCCCCTAGCGCCGTGCGTGCTGTGGGCGGAGCCAACGGCGCCAACCGCGTGATGCTTGTGATCCCCTGCCACCGCGTCATCGGAGCTGACGGCTCGCTCACCGGCTTCGGCGGAGGCGTCGAGCTCAAGCAACAACTCCTCGACCACGAACGATCATTCGCTGGAGATTCGCTGTGGCCTGCCGCCAACCAAACTCCACCTCCCACACCGTGATGCGCCGACTCACCCTGTTCGGCGTCGCCATCGTGTGCGCACAGCTCACCGCGTGCAGCAGCATCACCAGCTCCTCTCGATGGACGCATGCCTCGGCCGCGACACTCCAACCCCCGCCCGTGCGTGAGCAGTTCCGGGGAGTCTGGGTCGCCACCGTCGCCAACATCGATTGGCCCACCACACCCGGCAGCCCCAAAGCTGCCCAACTCGCCGAAATCGACACCATCCTCGATCGTGTCCAACGCACTGGATTCAACGCGGTGTTCTTGCAAGTGCGTCCCACCGCCGACGCGGTGTACCGCTCGGACCTCGAACCCGCCTCCGCGTTCATCAGCGGCAAGCAGGGCCTCGACCCGGGCTATGACCCGCTCACCCAATGGATCGACCGTGCCCATGCGCGCGGGCTCGAACTCCACGCCTGGTTCAACCCTTTCCGAACCGCGCATCCCGAGTCCATCGGTCGCAATGCGCCTACGCACATCAACCGCACCAATCCCGAGCTCGTGCGCGCGCACGGGCCGTACAAGTGGGCCGATCCCGGCGAGCTGCGCGCACGCCTGCACTTCCTGCGTGTTGTCGAGGACGTCGTCAACCGATACGAAATCGACGGCGTACACATCGACGATTACTTCTACCCCTATCCACGCTCAGGAACCAAAGCTGGCGAGTTCGACGACCAAACGACCTACGAACGGTACCTCGCAACCACGACACCACCGGGCACCGAGAAACTCGACAAAGCCGCGTGGCGCAGGTCCAACACCGACTCGCTCGTCCACGATCTTTACACGCTCGTCAAACGCCTCGACCCCTCGGTGACGGTGAGCGTCAGCCCCTTTGGCATCTGGCGTCCCGAGCATCCGCCGGGCATCAAGGGCATGGACGCTTACGACACCATCGCCTCCGACAGCAGGCGTTGGCTCCGCGAAGGCTGGGTCGACGCCCTGATCCCCCAGCTCTATTGGCCCATCGACAAACCCGACCAATCGTTCACCGCGCTGCTCGGCTGGTGGGACCAACAGAACATCCTCGCACGCCACCTCTGGCCCGGGATCAACATCGCGCGCGACCAGAGCAAGTTCCCAGGCTGGCTCGACCACGAGATCCCACGCCAGATTCAGGCCCTCCCAAGCCACCACGCCAGCGGCATGGTCATGTTCTCCGCACGCATCCTCAGCCAACACCCCAACTTCACCTCCACACTTGCATCGACCAGCTTTGCTCAACCTGCCGTCGTACCCGACTCCCCCTGGCTTGCGCTCCCCGCGCAAACTATCACCGCCACGATCACAACGAACGCCTCGGGCGATCGCCTGCGTGTGCGCACATCGAGCGACCCCATCCGATGGGTGCTCCTCCGCAAACGCGCCACGGGCCAATGGCACACCACTACCGAGCCGGGCACCCAGCGCGAGTTTGCCCTCTCGCCCACCGACCGAGCGGTCATGATTCAGGGCGTCTTCCGCAGCGGCCAACGCTCCAACCGCGTGGGATTTCAACGTCGCAACTGATGCAACAGCAACGCCTCGTTACAAGCCCTGACCGTCAGGAAGGGGGCTCGGCAAGACCGTCGCCCGCAGCGCTTCGCGTGCTGCATCTCTCGCGACCGGGTCCGCCGACGCATTCCAAGCGAGTGCTTCCAGTGTTCGCCGAAGCTCGACTCGCTCCTCGCGCGAGAGGATGCTCTTGAGCAGCGCATGCCGCGCGTTGATCGCTGCGTTGCGCTGGGCTTGAGCGAGCGAGAGCCGTTTGAGCGCACTGCCCGCGAACCGCGCCCTGCGAGTTGCTTCATCCCATCCCAGCACATCCAACAGATCAAAGCTGCTCCGGCCTGCGGATTCCAAATCCGTCTCGTTGTCCCGAGTTCGGTTGTGCGGGCACACGTCCTGGCACACATCGCACCCCGCCAGCCTCGGCCCGATGCCCTCAAGCAACTCGGGCGAGATCGACCCCTTGTGCTCAAGCGTTAGATAGCTCACGCACCGCGAGGCATCCACCGAGTAGGGCGTGATCGCGCCTGTCGGGCAAGCGTCGATGCAGCGTGTGCATGAGCCGCAGTGGTCGGTGACAACCGGTTGTTCACGTGGAGGCTTCAGTTCAAGCGTGGTCAGAAACCCGCCGAGCACAAACCAACTCCCACGCTGGGCGTTGATCGCCAGCGTGTGCTTGCCCGTCCAACCAAGCCCGGCACGCTGGGCCAGCTCTCGCTCAGCGACGGGAGCGGTATCGGTAAAGAGCCGCGTGCGTTCATCTGGAAAACGCTCACGCAGCTCATCGCACACAGCCTTGAGCCTGCGCCGAATCCGCTTGTGGTAGTCATCCGCCCACGCATACCGCGCGATCTGCCCGACGCCGCCGTTTGCATTCGGAGCTTGTGAGCCCGGCGGTACATATTCGTCCGCGACCACCACCGCTGTGCGCGCGCCATCGAGCAGTGCCGACGGTTGTTCTCGAAGCTCGGCAGTCTCGCCAAGCCAGCCCATCTCGCCGTGCTTGCCATCAGCAATCCATTGGCGCAGATGTTCAGGGCGTTCAATCGGTTCGAGTGTAGTGATCCCGGCCTGCGCGAAGCCCGCTTGGAGACACCGCTCGATCAGCTCTTGCGCAAAAGCCTCCATGGCATCACGCTGGCCCACCTGTCTAGACGCCTACTGCAACGCGGTGCGAAACAGCCCTCGAGGTTCCCTCGGGCATCGCGCCGCGGAGCACGTCAGCGATGTTGGCGAGCACGGTCGAAGTCTCGCCGTGACGCTCGGCTAGCTCGGGCATCCACGCGATGGGCCAGTCCACGCTCATCCAGCCCGCGTATCGAGCATCCACGAGCGTCGGCACCAGCGTGCGTGCTTCGGCGTGGCTCATCGGCTTGGGCTGTCCGTCGCCATCCGTTGAACGTAACCGCAGCAACGCCAACCGCTCGCCGAGCTTGGCGAGCACGTCATCAATCGAATCGCCCGCAGCCTGCCCGACGCTCAGGTCGTACGCCGCTCGCAAACTCGGATGTTGCTCGCACGCCTCGAAGAGTTCCATCAGCTCGTCTGCCGTCTGAAACGACCCGCCGTTCTCGAGCACTACGTCTACTTGTCGCGCGCGCGCCGAATCAAGCACGGGCATCAGCGCCCCCGCGATGCGTCGCACCGCGCTGCGACGCCGTTCCCTCTTGCCAACCTCAAACCCGAACACTCGCACCAGCTCGCATTCCATATCGTCCGCCGCGTCAACCGCTCGCTGGGCTGGACGCGAACGGTGCGCAAAGCTCGGAAGCGCCCGGCCCACCACCGGCGGCCACACCGGCGCATCAAACCGAAACGACGTCGAAAGACACGCGAGCTCAACGCCCGAAGACACCGCCAATCGGCGGATCTTCTCCGAGCCTGTCAGCGACGGTTCGCACAGCAGCGTCGGATCGTTCGAGCCGAGCGTCCGCAGCTCGATCCCGTCGTAGCCGCACTCGACCGCGAACTTGAAAGCCTGCTCAAGGGTCCGATCCGGGCATGCGACGGTGCTGAACGCGAGCTTGAACATGGACACTCCAGAACGGGAGGGCGAGCCGGACAAAGATGAAACCAGCCCGATCCTACGGCCATTGGGCTAGGGCTGCCGAGCAAGGCGGCAACATTCGCCCCCAGCCAGCTCAGACCTCCATGCCCCCCCCCACGCTTCCGCGTAGGGCTCGATCAGCCGGCACCATATATCCCCACCAAGTGCCAGTCCCACATTCCCCCCGCCCCCCACACTCCCGGTAAGGCTCGTGGATCTCTCATTTCCTGTATCCTGCCAGCACACACGCAGCGAAATCGCTGCGAGCACGAAGGAGTGGAAGGTGCAAAGAATCATCGCAATCGTCTTGGTGTGCTGGGTGGGGCTCAGCGGCATAACAACCGCCGCGACCGCTCAAGACACCCCGCGTGCCATCAAGATCCTCGACTCCAAAGCCGAGAAGTATGAGAAGCAGATGGAGTCACTCCGCCAACGGGTGGACGTCGCCATCTCAAATCATAAGTTCGACGATCTCGACGATCAGGAAAAACAACTCGCCGCGTGGCGCAGCCGTGGAAAATCCCCGAACGTCAAAGCCAAAGATCGGTTTGAATCAACATACGCCAAGCATGTCTCTGGGATGCTCAGAGCCTTTGGCGATGCGGGCAAGCAACTCGCTACCAGCGGTGACCAGACGCTCATCGACCATGTGAAGGGCCGGTCAGATCGTTTCAAGCACCACGTTGATCTTGTGCCGTGGGGCGACAACATCATCACGAACGACAACGCGGGCATCGAGCCGGGATCGTTCTGGGCGATCATGCTCCCGATGGCTGACAACTACCGCTTCGAGATCGTCGCCAAACGCACCGAGGGCGAGGGCTTTCTCGAACTCGGTCTGCCCGCGGGCGAAACCAGTCTCTTTACGCTCCCGATCCAACCCGACGTGAATGGCGAGGTGCATCTGATCCTCTCGGTGATGGACGGCCAACCGGTCATCGAGCTAGGACTAAACGTGACGCTAACCGCCGATGTGATTGATCTCGAGCTTCCAGCACCGGGAGCTCTTCGCGTGTTTGATAGCGAGTGGCAGCTCGTCAGCGTGCGCTCAAAACCGATCATCGAGGGAGATCTTCCCGAGACGGGCGGCATGCAGCAGCGTATGGCCCGCGACAAGCCGCGCAAGGAACGCAAGACCGCCGCCGACCTCATGCCCGTGGGGAGTGTGTGGAGAGGAACGATACAACATAATGTCAAAAAAGACTTTGATGTCCGGTGGGTGGTAAAAGAAGTTTCCGATGATACGATCGTTTTTCAAGGTTCATGGCTTGGCTCTAGCCATTTAGAGTTCGTATTTGAGTATTCGGGAACCACAATGACACTCGTTTCAATGCGAGAACTCACGAAAACCAACGCCACACGGTCGAGCGTTTCCGGAGGCGGGGGTGTCAGGAATGAGATATTTAAGTCATCATTTAAATGGAGAGTTGATTACGGCAGCGTCCGAAATAGTCAAGCCCAGGGAACGCTTAGCCTAAAGCGTGTTGACTAGACCAGATCAATCAATCTGACACGTGAATAACGGCGTGTCGCAACCAGCCCCGAGTGTGAGCGAGGGGGATCTTCTGTATTGCCAAAGACCCCCTCACTAACATTCAGGGCTTGTATTGAACGCACGTTTCGTTCTTGACGAGCCCGAAGCCCAAGCGAGGGTCTCTCGCATCTGAGCATCTCTATTGCATTCCCCACGCTTCCGCGTGGAGCTCGTATCGTACGCATCCCTGCCCGGTGCCCCCCACTCACCGCTCTCCGGGTTCTCGGCAAAAACTGCCGATCTTGGTCCCATCACGGGCCGATCCTGCCGTCACAGGCGGCAGAGATTGCCCGTCACCACGAAACAACTCCCATTCTCCCGCTTCTCACTCAAGGGCTGGCGGCTCAAAGGTCGAATCGAGATCATCCGGCCCGAGCCGAGGGAGACCCCTCCGATGCGTCGATCTGTTTACCGGCAGCACAAGTCCATCACGCTCCTCTGTACCTTGGCCGCCATGGCAGCCACCGCCCTGCTCGCGGGTTGCTCGGGCGGCTCCGCCCGAAGCGACTACTACACGCTGCGAGGCTTCTACGTCCAGCCCAGCAGCCCCTCAGCAAGCACGCTCGCCATCGCCCCGACTGAATAAACACCCAGCGATCCGCCCAGCCCGCGCCAACCTCCATAAACGTCTAGGCTTGTCCGTTATCCCTCTCTCACGAAGGACCGGACCATGCCCACGAGCCATTACGCCGAGTATCTCGATCTCGACACGCTGCTCGCTGCCCAGCACCCACGCTCGGAACCCGAGCACCACGACGAGTTGCTCTTCATCATCCAGCACCAGACCACCGAGTTGTGGTTCAAGCTGATGCTCCACGAGCTGCGGGCAGCGGTGGAGTTAGTTAAGAACGACGAGCTTGGGCCGAGCTTCAAGATCCTGTCGCGGATCAAGCACATCACCACGCAGATCCTCAATCAGTGGAGCGTGCTCGCGACGCTGACGCCGCCGGAGTATCTCCAGTTCCGCCACGTTCTCGGCTCGGCCAGCGGCTTCCAAAGCGGGCAGTTCCGGCTCGCCGAGTGCATGCTTGGGCTCAAAAACCCGCAGGCACTCGAGTTCCAAAAAGGCCACACGAAAGCCTACGAAGCGCTCGAAGCCGCGATCAAGAGCCCGAGTTTGTATGACGAGTTCCTCCGACTCCTCAGCCGACGGGGCTTGCCGGTCCCCGCCGAGGTGCTCGAACGCGACGTCTCTCAGTCGTACGAGCCATGCGAGGCGCTCTTGCCGGTGTTCAAGACCATCTACGAGAACACGAGCAAGTACTGGGATCTCTACGAGATGTGCGAGAAACTCGTCGATGTGGACGAGCAATGGGGTCTCTGGCGGTTTAGGCACGTCAAGGTCGTCGAACGCATCATCGGGTTCAAACGCGGCACAGGCGGCACCGATGGCGTCAACTATCTTCGCAGCATCGTGGATCGGCGGTTCTTCCCCGAGCTGTGGGACGTGCGAACCGTGCTCGAACCTTCACCAGTAGGCAGCTGAAATCACAAGCCGCAAACTCCCAACGCAAGGGGAGAGAAGCCCGCTCGTGTAGACTGGGCCGATTCGTCATGCCCCACCTCCACTCTGACCAGAGAGCTAGCTGTGAACCTTAACCAAGCTGTTGTCCGCCCCGCCCTCATGATGGTTGCTCTCGCGGGAACCCTTGGCTTGATGGGCTGCATCACCACCACCTCGAACTTCACCGTTGGTGAGATCAAGGCGTATGTGCTGGACGTGCCCCCGGGTGCTGCGATCGATCTCTCGACCAACTATGGCGACATAGACATCGCACCGCGCGGCGAGCCCCTGCCGTCATGGACCCAGAAAGCCAACAGCACGGGCGAAATCAAAGCCACCAAAGATCAGACCGTCATCATCGCGTGGTTCAGATCCACCAGCTCCGATCGGCTCGAACAAGTCGAGTTCCTGCCGACTGTCGACAACGGCACGCTCACGCTCAAGCCCGTATGGCCCGCCAAAGCCGGTCGCTCCAAAGACGCGGTCTACTTCGCGATCCGGATGCCCGCTGATTCGGGCGCGATCACCACCGTCACAGGCTATGGCGACGTCGACATCACACTCCCCCACGCCTCGGCGACAGTCACCACAGGCTACGGCGATGTTGAGGTCAACGACTCGAAGGGCGCAGTCGAAATCACCACGGGCTACGGCGATATCGAACTCGAACACTCCGCCGGACCGGTCGATCTGACCAGCGGCTACGGCGATCTCGATCTCGTGCTCGCCGACACCTTCACAGGCGGGCTGACTATCAGCACCGGCTACGGCGACATCGACCTCGAAAGCTCCTCCATGCCCGCAGGCAGCATCACGTTCAAGACGGGTTATGGCGATCTCGACCTGAACCAAACCTCTTCATCATCAACCTCGCGTCCCATGACGACGAGCAAGCACCACGCCAAGATCAGCGGCGATCCAGCAGCCCCCAAGTGGAGCATCAACACAGGCTACGGCGATATCGACAGCTCGCTGGGTAAGTAACCCGTCGAGTGCTATAGAGACATCACAGTCTGTCTTGGAACTTCAATCCTACAAGTTCCATTACCCGCCCGAGATCAGCGCCTCAAGCTCGGTGATCGCCTGCTCGACTCGGCTCAGGGCCGCGTCATGCTGCGAGAGCACCGACGCGACCTCGCCCGCTCGCTCGGGTCCCCATCCCTTGGCATCACGCAGCGCGGGCATCACCCACGAGCTGTAGCCAGATTCGGGATCGGGCGAGACCGTCAGGTTCTTGTACCAAGGCCGACCGGGCAGGCCCTGTTCATCGAGCCACGCACGATCAATCCGGCGGAGCAAGGCATTGGCCCGCTGCAACTCGTGATCGCGGAACGCACCCGACGCTGCGAGCAGCACGAGCCGATCATGCACACGATCAGCACGATCCGCGATGACCTCCGCCCGCACGATCAAAGGCTCTAATGGCAGCTCCCCGTTCATCTGCCGCATGGTCTTGAGCACCGCGCGTGTCTGGGCCGCCGGGTCCAAAGGCAAGAGCGGCGCATTGGCGAGACGTGCCGCGATCGCACTGGTCATCCGCGCGACCATGAGCGCCGGCTCGTAGTCATCGCCCACCACCTTGCGGTACCACTCGAGCGTGTCGTAGTTCGTGTGATAGCTCGTCCCGGGCGATCCCCCGCCGCCGAGCGCGACGCTTGGCACACCCGCGTAACACAAAAAGCTCACGTGATCGCTCCCGCCGCCGAGCACTCCAATGCCCGGCACGCCTCCCTTGCCCCATGCCTCATGCACGCTGCGTTCGGCGTCGCGCGCTTGAGGCACGTCCATAGCAGCCGATCGGATCACGTCGTGCAACGCCGGGTGCGCCGAGCTGTGAAAGTTTGGCCCCATCGAAGCCATGTCCAGATTCAGATATGCGACCGCGTTTTGCATGAGCCGCGTGCGGTTGCGTTCGACCCATTCGGTCGAGCCGATGATCCCGTATTCCTCCGCCCCCCACGCACCAAACACGATCGTCCGCTTGGGTCGCCCCCCCCCCTGACCCCCGCGCCGCGCCATTTCCGCAAACGACCGCGCCGATTCGAGCAGCGAGATCATCCCCGCATCGGGGTCCCCAGCCCCCATGCCCCACGCATCACGGTGACACCCCACGATGACCAGCTCATCGGGCCAGGTCGTGCCGCGAAGCGTTGCAATGACGTTCCACGATGCAACCCGCTCGCGTTTTTGCTGGACCTCCATCCGCACCCGCACCGCTTGCGCAGAGCCCGTGATGCGGTAGGTCATGGGCAGGCCGCCCTGCCAGCCGCCGGGCACCGCCGGGCCGTCCATTCGGCTGAGGATCTCGTTCGCCCCGCCCCACCCGATGGGCTGAACCGGGATCTTGGGCAGCGCGACCGTTGCCGGGTCGAGCGTCGCCGCGTTGAATGTCGCTTCGACGCCGGGAGTGAGCGGGTCGCCCGAATACTCGAGCGTCTTGATCGAGCCGCGCTGGATGCTCGTGAGCGTTTGCCAGCCGCCCTCGGGATACATCAGCCCGCGGGCGTACCCCGAGTCCGCCGGATCGGTGTACATCAACAATCCCGCAGCACCAGCTTCCTGTGCAAACTTGGCCTTGAACCCTCGGTAGTTCCCGCCGTAGCGCGCCAGTGCGATCTTGCCCGTGAGATCAACCCCCATCGCTGCGAGCTTCTCGAAGTCTTGCTTGCGCCCGAAGTTGACGTACACGACTTCGCCTTCAGCGACGCCGCTGCCGCTGTAGGCGTTCCACGCATCGACCAACTCGGGATGCGAACTCGAAGGATCAGCTTCGAGCACGTCCTCACGCAGTGACAGCTCAATACCTTCGCCAGCTTCGTCACCTGTCAATACCTTGACGCTCGCCGAAACAGGGCTCGGCAGATACGCCCAGAACTCGTGCCGCTCGACGGTGTACCCCATCGCCCGAAACTCGCGTTCGAGCATGTCCCGATTCGCAACATCCCCCTCGGTGCCCGCAGCGTGTGGCCTCGACGAGGTCTTGTCGTGCCATTCCCGCAAAAGCGTCGGGCTCGGGATCTCATTGAGCGACTGCTCGAACGCAGCCATCGCTTCTTGCTGGGCTTTGGTCGCACCGGAGACCGCCCGCTGCTGAGCGAGGGCAGTGCCACAGGTACATAAGGAAATCGTCAGAGCGAATATCGAGGTGCGGTGATTCATGCCTGCATTATGGCATCAACCGCTGCCCGAGGCGCTCACACAAACACGCTGCGGCTCGAAATCAGCCCCCCTCAGAACGAGCCAGCCCCTCAGAACGAGCCGCGACCGTGAGGGAGCGGTCTTCCGACAACCGGTGCCCACCACCGATTGCGGACTCATCCCCGCCGCGATCGGAGCACCTCGTCGCGTTCGACCATGCCGTCGTGCAGCCGAAGGATCCGCTCGCAGCGGTCCGCGACCACGTCGTCGTGCGTGATCATCAAGATCGTCAGCCCTTGGTCGTGGAATGACTCAAAGAGCTGAAGGATCGAATCGCTCGTCGCCGAATCAAGGTTGCCTGTGGGTTCGTCCGCCATCAGGATCACCGGATCCGCCACCAGCGCGCGCGCAATCGCGACTCGCTGCTGCTGACCGCCCGAGAGCTCGCTTGGCCTATGCCCAAGGCGATCCGCAAGCCCGACCTGTTCGAGCGCCTTCTCGGCTCGCGCCCTGCGATCGGTCTTGTTGATCCCCTGATAAAACAACGGCACCTCGACGTTCTGCTCGATCGTGAGCTGCGGAATCAGATTGAACGCCTGAAACACAAACCCCACCGTGCGCCCTCGAAACTTGCTGAGCGATTCGTCGTCCATCTCCTGCACGTCGCGGCCCGAAAGCAAATACCGCCCGTGAGTAGGTTTATCGAGGCAGCCGAGGATGTTCATGAGCGTTGATTTGCCGCTGCCGCTCGAACCCATGATCGCCATGTAGTCGCCGCGATTGATCCGTACATCGACCCCGCGCAGGGCCTGGACCATGATCGAGCCGTCGGGCTTGTAGTAGACCTTGGTGACGCCTTCGAGCAACGCGACCACATCCCCGATGGCGGGAACTGGCGTGGCGGCTTCGACTGGTGCAGCGGGCAGGCTCATCGTGTGAATCGGTGTACCGGGTCATCCATCCCGGGATGCCAAGATGCCCGCACTCTCACAAGAAGTTCAATCCGTCGCCGGATCGAGCTCGATCTGGAGCCCCGTAAGGGCGGTCATCAGATCAGGTGCAAACTGGAACACCTTGTCGAGCCCTGTAACGAGCAGCACTGACCAGACTTCATCGGTGACCGAGCTGATCCTCAGCAGCCCGCCTGAATCGGCCAGCATCTTGCGGAGTTTGAGGAGTTGAGCAAGGTTCGAGCTGTTGACGTAGGTCACATTGGCGAAATTAATCACCACGCTGGGTGGCTCACCGGGCGGAGCTCCGCCCACACGTTCCTCCAACGAGGTAAGCTCCTCGCTCAAGGCGGGTTCATCCGAAAGCTCGGAAACCAGTATTCGTTCGGACCAATCGTTGGCCATAGAAATCCATTGTATCAACTCAGCAGGATCCTGCCGAGATATCTGGGGTTTACTCGTGGTTCTCGGGCGATCCTTCACTTGGGATGCCGTCCGCCTGTTCTACCTCATCAAGAGCATCATCCGCGGGGATTCTCGCTGCCGAGATCACCGTATCGTTTTTCCCGACTCTCACCACCCGCACGCCCTGGGTTCCTCGTCCGATCTGGCTGATCGTCGAGGCTTCGAGCCGCACGAGTTGCCCGCCTCTGGTGACGACCACCAGCTCGTCGTCATGAGCGATACCCGTCGCCGAGACAGGCGTGCCGTTGCGTTCAGATTTCTTGATGTCGCTTCGACCCTTGCCGCCGCGAGACTGCGAACGGGCCTTGCCGTCCTCGGGCTGGACGCGGTATTCATCCACGAACGTTCGCTTGCCGTAGCCGTGCTCGGTGATCGTCAGCAGGCTCAGGCCCTGCTCGATGGCGTCGTCGCTCGTCATCAGGTCGCCGTCATCGTCGGGCGTCATCGGAACACGCACCACGCCGATGACTTCGACTCCGTCCGCTAGCTCGATGCCCTTGACACCCGAGGCGTTGCGACCCATGAGCCGCGCGTCCTGCTCGTTGAACCGGATCGCCATCCCCGCGCTGGTCACGAGCAACAGGTCGTCGCTGCCATCGGTCAACAGCACATCGAGCAGCCCGTCGCCCTCACGCAGGTTGACCGCATTGATCCCGTTCCTGCGAACGTTGGCATATTCCTTGAGCGCTGTGCGTTTGACGATCCCGCCACGCGTGACGAACGTCAGGAACTGGCTCGATGCCTCAAAGTCCGCGACCGCGAGATACGCGCACGTCTGTTCCTCGTCGCGCAGTTGCAACAGGTTCACCAACGCCCGGCCCTTGCTCGTTCGGCTCAACGCAGGAAGCTCGTAGACCTTCCGCTTGAACATCCGCCCGCTGTCGGTAAAGCACAGCAGGTTGTCGTGCGTGCTCGCCACGAACACGTTGCGGATAAAGTCGTCGTCCTTCGAGTCGCTCGCCCGGATCCCCTTGCCGCCGCGACCCTGCGAACGATATGTATTCAACGGCACCCGCTTGGCGTAGCCCTGATTCGAGATTGTCACAGCCATATCTTCGACCTGGATGAGCGATTCAAGATCGATATCGCCCTCGGCGTCCTCGATCTGTGTGAGCCGATCGCGGCCGTAACGCTGTTTCATGTCCGCGATGTCTTCGAGCACAATGTCCAGCACTCGTTGATGCTCGCCGAGAATCAGTTCGTAGCCCTCGATCTCATCGACGAAGGCGCTGTACTCGCTGACCAGCTTCTCGATCTCGAGCCCGACAAGCTGGATGAGCCGCATCGAACCGATCGCGTCGGCCTGTACTCGCGTCAATGCCGTGCCGCCCGCGTCCGAGTTCGCGTTGGATTGTTCGAGCAATCGCTGGGGAATGATCGGTGCGCTCGGGTGGTCAGACGGGATCTGGTACCGCCGGGCCATCAACTTCTTGATCGCTTCGTCGCGGGTTTTCGACGAACGGATCAACGCGATGATCTCGTCGATGTCGCACACCGCGTAGATCAAGCCTTCGAGCAGGTGAGCCTTCTTCTTGGCCTCCCGCAAGAGGTACGCGGTCCGCCTGCGGATCACATCGACCCGGTGCTCGATGTAGCAATCGATCAGTTCCCGCAGGCCGAGCGTTCGCGGCTGACGCCGAACCAACGCAATGTTGATGATGCTGAACGTCTGCTGCAACGATGTGAACTGATAGAGCTGGTTCTCGACAACGCGCGCATCGGCGCCCCTCTTGAGCTCCAACACGATCCGAGTCCGAGCTTCGCGCCCCGACTCGTTGCGCACATCCGAAACATCCTTGATGCGTTCGTTCTTGATCGCGTCAACGATCCGCTCGACAAGCGTGTTCTGCACGAGCGAATACGGGATCTGGTCGATCACCAGTTGCTCGCGATCGCCCTTCTTGCCCAGCGGCTCGACGTGAACCTTGCCCCGAACAACCACCTTGCCGCGGCCTGATGCGTATGCGGGTGCGATCCCCGCGCGGCCGTGAATCACGCCGCCCGTCGGGAAATCAGGCCCCTGCACGCCACGACGAATCACCGCGCCCGATTCGTCCGTCTCGTCTCGCATCAGGTCCAACAGCGTGATATCCGGATTCTCAATCACTCTCGAAATCGCGTCGAAGATCTCCGTCGGGTTGTGAGGCGGCAGGCTCGTCGCCATACCCACCGCGATCCCCATGCCCCCATTAATAAGCAGATTCGGGAACCGCCCGGGCAATACCAACGGCTCCATGAGCCGATCGTCGTAGTTGGGCTGAAAGTCCACCGTGTCGAGATCAAGATCCGCGAGCACGTCCATCGCCGAGTGGTGAAGCCGCGCTTCGGTGTACCGCATCGCCGCGGGTGGATCACCATCAATCGAACCAAAGTTACCTTGCGGATCGACGAGCGCGACGGACATCTTCCATGGCTGCGCCATCCCGACCATCGTCGGGTAGATCACCGATTCGCCGTGCGGGTGGTAGTTGCCCGAGGTGTCGCCGCAGATTTTGGCGCACTTGAGGTGCTTGCGCCCCGGGCGCAGCTTGAGATCGTTCATCGCCACGAGAATCCGTCGCTGGCTCGGCTTGAACCCGTCACGAACATCGGGCAGCGCCCGGTCCATGATCGTGCTCATCGCATACGTCAGGTACGAGTCCTTGAGCTCATCGACGATCTGCAGATCCACAATGGTGCCAAGGTCCTGGAACGAGCTGTTGAGATCGCCCTCGTCGCTCGACCCCTCATCGTCCGGCGTGATGTTCGTCTGGTCGTCGTTGCTCATGGAGTCTCAAAACCTCGGCTCTTGGTACCCAGTTTGGTGCCCAACAAGGTACCCAACTTGATGACCACAACCGGCACCAAATGGCACCCGAAATCGCGGCCCATATTCTAGGCGACCCACGCCCTCTATAAGCCCTCACGGACTCCCAAACTCACACTCAATACGCCCCTTGGAAGTCCCCAAAGGCATGCCGTTATTTTTACTCTTTGCCCGCCCCGTGGCCCGCCTCGTCGGGCTCGCGCAAAGAGATCGCACGCAGACTTTCGAGCATCTCCACGCACGCCAACAGAGCCGCCGCCGAATCCGCAGCATGAACCTCTGAATCCCATATCGTCCGCCGAACCCCGCCCACCACTCGCCCGGGCAACACCGACCCATACGCCTCGTGATCGTCCACCATGAGCTGCCCCACAAACCGCATCGAGCTGGTCACCCGCAACAGCTCGCCGCGACGATCCGCATCGCCGAGCACCTCGGCCTGCGAAGTCAACGTCTCTTGGCCCAACGCCCACGCGGCGAACGTCATAGGCCGAATCGTCGATGACGATGGCAAGCCCCCTCCACCACCTCCTCCCCCGCCCGTTCCAAATACCAACCCGCCCACAAACTCTTCGCTGCCCCGCGACACATCGCGAGACTCGAACTGATGCTCCCACATCAACGTCCGCACCTCGCGCAGCGCTGACCGCGACTGCATCGAGCCATCGTCGTTCAACGCCGCGCCCGCCCACGCAGACCAAGGCAACAGGCTCACCATCCCCTCAAGCCCGCGAACACCGAGCATCTTGCCCAGCGCCATGCGGACCCGCTCGCGATCATCGGCGCTCTCACTCGCCCGCTTGGCCAACGCCCACAACGCGATCGCTTCTTGCTGCGTGCCTCGCCAGGGCACCGCGTCGAGCTGGCCCAATAACGAATCGAGAGACGCCTCGACCGCTGCCGAGAGTTCCTCGCTCGCATTCTGCTGCGAGCCCGCCATCCACAACAGCCCCGCGACCTGTGGCGACATCACCTCGTCATCTGCGAGCCCGACCCACTCAGTCGAATCATCCCACGCGAGCTTGGCTGAGGCGTGCGCACGCTTGCGGGTCGCGTCGCTGAGCGAATCGCACCCGCTCGCACGCTTGAACGCCAGCAGCACCATCGCCCGCACAAGATCGCTCGCTCGGCGTGCGCGCGCCGAGGCGTCCGCCTCAACATCTGCCTCCACGTCGGACTGCCCGTCAAGAATCGTGATCGGTCCCCACTGCCCCCCCTGCCCGCTCTGGGCACGGTGCGAAAGATGCCCGATCAACTCCCCCGCGAGAACCGCTGAGAACGCCGGGTCCCACGCCCGCCGCTCGGGGATCACCCTGCCGCCGCGATGCAACGCAACCATCTCTCGGCCCGGTCCGAGCTGCGCCCAGTGCTGTGTCTCGAATCGATAGAACCGAACGCCGCGTTTGGCTGCCAGCTTCGCCGGGCTCATCGCAGCAGCCTCTGCATCTTCTAGTACGCCCGCTGCCAGTGTGCTCAGCGACTGCCCCAGCGGACGCACCACCACCGACTGAGTGTGAAAGTGCGATGCGAACACCGCTCGCTCGCCGCCGCGACCGCGCACGCCCAGTGAGTCCAGGCCCCGGCTCAGCATCAGGTCCGGCGCTTCAAGCTCCGCTGCGGTCATCGGCACCCATGGCCCGCCAAGCTCAACGCTCACCGCAAGCGACGGCCCCAAGCCCTCGACCATGCCATGAGCGTGCGCACGCAGCCCCTCCATCGCAGCCCGTGCCGCCACGAGCACGCAGCCGTCGTCACCAACCATCATGGATTGCACCGCTTGGCCTTCGCCTACCAGCTTGCGCTCAAAGCGGATCTCGACGCGGGCAGCGGTGATCCCCGCGTCGTTCCAATCTGTCTTCGCCTGCCCGCCGTCACCCCCCCCTTGTACCATCCACGCCGCCACCTGATGGGCGATCTGCTCAGGGTCGGGACCGCCCGCAGCCTCCTGCGCCGTGACCCGAGCACCAATCGCTAGCACGACCGAGAACATCATCGCGACGAGCCACCCGCATCGCGTGGTTTGCGGGATGTTGCCTCGACGCATCGTGTGGCTTGGGTTCAACACGCTCACAGTGTATTCTCGGACAGGGCTCGCAAGAAACCGCTCTGCTAAGGCGTCAGCGGGGTTGAGAAGAGCTGACAGCGTTCTGGCACGCGCCTTGAACTACTGTTCTAGCGAACGCACGTGCCGCCCAGCATGATGCTTGGAGAAATCAAAGATGACGACCCTGCTAATCAACTTGTCGAATACTCAGAAGCGAATCGCCCTGCTCACCCTCTTGTGCTACATCACCCTGCTCTAAAGAACTGGGTGTCCTCGAAGCCGCTCAGCGGTTGTAGCGAGTGAGCAGCTCAAGAATCCTCGGCTGATCGCGCCTGATCCTCAAACTCGTACGCATCGAGGCCAGAGCTCCATCGAGGGCTGCGGTGTCGGTTTTGCCCGACCACAAGTAGCGGTTGAGCAGGCACACCCCGACGCCGTTGTGCGCCGGGTAGTGATTCGCGTCTTTGCCGACTGCTGTGGTGAAGCTTTCGAGAGCGTCCTGATAACGCCTGCTGCGGAACTGGGCGCTGCCGAGGCGTTCCCAGACTCGTGCGCCGCTTGAGCCCGAGAGGTCCATCCGCACGACCTGTCGCAGCGTACCTTCCATCTGGTCGTACCGACCGAGCCGCCCCTGGCTCTCCGCGAGATTGACGAGCAGTTCCGGGCCGAGGGTCATCAACTCCGAAGCGCTCTCGTATTCCCGGACCGCTTCAGCGTGCCGATCGAGAGCCGCATAGCTTGCGCCAAGGTTCACCCGCGCGGGCCCGTCGGTCGCTCGAAGCTCGGTGGCTCGAAGGGCATAGGGCAGCCCCTGTTCGGGCTCGCCGAGTTGCAAGAACGTGGTGCCTAGATTCAGGTTCGCGTGAAAGTCGTCGGGTTGAACCGACAGCGCCCGCAGGTAGGCGCGGACCGCGTCGTCGAGTCGTGAGAGGAGCTGGAGGGTCAGGCCGTGAAGGTATTGGGCGTCGAAGTTGCGTGGCTCGATCTGAGCGGCCCTGCTGTAGCGTCGCTCAGCGGTCGCAAAGTCGCCCTGTTGGCGGTAGATGTCCCCGGCCCGCATGTACGCGAGTGTGACTTCCGGGTTGGTTTCGATGATGCGCTCAAACTCGGCGAGCGCCTGGTCGATCGAGCCTTGATCTCGGAGTGCATCACCCCTGCGGATGGCTTCGTCGGCACCGGAGTTGGTCTGCGCCGTGGGCTGACCGCCAGAGTTCGCCGAATCGCCCGCTTTGGGTTTCGAGGACGATGAGCACCCGACCAAGCCCGATCCGAGCCCCAGACCACCGATCACCAAGAGACCCGCGGTGCAGACGGTCACAAGAAAGTTAGATGCCGCTGCTTGTGTGGCGGGCCGGTCCAAGCTCATCTTCGGGTCCATCCTTCCAAATCGCCGAGCGTTGCCCGCTCGTCAGTCTCTCCATCGGTTCAGCGGGGGCAGGGGAACGAATATCTACCCGTTTGTCTCGATCAGTTTGCGGAGCCGACGCACATTGAGCGTGTCGAACGCGGTGCCCGCCTCGGTCTCGCCCTTGGGGGTCTCAAGGATCATCGGTACGCCTCGGAGCTTGGGGCGGTTCATCACGGCTGCAAATCCGCTGTCGGCGAGCGCCGCGTGGGTCGTCTTGAGCCCGATGGTCCCCTCACCGATATGGGCGTGGCGATCGCGTTTGCTCCCTGCCTCGCCGATCGAATCGTTCAGATGCATCACTCGGATGTGATCGAGCCCCGCGATGCGGTCGAACTCGTCGAGTGCCGACTCGCCGCCAGCCCGCGTCGAGAGGTCGTAGCCCGCGGCGTGCGCATGGCAGGTATCGACGCAAAAACCAATCCTCTCCGCCCCGCCCGTGCGTTCGACGATCCGCTCGTGCAGCTCGCCGAGATGCTCGAAGCGTCCCCCGAGGTTGGACCCCGACCCCACCGTGTTCTCAAGACAGCTCACCGTCGGACAGCCCTGGGTTGCTTCAAAGAGCTGCTCGTAGGCATCGACGATCCGGTCGAGCCCCGTCTGCTCGCCCGAGGTTGTAAACGCCCCGGGATGATGCACCAGATGTGCGATGCCTAGCGCGGCGCAGCGTTCGAGTTCCACTCCCATAAGCGCGATTGACTTGTGCCACAACTCGTCATCCGGGCTCGCAAGATTAATCAAATAACTCGCGTGGCTCACCGTGCAACTCTGCCAACTGAGGCGATCGATCTCCGCACGCCACAGCTCGACCGCTTCATCATCAAGCGGCTTGACCTTCCATTGTCGCTGGTTCTTGGTAAAGACCTGCACGCAGTCCAGCCCGAGGCGCTCGGCCTCAAGAGCTGCGAGATGCATCCCGCCCGCCACCGAAAGATGCGACCCCAGCAGCACGCTTGCTCCCGGGGTCGATCCTTGGTTCTTTGATGGTGACTCAGCCCGAGTTACCACTCGTCGTGGCCGCGATCACGATTGCTGTTGCGCTCGTTGCGTTCGTTCTGGTCGCCGATGACTGCGCCGCCGACGCCGCCCGCGACCGCACCGATCACAGCACCAGCACCGGCGCTGCCCGTAACCGATCCGATGGCAAGCCCGCCGAGCGCTCCGAGGGCTGCACCTGAAAGAGCGCCTTCACCAGCGTTGCTACAACCGGTCGATACCAACAGCAAGCCCGCACCCGATGCGGCAACCACCGCTCGTTTGACCATCTGTGCTTTGTTCATCACACACACTCCTTTGCTCATTCGAGCAGCCTGCTGCTGCCCGGGGGTTTCATCCTTGGCATGCAAACCATGCCCCGCGTTCATCCTACAAGTAAGTATACACAAACCTGCTGCTCTTGGTTCCGATTTTATGTACTGATCTTCTACGCAAAGGATTCCAATACCCACTCACATACCCTCTCGCACGATCCAATGTGCGTAATCGGACCCTCATGGAGGCCATTTCCAAGGCATCGGCCTAGGGATAGTCCTGGCGGGTCGAGCGGATCACCAGATCCCCGATCGCCACATGAACCGGCTGACTCACGATAAACCGGATCGCCCGAGCGATGTCGTCGCCCTCAAGCACCGGCCCCACCTTGTCCATGATCTTGGCAAAGCTCTTCGAGTCGTAGCCCGCAACCTGCTGAAACTCGCTCTTGACAATGCCCGGCTCGATCAGCGAAACACGCACCCCGCTGGGTCCGATCTCCCGGCGCAGGGCTTCGGCGAGCGAGTTGACCGCAAACTTGGTTGAGCCGTACATCGAGCTGAACGGCGAGATGTGCCGACCGACCGTCGAACCGAGCACCACCAGATCATGCGGATGCTTGAGCCAATCACCCCGAGCCTCGATGTCCGCGAGCATCCCCTTGGCCGCACGACGCATCAGCAGCGCGGCGCCCTGGATGTTCGTGCGGATCATCTCTTCCCATTGATCCACTTCGCTCGAAAGCACGCTGCCCGAAAGCCCCCGGCCCGCGTTGACCACCACCAGATCCGCCTCGGAGCCGAACGAATCCTTGGCAGCATCGAGCACCGCATCGATCACATCAGCATCGCCCGCGTCACCCGCAACGACCACGACTCGATCGCTGCCCAACTCATCGTGCAGTTCATCTCGCAAGGCTTCGAGCCGATCGGCGCGACGCGCGTTGATGACCACTTTCGCGCCGCCCGCGACCAGATCGCACGCCACCGCACGCCCGATCCCAGCACTCGCACCGGTCACCACCGCGACGCGGCCAGCAAGATCGCTCATGGGAAACGCTCCTTGTGATTTCATTCCGACCAGCCCGCGCTCGACGCTTTACGGGAAGATGCCTCGCACGGCGTACGTCTTACCGATGTGTTCGACCGCTGCTGCGAACGCAGCGGTCCGCATGTCACACTTGAAGCGTTGGCGAGCAAGCCTGGTCCGGCGGGCCGCCATCACCATGTGCCGGTTGAGCTCGGCGTCCACATGCTCGGCGTCCCAGATGACACTCGACTTGTTCTGGACCCATTCGAAGTACGACACCACCACGCCGCCAGCGTTGGCGAGAATCGCGGGGAGCACCTCGATGCCCTTCTTTGAAAGTTCGCGGTCACCCGACGGATCACATGGCGAGTTGGCACCCTCCGCGACAATCTTGCAGTCCATCATCGCCGCCTGGCGGGCTTTGATCATCTGCTCGAGAGCAGCGGGGATGAACAGATCGACGGGCGTTGAGTAGAACTCGTCTTCGCTAATCGCCTCACCGCCCAAAGCGGTGTTCTGACCCGAGCCCGAGGGAGCCCCATCGCCAAAGCCTTTGATGCCTCCAGCCTTGGTGCTGTAGGCAGCGAGCGCGTCGCAGTCGAAACCTTCGTCGTTGCGCAGCGCTCCGGTGTGGTCCATCACAGCAATCACCTTGGCGCCCATGTCCGCGAGAATCCGCGCAGCCCATGAGCCCACGTTGCCAAAGCCCAGCACGCTCACACGCATGCCCTCGACCTTGAGCCCAAACTCGGGGAGCATCTCGATGACGACATCGACCACGCCCTGGCCGGTTGCCTTCTCGCGTCCGAGCGAGCCGCCAAACTCGACGGGCTTTCCGGTGACGATCCGCAGCGCGTCTTGGGTGTTGGATTGCGTCTGGCTCATCATGTAGGTGTCGGCGAACCACGCCATGGTCTGTGCGTTGCTTCCCACGTCGGGCGCGGGGATGTCGTAGTCCGGGCCGATGAACGGGCTGATCGCACTGGCAAACCTGCGTGTGATGCGCTGCATCTCATCGGAGGAGTGGGCGCGTGGGTCGACCTTGACGCCGCCCTTGCCGCCACCAAACGGGATGCGGGCCAGCGAACACTTCATCGTCATCAGCAGCGCGAGGCTCTTGACATCATCGAGGTGAACCTCGGGATGGAACCGCACGCCGCCTTTGTAAGGACCGAGCACGTTGTTGTGCTGCACGCGGTAGCCCTTGAAGAGCCGATGGTGTCCGTCGTCCATCCGCACCGGGAAGTGGACCATGATTTCGTTTTTGGGTTGGGCGCAGATGATCCGAACACGGTGTCGAACATCGAGCATCTCGGCAGCCCGCAGCGTCACCTCGACCGTCTGGGTATAGAGATTGTCCGGATCGGTGGGGAAATCGAGTTCCTCCAAGATCGGATCGCGGGCGGGTGAGATAGCTTCGTTCGCGGGGGTCTGTGCCGTGGTCATCGCCGAACTCATCTCTCAGGCGGAGGTTCGCTTTGAGAACCCCCAGTGGGGTGCGCACAAAAAAGACGTGGGACAACGATAGCCCTTGTCAGTGGGTGGATCGGCCCCCGGGCCCTCATGAGGGCTACAAATCTGTCGCGAATCACAACGACACGCGGCTTGCTTCTCGATCACGACGTGAGCGAAACAACTTTCGGGCCGGGCTTGGCCCAACAAGGAACGAGCATGATTGTCTATCTCGCAGCCGATTTGATCTGGGCGACGAAAATCAAATCCACCGCCGACGCCTTGGGCGTGCCGTGCAGGCCTGTGCGATCGGTCGAGATGCTCGAAGCACGTCTGGGAGATTCCGACGTCACCGCCGCCGTGCTCGACCTCGAAGCACCCGCGATCTGGGACGTGCTGAATCGTTTGCGAGACGCTCAAAGCGATCCCCCAGCTCTCGAAGTAACCGTGGTGTGCTTCGGTCCGCATGTCGATGTTGAGGCGATGGACCGTGCTCGCAGTGCAGGTGCCCAGCGGGTGCTCCCGCGTGGGGCGTTCGATCGTTCGCTGCCCGAGCTGCTCGTTGAGCTTGGCTCGAAGGCCGAGGACTCTGCAAGCTAGACCGCGATTGAGCGGAGATTGGGCCACGAGATATCGGGCGTTGTGGTCGGCTGTGATGTACCAAAAAAACAACGCCCCGAGGTCGGTCCCGGGGCGTTGGTCGTGTGTGATGCTGAAAGACCCGCCGATCAGATCGGTTTAGAAGCTGATTTTGTCGGTGCCCATGGCGTCGTGGTCGCCCATGCCGCCGGAGCCGCCGCCGAACTTCTCGGGCATCCCGCCGCCTTCGCCGCCGCCTTCGGACGAGTAATCGTCCGAGCCGGTGGTGTCGCCCCACTGGGCGCGCTTGAGCGAGAGCCCGATCTTGCGATCGGAGATGTCCACGCGGAGGATCTTGACGTCGATCTCGTCGTCGCTCTTGACCACGTCCTGCGGGTTCTCGACCTTGTGGTCGGCAAGCTCAGAGATGTGCAAGAGCCCTTCGAGGTCCTCCTCGAGCTCGACGAACACACCAAAGTTGGTGATCTTGGTGACCTTGCCACGCACGACCATGCCCGGCTGATACGCACCCGGGATGGCTTCGAGCCACGGATCCTCGGTGAGTTGCTTGACGCCGAGGCTGATGCGCTGCTTGTCGCGATCGACTTCGAGCACGACGCACTTGACCTCGTCGCCCTTGGCCACCGCTTCGTTGGGATGCGTGACCTTCTTGGTCCACGACATATCGCTGACGTGCAGCAGCCCATCGATGCCCGGCTCGATCTCGACAAACGCGCCGTAGTTGGCCAGGTTGCGAACCTCGCCCTCGATGATGGTGCCGGGGGGATACTTCTCGCCCACCAGCTCCCAAGGATTGACCTCGGTCTGCTTGATCCCGAGGCTGATTTCCTGCTTGTTCTTGTCGATCTCGAGGATCACCACGTCGATCGCGTCGCCCGGGTTGACCACCTCGGAGGGATGGTTGACCCGACGGGTCCACGACATCTCCGAGATGTGAACCAAGCCTTCGATCCCGTCTTCGAGACGGATGAACGCGCCGTAGGACATGATGTTGACCACTTCGCCCCGGACGCGGCTGCCCACGGGGAACTTGGCCTCGATCTCTTCCCAAGGGCTCGCATCCTTCTGCTTGAGCCCGAGTGCGATCTTCTCTTTGTCCATGTCGATGTTGAGAACCTTGACCTCGATCTTCTCGTCGATCTTGACCAGATCCGAGGGGTGGTTGACCCGGCCCCACGACATGTCGGTGATGTGAAGCAGGCCGTCGATCCCGCCGAGGTCCACAAACACACCAAAGTCGGCGATGTTCTTGACCGTGCCCTCGACGATGTCGCCCTCGTTGATGCGAGAGAGCAGCGTCCGCTTGGCTTCTTCGCGTTCTTGCTCGATGAGCTTGCGACGCGAGATGACAATGTTCCGCTTCTCGGTGTCGATCTTGAGAATCTGCGCACGAAGCCGGCGACCGATGAACTCGCCGATGTCCTGGGGACGCCGGATATCGACCTGGCTTGCGGGCAAGAACACCGGCACGCCGATGTCCACCAAGAGCCCGCCCTTGATCTTCTTCATCACGAGGCCTTCGACCTCGTCGCCCTCGTTGCAAGTATCGGTGATCCGCTGCCAGTTGAGGATGCGTTCGGCCTTGCGTCGGCTCAGTTGTACGATCCCGCCGTCACCTTCGAGGGATTCAAGCAACACGTCGATCGTGTCGCCGACACTGATCTCCATATGCTCGAACTCGTTCTTGGGGATCAGCCCCTCGCTCTTGAGGCCGACTTCGATCACAACATCGTCACCGGCGTACCCGATGATCGTGCCTTTGATCAGCCGACCCGGAAGAAGATCCGAAAGACCCTCCCCGAGCAGGGAGTCCATGTCGATCATGCCCTCGCTGTCGCTCTCTGCGTCCAGCGATTCGAGCATCAACTCGGTCTCGTCGTCCACCAGACCAAGCGAAGCAATCAGATTCTCGTCAATCAAGGTTCACGCTCCGCAGCTCCCAAACCCAACACCCCGTCGGCACGGGCATCGATCGGCAGCTGCTCACCCAAGCCGGGTAGGGCTCGGACGACCCCATTGGGGCGATGCAAGTCTGCGTTCACGTTCCGTCAAGACTCCACGCGGAGCAGACGGAGCCGACTCTGCCATTCTAGGTCGGCACATATCCCTAAAGGAATGCCCCCGAGCCCATCTTTTTTGCGATTGACCGCCCAACACGGCAAAGTTAGTTCCAAGAGCACCCTTTGGGCCAAGGAACGCCCCGCTGAAGCCCCGAAAGCTCCAGCATTCTCCCCAGCTCCGCAAGCTCGCCGCGGATCATCTCAGCTCGAACCGCCACACTGGGCTCGTCGAGCAGTCGATACCGCACCTCGGGGTCCGTCGTCAGAGCAAACCCCACCAGTTCGAGCACCGCAGCCGACGGGATGTCTTTGTTCTGGAGATACCCCAGCACCGAGGTCGCAGCCGAGAGCTGCTTCAAAGGGCCATGTGCAAGCTCATCGGAGACCCACTCGCGAAGAGCATCAAGACCCGGCCCGCCATCGTCCTGATTCATCAACGGCGTCAACAACGCGGTCCGATACGCCCGGTCGATCGCCAGATCCGCGGACGTCTCATCCACAATCCTCGCCCTACAGATGCCCTGGACCACGATATTGAATCGGCCGTCGGGCAGCGATTCGTGCTCGGCGACCTGCGCCACGCAGACGCTCGGGCGGAGCATGGGCAGGTCGTTTTCGTCGAGCCGGACCTCGCCTGCGGTGTTGGTGTCGAACATCGCCATGGCGAACTGGCCCGAGCCGTCGAGTACATCGCTGACCATCGCCCGGTACTGGGGCTCGAAAATGTGCAGCGGGACGGCCTGCTGAGGCAGCAAGACCACCGATTCGAGCGGGAACAGCGGCATGGGCCTGCTGAAGTTCACCCTGAATGTCGGAGCCTGAGCCACTGGCATCTCCTTGGTGGTATCCCACCTCGTGGTGTCTCTCATCCTACCGTAAGCCATGCCTGACGCATCCCTGCTCGATAAGTTTCCGACGCCCACCGATACGCCTTTTGTGATCGAGCACGTCGCGGAGGAGTTCACGAGTGTCTGTCCGGTGACCGGGCATCCTGATTTCGGGACCGTCACGCTGCGGTTCGAGCCCAAGGCCCCCGCTGACGGCGGCACCTGCGTCGAACTCAAAAGCCTCAAGCTCTATCTCCAGAGCTTCCGCAACGAGGGCATCTATTACGAAGCGGTCACCAACCAGATCCGCGATGATCTC
>CAYUVO010000015.1:0-41569 GCA_964448185.1 uncultured Phycisphaeraceae bacterium
GAAACCGGCGCGGTGATGAGCATCTGGCACGCCATCGCTCTGGCGTGGAACTCGCCTGCGAGCAGCCCGGATCACCAGGCTGGCAACGCCATCGTCGATGCGCCCGCCCAGACTTCGACCACCGCAGCGGTCGTGATCGACGCCGACAGCAAACGACTGCTCTGGGCGTGGACCCGCGGGCACAAAACCGTCGCCTGCGGCTCATGCCGACTCGCACGCGACGGCACCGCCCCCGATTGGGTCTTCGCACGCCTGTGCGCTGAGTGGCTCGGCTGGTCGAGCCAGCTTGGTGTTACGCCCGCGCGGGTGCTCGTGGTTCATGACCCGGTCGCAAACTCGGTCGCCAGCACTTCCGCCGACAGCTCCCCGCCTCCGGCTGCGGTCCTCGCCCAGCACTGGCCCCAATGCACGGTCGACGCGGTCGAGATGGACGACCCGTTGCTCGCCACCCTCTCTCGCGCGGTCGATCGCCATGAGGCCGATCCAGAGAGGGCGAGCAGCGAACAACTGCAATCGCTCACCGAGCGGCCCGGTCGGCTCCAACGCTCTTCGCGCCGGTGGACGAGCATCGGAATGATCGTCGCTGCGATCGCGATGGGCTTCGGCGCATGGCGTCTCTCGGAGGCTGCGGGCCAAGCCCAGATCGCGGGCTCTCAGGTGCGAGAACTCTGGCGGGATCGGGTGACGGTGATCGACAGCCGAGCGCTCGAGCCGGGCGTGCTCGATCCGATTCTGTTTCTCGAAGACGAGCTCGCTGCACGCCAGCGAGAAGTCGCCCCCGTCGCACGGCGCCGACCTGTGATGACCGAGCTTGAATCGATCGCGCTCGTGATCGGATACGACGGCGTAGAACTCCAAGAACTCAACGTCAGCCAGCTCTCGATCTCGCTGAGGCTTCTGGTCGATTCGCTCCAGGAGTACGAAGACCTTTCAACTGCATTTGACAGCATCGCCGGTTCCGAGGTTGATCGGTGGACGATCAATCCTAAAGAATCCTCGAATGATAAAATCCTCGTGAGTTTCTCAGGGTTCTGGGGCCGAACCGGCGCCAACGATCCCAACCAAGCCTCGCCCTGACATTCCTTGACCCTGACAGATTCATCCAATGCTCGACCAGCACCGACTCAACGACGACGACCGCTTTGAACTCGCCTCACGAGCCGTGATGGCTTCGCGCGCTTCCAAGCCCGTACTCCCGATCGTGGTCGGCGCCATCGCGCTCGCCATCGGTCTTTCCGCGATGCTCTGGACTTCGATGAGTCGGAGCAAGGCGATGGACCGTCTTGGTTCAGAACGTCGCAAGCTCGATCTGGTCGTCTCCTACGAGCAGAAGTTTGCCGCCATTGCCACGCGAAAGCGCCAGGGAGCTTCGGGGGTGCAAGAGCCCCTGCCCGATCTGCTCAGCCGACTCGAAACCGCAGCGGTCGACGCCGGGCTCGACAAGCCCGCGTTCCCGAGTGATGAGGCCGACAACCAGTTCGGCGTGATCGACCATCGGCTCACCTACACGTTTAGAAACGAACCACTCGATACCGTTCTCGCCTGGGTCGATCTTGCGACCAAACGCATCCCTGGCCTCGAAGTCCACACCATCCGTCTGGCGATCAACTCCACCGGCCGATCCGAAGACGCCGCAAACTCGTGGATCGTGACCGTCACCCTTGCTCGCTGGGAGCGACCCTCATGATTCTTCTTTCCTCGCTGACCAAATGCTCTCTTTCGGTGGGTCTCTTGCTCGCGGTTGGTTTGTCGCTTGGCGGATGCGAAGCCACGCCGCGCATCGATACGAACAACTCACTGAGTCAGTTGGATCAGCGCCACGCGCAGGCCCGCCAAGCGTTTGTCGAAGGCGAACGGCTCCGTAGTTCGGGCCACACTTATAAAGCTCAGCAGGCGTACCGCCGGGCGACCATTCTTGATGCTTCGTTAGCAGAAGCATGGAACAACCTCGGCGTGCTGCTGCTCGAGGACAGATCGTATCTCGATGCTGCAGACGCTTTCCGCCGAGCCCTCAGCTCGGCAGCACCCGAAGACCCGCGCCCGGCTCGCAACCTCGGATACACCTACGCACAGGCCGGTTGGAGCGAAGAGGCTCTCAAGTTTTACCAGACCGCGCTCGAACGTTCACCCAACGATCTCGAATCGCTCCGTGGAGCGATCCGCGTCACCAAAGAACTCAACTACGCCGATCGCAATGCGCTCGATCGCGTCGAGCGTGCCATGATGATCGACCGCGATGACCAGTGGCGAACGATCTACTTCCGCGAGCAGTCACGCATCAAAGATCGCATCGAGGCCGAACGCCGAAACGCTGGCAGACGGTAACGTTCTTACCAGAACTCGATTCGTCACAACCGCTTGGCTGCGAGGCTTGCAAGGTCCGAGCGTTCACTGCGTGCGAGCGTGACGTGCCCGAACAACGGCTCGCCCTTGAGCTTCTCGACCAAGTACGACAAGCCATTAGATGACTGATCGAGATACGGGTTATCGATCTGCCCGATGTCACCCGTAAGCACGAGCTTGGTGCCCTCACCCACGCGGCTGACGATCGTCTTGACCTCGTGTGGCGTAAGGTTCTGCGCCTCATCCACGATCATGAACTGATGCGGGATGCTCCGGCCACGGATGTATGTAAGCGGTTCAAGCACCATCTTACCGTCGACCATCAGACGCTGGATCCGCTGCTCGCTCGTCCTTGAGTCCGCGGACTGATCCGGGCTGCCCTTGGTGCTCATCAGGTACGCGAGATTGTCGAAGATCGGCTGCATCCACGCCGCGAGTTTCTCGTCCTTGTCGCCCGGCAGGTATCCGATGTCGCGGCCCATGGGCATGATCGGTCGCGCGGCCAAGAGCTTCTCGTACCGCTCTTCCTGGAGCACTTTGGTCATCGCGGCTGCCAATGCGAGCAGTGTTTTGCCCGTGCCCGCAGCACCCAACAGCGTCACCAGCTTGACCTGATCGTCGAGCAACAAGTCCAGCGCCATCGTCTGCTGAAGGTTGCGAGCCATGATCCCCGTGATCGGCTTGCGCGGCCCCGTCACCGGGATGAGTTGGTCAACGTCGCCCGGCCTCCGGCACAAACCCGTGTGGTGCTCGTCCGTCGCGTCATACAACAACACAAACTCATTCGAGAGTAACTGGTCAGGGTCATACGCACTCTCGGGCAAACCCCGGTGCGTCGTGTCCGAGAGCGCTTCGATCGACAACAGCCGATCGTCATACAACTGGTCTATGAGCGTGCCCGGCGCATCGACCTCGACGTAGCCCTTGTAGAGCCGGTCACCATCGACCTTCTGATTCTCGAAGTCTTCCGTCGTGATCCCAAGCACATCGGCCTTGATGCGCGCAGCAAGATCCTTCGTGACGAACACCGCACGCAGACCTTCTTTTTTGAGCGACAACGCCGACGCGATGATCCGGTTGTCCGGCTTGGACGCCTCGATCACCGCAGGACGGTCGTGTTCGAGGGTATCGACCCGTACTGTCCCCGTGCCTTTATCGCCTGCTTTGCGTGCGTTGATCTCGGGGCCAAGATCAACCTCACCCCACGCGACGCCCTCGGTCAGACGCCCGTGGACCCGCAGCTTATCGAGATACCGGATGCACGCCCGCGCGTTGCGACCCACGTCGTCCTCACGCCGCTTGAGCGCGTCGAGTTCTTCGATGACCGTATAAGGCACCACCACGTGGTTGTCTTCAAACACGAACAACGCATCGGAGTTGTGCAATAGCACGTTCGTATCAAGCACGAAGTACTTGACCGTCTTCTTGTCGCCGCCTTGGGTTGCTGCGGATTGCGTCGTGTCTGTCATGACCATCGTGTCCGATCTCCCATTCCATCTCGAACGTCCCGCCACCGGCACCCGCCGATGAAGCATACTTCTCACATCGGCTCATTGTGCCCGCAAAGCGACAGGAAACCTTCGCGAAGACGGTCCGCAGAGCCCCGCGAACCCGCAATAAGCTCGAAAACGGCTGGTCGCTCGCTCCCAAAGTGCAGCGTAAAGCTCGCTTCACGCCCCGCCCCCCCCCTACCGCCCGCCCCCTGCGATTCCATCTCGATCAGCGAGAGCAGTTCGTTGAACGCCACCGCCCGCAGGTCGAGCCGGCGCGCGTCCGCACGGATCATGATGAGCCGTTTGCTCGTGAGTACCGCCACTCGACGCCGCTTGGAATCCTTGCTCGAACTCATCGCGCCCGCGATCATGCCCACGCCGGGCATCATCGTGAGCATGGCGGTCGAGAACGCCGACCAAGGGCTGCCGCTGGGTTGCACCACGCCCCAGCCGATGAGCGTTTCATCTTCGTCCATGAGCGCTCGCAGCACATGACGCAATCGCCAAGGACCGAAGGTCGCGTTCGCAAATCGTCGCTCGCGACGGATCTTCAAAGCCACGCCCCCACGATCAGCACTAACGCCATCGCTGCTGCGATTACGCCTTTGATGAGCACCGATGCCAATCGACCCGCAGCAGCCCCGCCGCCCACCGCGAGCGATTCCTTCCAAGGACGCTCTGCGTGTTCTCGCTCGCCGATCACCGCGCCCACCCCAGCGCCAACGACAGCTCCCACGATCGTTCCCACGATCGGAATCGGCAGCAGCACCGTGCCCGCCAACGCACCGACCAAGCCCCCCACGATCGAACCGATCGAGCCCGACTTGCTCCCGCCCACGGTGGCAGCGCCCGCTGCTGAGGCTCCAAACTCTGCGATCTCGCCGAGCACCGCGAACACGCACCCCGCGACGAGAAAACCCCAGTGCATCGAGTCGGGCCGCCACGCCACGCACACCAGAGCCACCAGCACCGAGAGCCACATCCCCGGCAGCGTGACCACCGTGAGCAATACCCCGATGAGGGCTCCCAACGTGATCACGATCGACGCTGTGATTTCCATGAAGGTCCCTGATGATGCAAGCCAATGCAGATGGCTGGTAGAAGGGAGTCAGTCCGTAGCTTGCTCGGTCGCATCATCAGGCGATACCGAGACGTCCTTGGCCAACTCGCCCGACTCCGAATCCGAATCGGCATCATCTTCTTGGCGATCGGGGAACGCGGCTTTCTCCATTTCGAGCACCCATTCCTCCAAAGGCAGATATCGGTACAAATCCAGTGCGACGTGCTTACCGCCGAGCTTCGGGTGATCGCCCTTGATCTCGAGCGTCACGAGAAACTTGTGCCACTTACGTTTATCGAGATCCGCAAGATCCGCAGGCACCAGCGTGGCCCCGCCGGGCAACCCGAGCCTCTGCTCAGAAGCCACCCATGTATACCGCTTGCTCATCACTCGCACCCACAGCAACAGCAGATACGCAGCGATTCCCCAGCAGAACACCATGATGATCGCCTGCACCGGAAGGTCGTACGACGTCAACGCCTTGGGACGCTGAGCCGACGCGAAGTGCTCTTCCAGATCCATCAACGTCTCGCGAGGGGATTCCATCTGCGTGTGTTCGGGCTTGAGCATCCCCAGCCCGGGCACCGCGAGTGCTTCGAGCCATTCGAGCTCAGCTCGCTCAACCTCGGTCAGCGAATTCCGATCGCTAAGCAGTTCGAGCGAAACACTCGGCTCACTGATCGAAGCATCAAAGAGAGTCCGCGCAGAGTCCGTGGCACGCAGGTATTCAAGTTGTTTGACCGAGGCGAATGCCACGCCACGCTTTGGGTAGACGTAAACAAGATCCACCAGCGCCCAGCCCCCAAAGGCCAAAAACGCCACCGTGATGATCGTCATCTTGATCAGCCAGCGCCGGGCCAGTTTCGTCTTGACCATTTCCGTTTGTGCGTGATCGCTGCTCATGTCCAAGTATCGTCCCCTCTGGGCCGCGACTGCGGCTCAAGATCAGGCCACTCCAACGCTTCTTCCCACCACGCCTGAGCAATCCGTAACCCACCCGGACGTGAACGCAGCCGATCGTATCCCCCTCCATCCCCCTTACCACCACCCCCAACACCATCCGATCGAACCCACCGAATCGGGATCCGAGGCACCTGTGCGGGCCTAGCCAACGCCCACGTCAGCCACGTCTCGTGCAGCAAACGGGCACGCTCGCCCGCATCAAGCATCCGTTTGCGTTTGAACCACGACAAGCCCATCGGACACGATCATACCAGTCTTCGGGTTCCAGTTGTGCAGCGTGAGCTCACCATGCGTACAGCTCCCACCAATCCTGTCCGACTTGCCGAACCTCAATAACTTGGAGGGCTTGGAACGGCATGAAGGGTGACGGACCAATGGAAACCCACTCCGAAGACAAACTGCCCGGCTTTCGCCCAGGTTTGTACACCATCATGATGAACTCTCTGTCACCGGCGATTCCGCTTTCATAATCCCACGAAAGCCATGCCGGTTCGCCGTGCTCAAGGACGAACCACTCTCCCCTTGGCTGACCAGCCTTGCTGGTAAAGTGATGGCCAGCAGGTTGCCCGATGAGCGACTCCGCTGTCGCGGTCATCCGTGATTCACTCATCGCCCATCGGGCCTTCCAACCGACGCCGCTGAGTATCAGCAACAGGGTCAGCCCATAGATCACCGGCGCTGCAAACCACCGCATCCGATCGACGCGTCTCCAATAGCGTGACTTTGCAGGGGTGTACGGCTCCAGAAACAAAATGCTCTTGACCACAACGATCAGCACCCACAAAGGGCCGCCAGTAAGCACCCAAAGAACGACGAACCAGCCCGGAACCCCCAACGGCTTGAAGCACAGCAAGAGAGCGAACACGAGCGTGAGCAGCGCGATCACCGGAGAGAAGATCGGGGCACGCTGAAATTGCCGACCGATGGCCTTACACAAGCGATCTGTCACAGTGAGCGGCCGCCTGCGGGCCGTTTGTGGGGTGTAGTTTTGGCCACACTCTGGACACGTTCCGGCCTCAGCGAGTGCCGACAAGGAGTAACTGCACTCCGCACAATATCGCCCTTGCATGCAGACCCTCCAAACCAGCTCATCATGAGTGAGGTGTTGGATTCGCACCTCGTCGGCTATGCTGGGATACGCACCCGCATATCTCGGAGTTCATGACATGCCAAAGCCCGCCACCATTGCCCGCCCGTTTGATGCCCGCACCGATGCCACTCTTGCCCAACTCGAAACCTCGGGTCAGTACAAGCACCTCCAGATGCTCCAGGGGCCGATGGATGCCAAGGTCACCCTCCGACAGGCTGACGGCTCCTCCAAAGAAGCCCTGTGCTTCTGCTCGAATAACTACCTCGGACTCGCCAACCACCCCGAAGTTGTCGAAGCTGGCATCGAAGCGCTCAAGAAATACGGAGCGGGCACCGCCTCGGTCCGCTTCATCTGTGGCACCTTCGAGCCTCACGAACACCTCGAAGCCACCATCGCACGCTACATGGGCACCGAATCGAGCTATTCGTTCGTCTCGTGCTGGACCGCCAACGAGGCGTTGTATCCGACCTTCGCCGAGCCGGGCGATCTGATCCTCTCTGACGCGCTCAACCACGCGTGCATCATCGACGGCGTCCGCCTCGCCAACTCCATCAAAAAGGTCAGCCGAAAGGTCTTTCAGCATTCGGATCTCGCGCACCTGCGTTCGCGGCTCGAATCGGCAGCCGAGCTCGGGCTCGCGCCCGACGGACAGATCTGGGTCATCACCGATGGCGTCTTTAGCATGGAGGGCGACATCGCCGACCTGCCCGCACTCCGCAAGCTCTGCGATGAGTTCAACGCGATGCTCATCGTCGACGATTCCCACGGCCACGGCGTGATGGGCAAGACCGGAAGAGGCACCCACGAACACTGGGGCATGACCGGCGACAACGACAAAGGCGTCGTGGACTTCTTCACCGGAACCCTTGGCAAAGCTCTCGGCGGCGGCGCAGGCGGCTTCATCGCGGGCACCCAGCGCGGCACCGAACTCATCGTCCAACGCGGCAGACCCACGCTGTTCTCGAATGCGCTCCCGGTGACAGTTGCCTGCAGCGCCGCCAAAGCTATCGAGATCCTGCTCCGTGAACCCGAGCGGGTCCAGACGCTCCGCGACAACACGGCCTATGCACGCGAGAAGATCACCGCAGCGGGCTTTGAGGTCATCGAATCACCCACCGCGATCTGTCCGATCATCGTCGGCGATACCGCCAAAGCCATCGCGATGAGCAAGCGCCTGCTCGAACTGGGCGTCTTCCTCATCGGGTTTGGATTCCCCGTCGTGCCCGAAGGCACCGCAAGACTCCGCGTCCAGCTCTCGGCAGCCCACACCCGCGACCACATCGACGAGCTCGTTGGGGCGCTCAAGAAGCTGTAAGCAGCGATGACCTGAACGCGGCCAAGCTCTGGCCGCCCAGTTCGACACTCGGACCGCGCGATTCGGCCAGTACAATCGGCACCGTTCATGCTTGTAAGAACCGTGCCTGACCGATCACCGCGACACGCTCCGGTTGCCGTTCTGCCCGCCGATTCCCGAGAATCCGAACCCGCCGCCGGGCACCCCTCGCGGCGCGAACGAGAACCCGAAGCTCGTGTCGCCCTGTGCGTTGTTATGCCGAATCGAGGCCCGCAGGCTCATGTTCGGGAACGCCCGCTCGACGCCGGCGCTGATGCGCTCGAACTCGCCGAGCACCGTGTCGTAGCTCGTGTCGGCGAACAGACGATACTTGGGCGTGATCGCGTACGAGGCAGTTGCACCGAGCACGGTGGCGTCAATGACCTCGATCCGCCGAACGTCGAACGTGGTAAAGAACTCCGCACCGTGATTGATCGCGATCCCGCCGGTGATGTACGAGGCTTCGCGGTTGTCGATGTCGTGGACAATGCGTCCCGCGAGCCCGACCGCGTCGCTCACTTGCCACAGCGCTTCGATGTTGTAGAACTCGCCCGGGTTTGAATATTCGGGCCGATCCTCAAAGTACCGACCGATCGGGCTCTTGGTATCGACATCGTCCGACGACCACACCCACTCGGCCCGCAGTGTGAACACATCGACGCTCCGCCAGCGACCCACGCCGCCGCGCTGCGTCTGCCATTTCTGATCGATCCCCACACGAACCATCGTCCCCTCGACGAGCGACTCCACATCCTCGTCATACACCGGCAGGTTCACACGATCGATCGAACTCCCCGCGTGCCACAGCGTGATGCCCGGCTCGATCACGTGCCGAACCCGATGCAGATCAAACGTTCGGCTCTCGATCGAATCATCCACCCGGCTCAGCGTCGTCGCGAGGCGAACACCCGCAGCGCCCCAGAGCCGCGTGTGATCCTCCTCGCTCGGGCTGAACCCACTAAAGCCTGAGTCATAAGCGGTCAGCCTGCCCACCACGAACGGCGTGACGTGGAACCCGTCGTCCTCGCCAAACGTCAGCGGCATCGCAAGCTCGTGGCGCGAGTCAAACCGCCACACCGAACGCTCGTTCAACCCCTCGCTGCGCAAGCGATCACCCACCGATGTCTCCGGCGAAATCCCAAAGAGCGACATCGACTCAAACGAACGAGTCAGCCCACGTTCGGATGCACGCACGTCATCAAAGTTGAGCCCGAGTTGACCCGCGCGCACCTCCGCGTTGTACGTGAGCAGCCCCGGCGCCCAATCCCCAAGCGGGTCCGTATTGAGCCGCGTAAAGCGAATCTCGGGCAGCCGATCCACCGAATAGCCCTTGCTCAGCAGCAGGTATTCATTGCTCAGAAAGTCATCGAAGTTATTCGCCAGCTCCGCCTCGAACAGCGACTGCTCACCGCGTCTGGTCAGCAGCCCCCGTGTCGTCAGCTCACGACGATCACGAAAGTCGCTATCGAACACCGATTCGAGCAACCGCTGATCGCTGATGTGGGTGCCTTCGAGCCGAAGCGTCCAGTTGTCGTCGATGTCCCAGCGGTTCTCAGCGATGATCGTCCCGCGCAGCCGACCATCTTGATCGAACTCCTCGCCATTGCGAAGATCGTCCACGCCATTATCGTTGGGCAACAGATACCCAAAGACCTCGCCCTCAAACGTCGGGCGTTTCCAGTTGACGAGCCCACCGATCCCAAGCCCGCGCTTCTGATAGATATCAACGAGCAGCTCCGCCTGAACCCCTTGAGGCGGCTCGATCCCCGCGAGCACCCAGGCATCCCACGTCGTCTTGATCGCAAAGCCCTCGGAGTTGCTCGATTGGAACGAAAGCCCACGCAACGGCACCCGCTCGGGATCGCCCACCCAACGCGGGAACCACAGCACCGGCACCGATGCAACGTCGAGTGTCAGGTGGCGTGCATCTACCCGGTTGCCCGTCACGATCTTGCCATCGACCTCAAGCTGATACTGCTCGATCGTCACCTTGCGCGCACCAATCGAAACGTGCGGCTTGGCGAAGCTCGTGTTCGCGATCGTCGCACGCTCGGCGACAAACTGCCGCTCGCCCTCGCGGCGGATCGACTTTGCACGCAAATACAGCGGCGTGCCCGTTCGCGGATCCCGCGTGCTCATCACGCCATCGAGCACCAACGCCCGATCCGCTGCCACATCGAAATACAACCGGCTCCCGCGCTGCGTCGAGCGGGTGTCCTGCATCACCGCTTCACCTTCGAGATAGATCCCCAGCACGTCATCACGCGACGCGGTGCCCAGGTCCGCAAGTGCGCCGGGAGTCAGGAACACCACCCCGCGCTGAGCGGTCATGGTCATGCCCTGCTTGCCGCGCGAGCCGCTGAGTTCGAGCCCGACCCCGCCGCTGAGCAGGATTGTGCGCTCGTCGCCCTCGTTCTGGCTGCCCACGATCGCGATGTCTTCCGCCGAGAATGTCAGCACGCCCGCCGAAATCATCTGGCCCTCACCCGGCAGCATCACCGTACCAAGATCCGAAGTCGATTCGGGCAGCACCCTGCCGCCCTTGGACGTTCTCTCGCCACGCAACCTTGCATCGGGAACAGACGCTGAGCCACCAGTCCTCGGCGGCCAGACGCCGCCTGTGCGCACACCATCCGTCGATCCGCCCGGCTCCATTGGCGTGATGTTCCCACCAACAGCCCCGCTCACACGCCCATCGGTCGGCGCCATCTCGCCGGTGTTCCTCTGCCCGGTGTTCTCCGAAGCCACTCGCTGGCCGTCGTCCGCGGGCACAGCGGCTTCGGTACTCGTCTCGGCGTCACGAACCACGCCGCCCGCCCGATCCGCCCGATTCGCCCGATCGGTCTGATCGGCCCGAGGCCCACGCGTCACCCGTGTAGAAGGAGTGCGACCGCGTCGAGGCGCGGAAACCGCTGCCCCGCCTGCACCATCGTCCGATGCTTCCGGCTCATTGAGTGCAAGCTGAACTTCGAGCAACGGCTCGGGCCAACGCGCAGGCGAACGACCCGTTCGGCTAAACGCCCGGCGCGGGCGCGCCTGAGGTTGTTCCGTATCCGTGGGCGCATAGAACTCGCCCAGCGCCGCATTGCCCCGCTCGACGAGTGCGGGCCAGTCTTCGTTTCGTGTGGGCACCTCTGTGCGCTGGCGGACCACTCCCGACGTGAGCCGAACCTTCCCGGTGACCACGCCGCTGACGGTCAGCGTCTTGGCCGAGGAGCCCGGCGGGCCTTGCCGCGAGCCCACGTCTTCGAGATACGCGAACACCTGCCGCGTCTGTGAGCCGCCTGCCGAGTTGCCCACCTGAGCGATCCACAGCACCGCCCGAGCCGCGTCGAACGAAGTCCCACCGATCTCCAGATGTACCGCTCCTTCGAGCACGACCCGTTGAACGATCTTGCCGCGGGCGCTGCTCGTCCACAGCGTTGCCACGTCCGAGGACATCCCCAGCCCGCCGTTGACCGCCGACGACTTGACCCCCTGAGTGACGAACTGAGCCACCGGGTCTTGGCTGGGAGCAGCAGCGGACTGTGCCCTCGCAGAGGACACACCGACACACAGGCCCGCAAGAGCGGTCAACACCGAGGCGAATCCGACTTGGTCCACACGCCGCAACAGCAACTCCCGCAGGGCACACCTCGACCGCAGCTGCGGGTCAACGCCCGCTCGCACGATTCATGCCAATGCAAGCGGAGACTAACCACCCCGCAGACCCCTCGCTACCCCTTTGGGAGTGAATGTGTCTTCCAGCGCCACAAGCTCTCTTTCTCTCTCACTCCACGAACCCGCCCGATGGGTTACACTGGGCGCGTCGTGAGCGAATCTTCCTTTGTCAATCTGGATCCGATGGGCCGGGGCTTGATTGCCCGGGTGCTCTCACCCAAGCTCACCGAGCGTGAGGCGGGCATTGTGACGACCGAGATCGCCGAGGCCGCCCAGCTCTCGGGCTGGCGGGTCGCGGTAGATATGTCCGAGGTGAGCTTTATGGCCTCAGCGGGGATCGGAGCCCTCGTCAACCTGTACCAACAAGCCAAAAAGGGCGGCGGCAAGCTCGTGGTCTTTGGCTTGAGCGATCAGCTCACCGAGGTGCTCAAGATCTCCCGGCTCGACAAGCTCTTTCCCATCAAGCCCGACCTTGAATCAGCCGCCAAGCTGATCTCCTAGGCTGGTTCTTGGCACTCCCACCACATGTTCCTGCTGTACCAGCCCGCCTCGCGGTCTTTGTTTCGGGCACCGGGCGTTCCCTCGCCAATCTCATCGACCGCGCGCCCGACCTGCCCGCCTCGATCGAGCTGGTCGTCGCCTCCAAGGCGTGCAAAGCCGAGCTCATCGCCCGCGATTCGGGCATCGCTACGACCATCATCGCCCGCGAACTCACCGAAACAGAGCTGCTGGCGCTGGTGGAAGCCCACGACATCGACCTGGTGGTCCTCGCGGGCTATCTGCGCAGGGTGCCCGTGCCCGAGTCGCTCGCGGGCAAGATCGTCAACATCCACCCGGCTCTGCTGCCGGGCTTTGGGGGCAAGGGAATGCACGGGCAGCGGGTCCACGAGGCTGTTCTCCAAGCCGCCAAGAACCAAGGGCTCACGGTCAGCGGCTGCACGGTGCACCTGTGCGACTCGCACTACGACACCGGGCGTGTGCTCCTCCAGCGGACGTGTCTGATTCAGGCCGATGACACCCCCGAGACTCTGGCTGCTCGTGTCTTTGAGCAGGAGCTGATCGCGTACCCGATCGCGCTGGCTTCGCTGATCGCAATGCTCTCCTAGGATCCTCGCATGCCTGCCCCCAAGAAGACCGCTGCCGCTGCGAAAGTCCTCGAAACCGTCGAGCCTCTGGGCGAGCGGGTGCTCGTGCGCAAGGACGAGGACAAGAAGCAGACCAAGAGCGGCATCCATCTGCCCGACAACATCGAGATCCCGCGGCCGGATCGTCGCGGTGTCGGCCCAGATCGCCGCGGATGATGACTATCCGATCGAGCAGTACGACCGTGTGCTGTTCAACCCGAAGAACGCGATCCCGGTGGACTTTGAGGGTGACAACCGGCTGTTCGTGCTTCCGGTGGAAGACGTCGTCGCGGTGATCCGCAAGGCGGGGAGCTGAGCAAGCGGCCCTTCGGGCTGTTTTTACAAGCCCCGCGTGTCAGCTCGGGGCCCTTCGGGCTTTTTCTACGAGCCGCGACACGGTTCTGGACGAGCCGCGACCGTCAGGGAGCGGTCTTCCGGCGTTCTTTACAAGCCCCGAGTGTCAGCGAGGGGGTCTTGTCCGGTGGCTCTCGCGCCGGGCCTGTGTTCTTATAAGCACTTCTTGCGCTCGCAACGCCCTGTAACCTTCGATAACCTCCCTGCGACGTTCTCTTGCACGCTTTCGATGTTCCGGTGAAGACCTTTGATGCTCTGTCAAAGGGCTTTGATGGAGCCGCGCGTTGCTTTGATGCTCTGTCAAAGGGCTTTGATGGAGCAGTGCGTTGCTTTGATGCTCTGTCAAAGCCCTTTGATGGAGCAGTGCGTACACGCACAAGAGCAGTGCGTTGCTTTGATGCTCCGTTGAAGCCCTTTGATGGAGCAGTGCGTACACGCGCAAGAGCAGTGCGCGGCTCAATCTAAGTTATAAAGACCCCCTCGCTGACACTCGGGGCTTGTTATGAAGACGCGTGATGCACAGCTCAAGTTATAAAGACCTCCGAGCTTCCGCTCGGGGCTCGTTATCGAGACATGCGATGCTCAACGTAAGTTATAAAGACCCTCGATCATGCATTCAAGTGTTATCAATACAGCCCGAAGGGCCCCGGTCACGCATTCAAGATATATCAATACAGCCCGAAGGGCCCCTCGCTCGCGTTCACGGCTGAACAATAAAGCCCGAAGGGCCCGCTCCCTCACTCTCGCGGTTCGTCGGAACCGTGGCTCTGCTTGCTCTCTGTGGTGAGAGTCTTGGTGAACCCATCGAGCCCGGCATACGCTCCGACTATGCCAGCCAACTCGCCCTCCGAATCACCAAGCACCGCGCCCTCGCGCGCGATCACCACACTCACCGCCGATCTCATCGACTACGCGGGCCTGTTCCCGCCCGCCAAGCTCGAGATGAGCGACGCGGTCGAACGCTACGCCCGGTATCAGCACGCCGAACATGCCTCGATGCTCGGGCGGATGATCGTCACGGCCAGCCGGCTCGAAGAACTCAGCGGTCACGCCCGGATGCTCATGCCCGGGACCGCGGGAACCAGTGGGTACCCAGAGATGATGGGCGTGGGCGAGCCGTGGCGGCTGAGCGTCGTCGCCGACGTGCCCATGGACGAGACTCTCGAAGCTATCGAGGCTTTCGAGCGCCACCACAGCGAAGAAGACCACGGCCTGGCACAGGTCGATGCGATCGAGGTGAAAGTCTCGTCGAGCGCACAGATCGACGAACTGATGGAGATCATCCCCGAAGGGCTCATGCCGTACTTCGAGCTGCCGACTGACCAAGACGTGCGGGGCATGATCGCGGCGATCGCGGGCGAAGCGGCTCAAGGCGGGGCGTGCGCCAAGATCCGCTGCGGGGGCATCACGCCCGAAGCGATCCCTGCGAGCAAAACCATCGCCTCGTTCATCCATTCGTGCTCGATGGGCGGCGTGAGCTTCAAAGCCACCGCGGGCTTGCATCATCCGGTGCGCGCCGAACATCCGCTGAGCTATGAAGACAACGCCCCGCGCGGCGTCATGCACGGGTTCATCAACGTGTTTATGGCCGCGGCGCTCGTGCGGTACGCCCGGCTCTCGATGGACGATACGGTCACGCTGCTCGATGAGACTGATCCCGGGGCGTTTACGTTTGATGATGAGCACGCGACGTGGCGGGAGCATTCGGTGAGCGTGGTGGATCTTGCGCGCAGCCGCGAGACGTTCGCGGTGTCGTATGGCTCGTGCAGCTTCGAGGAACCCGTCGACGACCTGCGCTTGCTCGGGCTGCTCTAACGCATGGCTGCGCCGCCTAAAAAGTTCTACGGCCCGGTCATGCTGGGCGTCGCGGTCTTGATGGCTGCGGCGACGATGCCCGGACAGACTGTCCTCGTGTCGCTGTTCAACTCGAGCTATCGCGAAGCGCTGGGCTTGAGCGTCACGCAGCTGAGCCTTGCGTACACCGTGGGCACGCTGCTCGCCGCGCTGCCCGTGCCGTGGATCGGACGCATGGCCGATCGCCACGGATTGCGACTCGTCACGGCCGCTGTGTCGCTCGGCTTTGCGCTTTCGCTCGTGTTCCTGAGCACCGCAAGCAACATCGTGATGCTCGGGCTCGGGTTCTTTCTGATCCGGTGTCTGGGCCAGGGCGCGCTGTCGATGCTCTCGGGGCACACGATCGCGATGTGGTACGAGCGTCGGCTCGGGATGGCGCACTCGGTGCTTTCGGTCGGCGGGTTCGCCGCGGCTTCGGCGTTGCTGCCCCAGCCGACGGCTTGGATGATCGACGAGATGGGCTGGCGGGTCGCGCTGCTGATCCTCGCGGGCATGGTGCTCGTGCTGACATGGGTGTCGGTGCTCACCGTCTTTCGCAATCGGCCCGAAGACCTCGGCCAGCAACTCGATGGTGATCCCGAGCCTCACGCAACGCACGACGTGTTGCACGGCGGCCAGCCGCCCGAGGGCGACCCAGCGTTCACGCTCAAGCAAGCGCTCGCGACGAGGGCCTTCTGGGTGTGCACGATGACGCTGCTGACCAGCGGGCTCATCGGCACGGCGTTGATCTTTCACATGGGGCCCATGCTCCAAACCGCCGGGCTCGAAGGCACGCCCAAGCAAGCCGCGCTGGCGATCCAGCCGTGGCCTATCGCGTTTGGCGTAAGCACGCTGATCGTCGGCTGGCTCGTGGATCGGTTCCGCGCGGCCCCGCTGCTCGCGGTGGGCAATGTCGTCGTCGCGCTCGCCACGCTCACCTGCATGCTCGCGGCACGGGGCACGGGCGAGCACGCGATTTTGCTCATGGGCACGGGCTTGGCCATCTTCGGCGTGGGCCAGGCGGCGATCGTGGGCGTTGCGCTGCCGACGATCGCTCGGTACTTTGGTCGAACCCATCACGGCAGCATCCGTGGGACGGTGTCCTCGATCGGTGTGGCGGGCACGGGCGCAGGGCCGCTGCTCGCGGGGCTCGCGTACACATGGTCGGGCGACAGCTTTACGCCGGTGCTGGTGATTTTCGCGGCTTGCCTCTTGCCGCTCGTGGTGTTTTCACTGACGCTCCGCCGTCCCACGCCGCCAGCGAACCCCAATCGACACGTTGAACGCGACGAGCCCGATCCGCCCGTACCATCAGGGTGAGACGACCATGCCATTTCACCTCCCTCGTCACCGGCGGGGGAGCAGACCTGAACCGGAGAGTTACCATGCCTTACCAAATCGACGATACGCACGACCCCAAACTCCAGAGCTGGATCGAGAGTGCCAACGACCCGGCCACGGACTTCCCGATCCAGAACCTGCCCTTCGCAAGGCTCATCCTGACCGATGATGAAGACAGCGCGGAAGAAGACGGCTTTGTCGTCTCGGTCGTCGCCATCGGTGACCAAGTCCTGATCCTCGACGTCGTTGCACAAGAAGGCTTCTTCGACGGCATCTTCGACGCAGAACTCCTCGAAGTGCTCATGATCGACGAGATCTACAGCACGCTTGCCCAAGCCGATCGCGCCAAGTTCCGAGCCAGACTCGTTTCGTTGCTCTCGACTTCCAATAGCGAACTCAAGGACCACGAGATCGCCGAGCATGTGCTGCTGCCAATCGCTGAAGTCAATCTGCTGCCCGCGTTCGATTGCCAGGACTACACCGACTTCTACGCCTCGGTGCATCACGCGACCAACGTGGGCACGATGTTCAGGCCCGACAACCCGCTGCTGCCCAACTACAAGTGGATCCCCGTCGGCTATCACGGCAGAGCCTCATCCGTCGTTCCCAGCGGCACGCCCATCCGTCGGCCCAGCGGCCAGCTTTCGCCCGCGGGCGAAGGCCAAGCACCGAGCTTTGGTCCCTGCAAGCTGCTCGACTACGAGCTCGAACTGGGCACCGTCGTCGGGCGCGGCAACGATCTGGGCCAACCGATCCCGATCGGCGAGGCCGAGGACCACATCCTGGGGATGTGCCTGCTCAACGACTGGTCGGCGCGCGACATGCAGAAGTGGGAATACGTCCCGCTCGGCCCGTTCCTCGCCAAGAACTTCGCCACGAGTGTCAGTCCTTGCCTTGTCACAATGGAAGCGCTCGCGCCGTTCCGTTGCCCCTCGATGACTCGGCCCGAGGGCGACCCAAAGCCCCTGCCCCACTTGCTCGATGCACACGACCAAGCCCAAGGCGGGATCGACATCACGCTCGAAGTGCTCCTCAGCTCAAAGCAAATGCGCGATCAAGGCATGGACCCGGTTCGGCTTAGCACAGGATCGTTCAAGGATATGTATTGGACGATTGCGCAGATGCTCACGCACCATGCGTCCAACGGCTGCAACATGCAACCGGGCGACCTGCTCGGATCGGGAACGATCTCGGGCCCCAGCCGCGAGAACCGGGGCTGCATGTTGGAGCTGACCTGGGACGGCGACAAGGACAACCCCGTGCCCGGCACGCAGCGCACGCCCATCAAACTGCCCACGGGCGAGGAACGCAAGTTCCTCGGCGACGGCGACGAGATCATTCTTCGCGGCTACTGCGAACGCGAAGGCTTCCGGCGCATCGGCTTCGGCGAATGCCGAGGGATCATCGAGTCGGCGTTGTGAGAATGTTGTAGACAAGCGAGATCCTGTCCCGCCGCAACATGTGCCTGACTTACAACCGCCGCTCCATGAACACCGTGTCCGGGTCGGGATCGTCGTTGTAGCGTGCGCACTCGGTAAAGCCACACGAGCGGTAGAGCGTGTTGGCAGCCTCCCACCGCGCCGACGTGTCGAGCTTGATGACCGAATACATCCCCTCGGCATGCTCGATGATCGCTTCGAGCAACGCGCGACCCGCGCCCATCCCACGAGCCTCGGGCAGCACCACCATGCGTTTGAGTTCGCACTCGCCTTGTGCCTCCATCGGCCTCATCGCGGCGGTGCCGACGGCTCGCTTGGCGTCTTCCAATCCGTCATCCCACGCGAGTAACAACACACCACGCGGCGGCGCGTACACACCCGGCAAGCCTGCCATCTCGGCAGCAAAGCCCTGGCGTTCGAGGCTCTCATCGAGCCCGTCCTGATACACACGCCACAGGCGGCGGACCTCTTCGAGATCGGCGTGTGATTCGGCGCGAGTGATACGCATATGGTCGATCAAAGATTCGCAGCTAGGCCGCGCTCGACCTCGGCGACACACTTCGCCACTACCTCGTTCAACAGCACCAGCTCGCCCTTGCCTTCGTCACGCCGGAGTTTGTATTCGACCGATTCCTCAGCCAACGCCTTGGCCCCGATCGTCAGCCGAATGGGCAAACCGATCAGGTCGCCGTCCTTAAACTTGACCCCCGGACGCTCAGCGCGATCGTCGAGCAGCACATCGACGCCCGCAGTTGCAAGCTCCGACGCCAAACGCTCGGCGTGCGCCCGGTGCTCGTCGTCATCGGGTTTCATGAGCACGATCAACACGTGGTACGGCGCAAGCCCCATGGGCCAGCGGATGCCCCCGTCGTCGTGGTTCTGTTCGATCGCTGCGGCCACGGTTCGACTCACGCCAAGGCCATAACATCCCATCGTGACGGGCTGACGCTGCTGGGTTTTGTCCATGACCGCAAACTCGAACGCCTCCGAATACTTCGTGCCCAGCTTGAAGATGTGCGCCACCTCGATGCCCCGGCGCGCTATCAGCTTCGAGCCCACGGCCCGCGGCGAAGGATCGCCCGGCATCGCGTTGCGAACGTCGGCCACACGAACTGAACCGCAACTCCCAAACTCGGTCGCGACCTGATCGATCGGCACGGGCGTGCCCAGATCCCGCGTCCAGTCAAACCCGGTGACGTGATGATCCTTGGTGTCCGCACCCGTCGCCCAGACGCCGTCATGGAGCCCGGTTGTCGCGTCGGGATCCATCAACAGCGTCGTGTTCGCAACACTCGTGACCATCTTCGGACTGATGTACCCGATCACAAACCCGGCAGCCTTGGCTTCTTTCTCATCGCCAAGATCCACCGCAAAGCCCACCGCGTCGCGGACCTTGCCGATGTTCACGTCGTGATCGCCGCGCACGACCGCGATCACCCATCGGCGTTCGCCATCATCGGTGTTCGCAAGCACCACGCTCTTGAGCATGCCCGAGGCCTCGACCCCGAGGTGCCCCGCGACCTTGTCGATCCCGGGCATCCCCGGCGTGTGCTGATCGGTCATCGGCGTCGTGTGCGGAGTAAACGACCACGCCCGCTCGCCGATCTCGCATTTTTCGACGTTCGCCGCATACCCGCTTGTTTCGCAGATCAGGATCGTGTCCTCGCCCGTCTCGGCGTTGACCATAAACTCGTGGCTCGCCGAGCCACCGATCGGGCCGCTCTCGGCTTCGACGACCGTGCAATCGAGCCCGCACCGTTTGAACACATTGACATACGCCTGATAGAGCCGGTCGTATGTTTCGCTGAGCGAACCCTCGCCCTCCTCGGTCAGATGAAACGAGTACGCATCCTTCATCAGAAACTCTCGCCCCCTGAGCAGCCCGGCGCGGGGGCGAAACTCATCGCGGAACTTCGTCTGGATCTGGTAGAGAGTCAGCGGGAACTGCTTGTAGCTGGTGATCGCATTTTTGCACATCTCGGTGATGGTTTCTTCGTGCGTCGGCCCGAGCGCGGTCTTTCGGCCGTGACGGTCTTCGAGCTGGAAGAGCAGGTCGCCATACGCCTCGTCGCGTTTGGTGTTCTTGTAGAGATCCATCGGCACGAGCACGGGCAGAAAGATCTCAGCTGCGCCCGCTGCGTTCATCTCCTCGCGGATGATCTGCGAGACCTTCGAGATCACACGCCAGCCCAGCGGGAGGTAGTCGTACACCCCGGCTGCGACCTGTCGCAGGAGCCCGGCGCGGATCATCAGCTTGTGGCTCGGCACCACCGCGTCCGCAGGAGCTTCGCGGAGCGTCGGGATCAGCGTCCTCGACCAGCGTGTGACTTGACCAGAACGGACGTTGAGCGACGATGTGCAGGCGGTATTCATAGCCCCACAGTCTAAGCCCGCATCCGCTGCCAACTTCTCGGGTACGCTCAAAGAACTGCTGACCCTATTCGCACCCATACCCGCCCGAGGCACAAAGCCATGATCGACACGCCGCTCAAGACCCGCCTTGTCCACACCGCCCTCTGGATCGGGGCCTACGCCGCGTTCTGGTTCTTCATGTGGCGGCCTTCGGATGTCTGGGTCAGCGCGGTGATCGTCGGCGCGATCATGCTCTCGCACCTGCCACCCTTGAAGGTGAGGTATTTCGCCGGTGCCTTCGGCTGGCTCGCGGTCGGAGCGGTCCTGTTCTTCGTGGTCAACAACCGTTCGCTGATCATGCTCATCATCGTCGGGATCTCGGTGGTCCAGAACATCATCTCCGGGATGAATGTGCTCAGAAGCAAACCTCGCGACGACTGAGCCGCACGTTCTCGGACGCCCGATAGCACACAATCGGACTACGCCTTACGCACGGCATAGGCGTTCGGTTCCACCATAACGCTGCATGTTACATGGCACATTACATGGCAAACCATCGAAAGCGATGGCAGGCTTTCTATGGAGCATCGGGCTCCGGACAGAGAGTGGAGAAGGGGAGAGCCGAAAGGGCTCTGCCATGAGACGAGATACTTTGTGCGTGTTAGCAATCTTGGGGGGGCTTGTGGGCGCTGCGTCGCCCGCAGCCGCACAGTTCGTCGACTTTGGTCTATGGAACCGTTACGTCGATTGGCAAACCGATACCGAGACCGGTCCCAAGGGGACCGTCTGGCAGTACGGCGTCGTGGACGCTCGCTCGGGCGATGCGTGGTACGCCAATGATGCTGTCAAACCTCTGAGCTGGTCAGGCGGCGACAACCCCGCCAGCGGCAACTGGTCGCTCGGCGATCAACCCGTCTTTAGCCGATCGGGCATGACTCTGGATTCCGACGGCACCGCGCCGTGGATCGGCTGGAACAACCCAGCAGGTGACGGCACCAGCATCGACATCGACGGCAAGGTCCGCATCCAAACTCCCAAAGGCGCCAACCAAGGCTCGATCGAATCCGTCGAGTTCGTCGTCGCCAAACGTTCCGCCGACGGCACGTTCACCGAGCTTCACCGAGCCCGCGTCAGCTCAAGCGACCTCCGCTCGATGGGCGAGGCTGGCATGGTGATCCCCATCAGCCTTCACGACGTGGTCGTCAATGATGGCGAATCCATCGTGCTATCGAGCCGGGCGCTGGGTTCTAACGACGAACCCGCCACCGTTCAGCTCATCGACGACATCTCGATTGTGATCGAGCCGCCGGTGCAGACCGCGAAGATTCTTGAGGCCGCGTACAACAAACCGCTCAACTTTGGCAACCCCTCGGGAATCAGCGGCGGCGGTGGTGGTGGCGGCGGTGGCGGCGGCCAGCCCACATCTACAGGCGAACCCCCGTTCCCCACCGAGGATGTCGAGAACAGCGTGCCTTCCGACGACAGCTCAACGCCGCCCAACATCGTGCCCACACCCGGGAGCATCGCGATCCTCGCGACCCTCGGCGGCCTCACCGCAATGCGACGCAGACGGTAAACACTTCCGCGTCGGAGTACCTTCAACGCAGCGAAATGACAAGTCTTGACGAGCCCCGAGTATCAGCGAGGGGGATCTTGACGCCCTGATGCGAGCATCAACTCTTAAGCATCGAACAGCCCGCAGCTTCGAGCGCCGCCAGCCACCGAGTACGCTCATAGCTCGCGCGTTCGCCCGCGAGCTTGCTCGACCACCACCACAGCGTGGGCATCGGGACCGCCAGATCAACCGCCATCTCGGCGACTTGATCGTCGTCCAGATCCACCATCGGCGTCGTGATCGTCACCTCGGGAACCTCAGCGCCCACCGCGTCGAGCAGCACGAGCCGGCTCACCAACAACGCACGATCGCACACTTCCGCAGCCTGATCGAACGCCTCTCGCTCGCCCTGCCCGCGATCAACCTGAATCGGCCACACGAGCTTTGAGCAGCCTCCACGCAGCGCGAAATACGCCGCGTTCACCAGCTCCATCGTCGCCGACTCGCCCCGTGATGGATCGGCATCGTCCGCGATCGGGCTCAACACGCCCCCCACGAGCGGCACGCCCAGAGCCTGCGTCTGCAGCTCGACCGCTCGCATCTGCGCCTCGCACGTCGATTGCCAGCTCCGGCTGCGAACCGCTGCGACCCCATCGACCCGTCGCGAGTCTTGGTTCGTGTCGTTCACAGAACCCACCGCGACGGTTTCCTCGGCAGCGATCGCCAACGCGACCAGCGACGCGAGACCTCCATCACATATAACCATCACCTTGTGTGCCATCGTGAGCGCTCAGCTTACCACCATGAACCGCAGAGAGCCAGTCCGTGCGAACCCACGCCCGCGCCCGCTCGCACACCACCACCTCCCCCACCTCCCCCGCCTCGATCACCGCTGCTCAACAAGCCACCTCGCGTAGATCGCCATGCCCTGGGCAGGCGTGGTCTTGGGAGACCACCCAAGGCCAGCGGCCGTCGCCGAGATATCCGCCTTGGTAAAGTCCTGATAGAACGCACGGACCGTATCGGGCATCTCAAAATATTCGACTTCTTGTCGTCCACTTGGGATTTCGAGTGCGTCGCGGAGCGCCTCAACGATACGGTTGAACGGCGTTGATTCACCGCTGCCGCAATTGTAGATGCCCGGAGTCGGCACCCGCCCGCTGCCGATCCCCGCACCCGCAAGCGTGCAGGCGACTACATCATCGACGAAGACCTGATCGCGTGCCTGCTCGCCGTCGGTAAAGAGCCGGGGCGAGTGCCCATCGAGCAGTTGGCGTGCGAGTTGAAAGACCATCGACGCCATCGACCCCTTGTGTCCTTCGCCGGGACCGAAGACATTGAAGTACCGCAGCCCCACGACTCGTGGCGTCGGCCCGCCGCTCTCAACGATGTGTTTAGCAAACCGGCGATGCTCGCATTCCATGAGCCACTTGCTAAAGCCGTAGACGTTGTTGGGTCGGCCCGCGTGTTCTTCTTTGAACGCCCGGCGATCGAGTGCGATCTTTGGCGATCCATATGTTGCAGCACTCGACGCATACACCAGCGGGATCTGGGCGTCGTTGGAGAGTTCGAGCATCTCGGAGAAGCCATTGACGTTGCGTTCGAGCATCGCCCGTTCGTCGGCCACCGTGGTATCGGTCTGCGCACCGAGATGGAAGATCGCTCGCGGCCTCGTCTCGGTGATGAGCCACGCCCACTCGACTTCCGCCGAGGTCATCGCGACCATCTCACCCGCGAACGGCTCGATGCCCGCACGCTCATGCGCCAACACAAGATTCTCGAAGCTCCCGCTCGAACAATCATCGACCACCACGATGTGGGCCTCGGGTTCGAGGCGTGCGAGGTGTGCGCACAAGTTGGAGCCGATGAACCCGGCACCGCCGGTGACGATGTAACACACTGGATCTCTTTGGTCGCTCATCACTGGTCTCCACTGGCAGCGAACGATTCGATCGGCGGAATCACAAGCACCTGCCCAACCTTCAACGCATTCGGGCTCGCGAGCCGATCGCGGTTCGCACGAAACAGCGCGTCGGTGTGCGCCGCCGTGCCGTAGACTCGCTCGCTGATCCCGCTCAACGTATCGCCCGAAGCCACCACATACTCCGCGTCGCGCGGCACGCTCACCGGCATCGAAGGCTCAACCTTGACATCACGCGTCGTCGGCACCCGTAGCACCGCGCCCGGCGACAACCGCTCGGGACTCACAAACGGATTCTCGCGTGCCAGCACCGTCCACAGAGCGCTGTCACCCAAAAACTCACGCGCGATCGACTCGAACGAATCGCCCCGCTTGACGATGTACTCAAACGCCACCGGCTCGATGTCTTGTTCGTTCGCAACATCCGCGGATGTCTCACCGGCTGGCGGTCGCCCCTGCATAAGCTCGACCACGGGCGAACCACCAACCCCCGGCACCTCTGCTACCGGAAGCCTCACGTCAGTAAGCTCTGGCGGCTCGGATTCGTTCGCATCTGGCGGGCTCGCACGGTGCAACGTCACACGGTTGGTCGTGGGTTCCCATGACCAGTACACCGCGATCCAAAGCCCGACCAGCAGCCCCATACCCGCGACCAGCCTTGGACCCCGCCGCGCACTCATGCACCCGGTTCCACGGGGTCGATCACGTTCACCACCTGTTCGAAATCAGGCGCGGCATCGTCGGTGCGATTGCGATTGCTCCACACAAGCGGCGCCGCGATAGCGATTGACGAATACGTCCCCACCATCACTCCGATGAGCATCGCAAAGGCAAACCCTCGCACACCCTCGCCGCCAAAGACGTACAGAATCAGCAGCGCAAGCAAAGTCGTGCCCGACGTAATCACCGTCCGGCTGATGGTCTGGTTGATCGAAAGATTAATCACCTTCGCCGAAGCAAACGGCAACCGACCACGGTTCTCACGGATCCGGTCCATCACGATAATCGAGTCATTGAGCGAATACCCGATGATCGTCAGGAGAGCCGCGACCAGGTTGAGGTCGATCTTGAACGGCAGGATCAACAACGCACGCGCCATCGGCTCGGTGGTCGGAGAATGATACAGAATCTCCGCCAACGCGATCAGCCCGATACAGATCAGCACGTCGTGAACCAGGCACACAATCGCCGCAAGCGAGTACCGAACCGAACCAAACCGTACCCAGATATAGATCGTAATAAGCAACAGCGAAAGCGTCACCGACACCAACGCCTGCGCGCGGAACGTCTCGGCGATCGCCGGACTAAACGACTGCACGCTCGCGAGCGTCGTCGTCGTCGTCAGTGCCACCCGCACCAGATCCCATTCCTTGGCCGCGAGGTTCTGTTCCCATCGCTGCTGGCTGTCCTGATACCGGTCGCCCTCGTCAAAGACCAACAGCACCGCCGAGGTTACCGCAGACGGGCTCCCCTCAAGCACACGAACTTCCCACTTGCGGTTGAGCGTCTCTTGGTAATCCTGCGACGAACGAAGGTTCTCGATCCGGGTTTCGAGCTCATCGAGTGAACGCGGCGGACTGATGTTCTCAAGCACAATCGCGACGCCGCCAAAGTAATCCGCAACATTATCACGAACGCCCGGCCTCCCAATATCCTCCCCGAGCACCCCCGTCACACTCAACAGCGGGTACACAGGGGCAAGCCGGATCTCATCAACCTCCGTCTGGTCAAACTCCAGCGGCGGCCTGGTATCAATCTCATCCCTGAACACCGTCGCGAGCACGTCCACCACCGCTTGGGTGTTGGTGATCGTAGTCTTAATCATGAACAGATCGCTCGACACACCATCGGAGTCAGGATCGATCGGGAGCACATCGGACGTGCCCAGATCCCGCATTATATCGTCCGGCTCATAGCTCTCGGCCGCCGCGGTCACTCGATCCATCACCTCGCGGCGTGGGAGCGTCATCGGGTTGCCGTCGGCGCCATCTTTGAACTGAATCGTGACCTGTGTGCCGCCACGAAACTCGGTGTCGAGCATCTCACCACGCTGGCTGTACACCATGAACAGCCCAAGCCCGACAAAGCACGCCGAGGTCACCATGAACAGCCCGCGGAGCTTGAGCCAGTTGATCTTGGGTTCGAGCACCTTCTCGATCACCGGGATCGTCGAGGGCAGCATCTTGATGTTCCGCCACATGTTGTTATCGACAAGCACCGCGAACATCAGCCGCGAGATCACCAGCGCGCTGAACATCGTCGTCACCACGCCCACACCCAGCGTGATCGCAAAGCCCTTGATCTCCTGCGTACCCAGGTTCGCCAGCACGACCGTGATAATCAGGTTCGTCACGTTGCCGTCAACGATTGACGAGAGCGCCTTGCTAAACCCGAGACGCACCGCCGCTTTGACTTCCTGCCCGGCTCGAAGCTCTTCGCGTATCCGCTCAAAGATCAGCACGTTGGCATCCACCGCCATCCCGAACGTCAGGATAATCCCCGCGATCCCCGGCAGGCTGAACGTCGCGCTGTTCGCCGACATCGCACCCACCAAGAGCAAAGCGTTGCACGCCAGCGCGATCACCGCGATCACCCCGCACCGGAAATAATACAAAATCATGAACCCGCCAACCACGATCAGCGAGATCACGCCAGCAGCGAGCCCCTGCCGAAGGTTGTCGAGCCCGAGCTCGGGACCCACCGTGCTCTCGCTCAGCGGGCTCGATGACAGCTTGCTCTGCAACGCACCCGAGTTGAGCACCCGGATGATGTAACTCAGCTCCTCGGGCGGGAACTGGCCCGTGATCTGGCCCTGACTCGCAATCCGGCCGATCAAATTCGGTGCGGTATACACCTGATCGTCGAGCAGCACCGCCATCGAATCCTCGATGTGGTTCTCGGTGAGCTGACCGAGCAGCACCGAACCGCGCGCATCCATTCTAAAGTTGATTGCTCGACGACCGATTTCATCCGATCCCTGGAACGCGCTGGCGACCTGCCACGAGCCGTCCTGCAACAGCCGATCGCCCCGACGGTCCCACGCGAGCATGTAATAATCGCCCGCCCACTCCTCGACAACGTACCCACGACCACGGAAATACCCGGACGGGTTCGCCTGCAACGCCTCATAGCCCGACACGTCGTCGTACCAGTTCTCGATCCGGTTGATCTTGAACCAGTCACGATCGCGGATCCGGGTGCCCCCGGGGCCACGCTCACGAAACTCGGCGCGCAACGCCGATTCGTCCGACTGCGTGTTCGGATCAACCGTAATCCGGAACGAGAGCACGCCCGAAGATCGCAGCATTCGGATCAGATCCGACGGATCGTCCAGCGTTGTGCGCACTTCATGGTACGAGTCATAAGCCGCCAGTGCCGCGTCGATCAAGTCCTTCTCGTTCGGGAATGATTCGTACAGATCCTTGATCGCAAGCTCACGGGGGCTCGGGATTGTTTTGACGTCTCTCGAACCCGATTTGATTTTGAGCCGTTGCTCGCGGGACGACCGGTCGAATGCGGTCCGCACTCTCTGCGCTGAAGGCGACGCACCAGCCAACGCATCGCGCGCCGAGTCGTACGCCAGCTCCTGAGTCGCGGCGAGGTTCGCCATCTCGAGCACCCGGTCGTCGCTTGGATCAATAATCCCCGAGGCCTGTGTCGATTCGAGAAGCTGACGGGCCTCGCGGGCGTTGTCGTAGGTGTTCGCCAGATCCGTCAACTCCTGCTGGCGGCCTGCGTCCGTGCCCGCAAGATCCGCGAGCGCCAACTCGCGATCGGCGCCTGCGAGCCGCATCGCTGCGTCGATCTGATCGGTCGTCAGCCGCCTCGAATCAATCGCCTCGAGCGCGTCCTCATAAACCGCCCGCGCGTCCTTGACGTGCTGACCGGGCAACGGCATCGTGATCTCGATCCGGTCACGCCCCTGGGCCACCATCGAAATATCGTAAAGATTGTTCGGATCGACGCGGTCTTTAAGCACGCTGATCACGTCGGAGAGGACCTGCCGATGGCTCTCGCCCGGCTTGATCTCAACCGTGTATACAAGGCTCACGCCGCCGGCCAGATCCTTGCCCAATCGCAGCTTCTGCGAAGGAGGCGTGATCGTCACCACCGCCAACAACAGCAGCACACCAATAAACGCCAACTTCAACCCGGGATTTCGCATCGCTTCTTCTCGCCTGTCACCCCGGTCATCCGGGGGCTGGGGGGCTAATAGGAATGGGTCGTCTTCGGAGAAGTCTCTCGTGACTTCGTTCTCATCTCGCTCAGGCAGCTTCGGGTTCTGATGGCTCGCTCGCGTCCACACCATCACGATCATGGGCCAACTTGACGATCCGAGAGATCGAAGCCTTGGTCACCTTCATCTTCGTGTGATTGGCTTCATCAATCTTGAGCGTCACCACGTCATCGCGGACTTCCCCGACCACCGCGATGATCCCGCCGCTGGTCTGCACCGTGTCGCCACGAGCAAGACCCGAGAGCATCTGTGCCGTCTTCTTTCGCTGCTTTCGGCCGCTCATCATCATCGAGATAATCATGAACGCAAACACACTCAACAAGATGAAGAACATCATGTCGGGGCCTTTAGGCGCCGCCGTTGCTGCGGGAGTACCCCCTCCTCCGGGGACCACCGTCCCACCGGCAGCCGCCTGTCCAGCAGGAGCGCCCTGAGCTGGGGCTTGCCCCGGAACACGGGCTGCAGGACCTGCCGAAGCGGGCTGATCTTGCATCGGCTCAAACAAAGGCTCATGCAACGGCGCAAACGCCACCGTCAGTACAGGAGAAACGGGCATCGTCAATGCGGGCACACTGTTCACAGCAACAGATCCTCTCAAGAGCACACGAGGGTGTATGCGATAACCACCGCGCGGGGCAGATCGCCATCTCGCTGGTGGGCGACAACTCTAGGCGTCTCTCTCTAACCTTTCGTGGCCTGCCGACGAGCCCCGGACCCGCTCTCCGGGTCCGCCCGTGCAACAGGCCATCTTTCCCAGAACCCACCGGGTCCCTCCCAGCGGTCCGAAGCGATGGTCGCACGCAGATCAGTCATCAGCCTCTGGAAATGCCTGAGATTGTGCAGGCTCACCAGAATCGGCCCGAGCATCTCCTGAGCCATGAACAAATGCCGGATCGTCCCCCGGCTCATCGGGCCCCCTCCGGGACTCAACACCCCGTGACGACCCGGATCACACGCCGGACAATCACACCCCGCCTCCAAAGGCCCGGTATCCGTCGCAAATCGGGCATTCCTCAGCCGAATCTGCCCCGTCCGCGTAAACGCATTCGCATTGCGGCCGTTCCGAGTGGGCAGCACGCAATCGAACATGTCCACCCCCGCCCGGACCGCTGCCACGATGTCGTGCTCATAGCCCACACCCATCAGATACCGGGGCTTGGACTCGGGAAGCAGCGCAGCGGTCTGCTCGGTCACCCGGCGGATGTCCTCGGTCAGTTCCCCCACCGCGACCCCGCCGATCGCGTAGCCCGGCAGATCAATCGCGGTCACCGCTTTGGCGCACCATTCTCGCCACTTCGGATCGGTTCCGCCCTGAACAATACCGAACAAAGCCTGTTCTTGGGGCCTGGCATGGGCCTCCACACAGCGTTCGAGCCACCGAATAGTGCGTTCATTCGCCAGTTCGAGCCGAGCCTGATGGTCATATTCCGAGCGTTTGCGGGTGTCACGTTGCTGGGCGTGGCGGATCCGGGTCTGATTCACCGGGCCTGCCTTCGGATCAATCGAGGGCGGGCAGTCATCGAACGCCATGATGATGTCAGCCCCGAGCGCATTCTGGACGCTCATGGAGGATTCGGGGGTCATGCGGATCATCGAGCCATCGACCACGGATTTGAACGTCACGCCGTCATGATCGACCGCGTTGATGTCAGCCATCGAGTACGCCTGGTAGCCGCCCGAATCGGTCAGAATCGGACCATTCCAGCCCATCATCGAGTGCAGCCCGCCCAGAGCCTCGACGGTATCGGGACCGGGACGCAAGAGCAGGTGGTAGGTATTGCCGAGGAGCACCTCGGCCCCCACGCCTCGGAGCAGGCCCGGGTAGATCCCCTTGACGGTGCCCTTGGTTCCGACGGTCATAAACGCGGGCGTCTGGAACGAGCCGTGCGGCGTGGCGACACATCCGACCCGTGCCTTGGAGGACACGGATCGTGTCTTGATCTCGAACGAGAGAGGACTGGTGGTTGGGGGGGGGATGTTTGTCACGCAGCGATTGTTCACCTCCCAAACCCGCTACGCTGCATTTGACCCGTCAGCCCTTGTAGATGGAGCCCCAAGCCCGTGAGTTGGCGTGACTCAAACTCGACGAACTCCTACGACGACCACGCGGGTACCGGCGCGAGCGGCTTCCTACGCCGAGTCTTCGGCGACGGTGAAAACCCCATGACCTGGGCCCTGCCCCTCTACTCGCTCTGGGGCATCCGGGTACGAGTCCACATCCTGCTGGTGCTCTTCACGCTCGGACGAGTGATCTGGTCGCTGTTCAACGACACTTCAACCGCCATCACTCTGGGCTGGATGGGTTCGCTCTGGGGGCTGGTGCTGTTGCATGAGTACGGGCACTGTTTCGCAGCCCGCAAGGTGGGCGGCGACGCCGACGAGATCATCCTCTGGCCTCTGGGCGGGCTTGCGATGTGCCAGATCCCCGAGCACTGGAAAGACCACCTGATAGTCGCTTTAGCCGGTCCCGCGGTCAATCTCGCGTTGCTGCCGGTGTTTGCGCTGGCGATCTTGCTCGCCACGGGCGATGCCTCGCTGATCTTGTTCAACCCGCTGCACCCCGAACTGGCGATGATGAGCCCGTCGATGGCGGGAGGCTGGGTCATGGGCAAACAGCTCCTGCTGGCAGCCCATCAGATCAATGTCTTCCTGCTCGCGTTCAATATGCTCATTGCGATGTTCCCGATGGATGGCGGGCGGGTGGTCCATGCGTTGCTCTGGAAAAACCGCGATCGCTCCGAGGCCATGGCCATCGCGGCACGCATCGGGCTGGCCTTCGCAGTCATCCTGATCGCGGGCGGCCTGATTTCCAATAACGTAACGCTGGCCTTCATCGGGCTCTTTGGCGGGTTGATCTGCTGGCAAGAGCTGAGGGTCATGCGGTTCGAGGCGGACCCGATCTCGCTGTCGGCCCAGATGCGTGAACTGGACAATGATGCGGACCTGCCCTCGCGCCGAGAGCTCAAGGCCCAAGAGAAGCAAGAAGCCAAGGAACTCGAAGTGGACCGGATTCTCGAGAAGATCAGCACCGAGGGCATGGACGCCCTGAGTGCCAAGGAACGGAAAACGCTGGCGAACGCTTCCAAATCACGCCGAAAGACCCCTTGACCTTCTTTTCTCACGAGAGAGAGTGATCGAACCCATGGGACTTGCTGACCGCGACTATGCCAGACGCCGACCGCCACAGAGGAGCCCGATGGCGCAAGCCAAAGGGCTGAGCGTGACCGCTTGGCTCATCATCATCAACGTCGCGGTGCATGTCATCGCGCTGGGGATGTTCGGACGGGTAAGCCCGTTTGGTGGCGGCGGATGGTCGGTGCTCCACCAGTTCGGGCACTTCTCATCTGCGGAAGCTTTCTTCTATGTCCACAACGGCACGGTCACCCTGAACTTCCAGGTCTGGCGTCTGATCACGTTCCAGTTTCTCCACGACCCCAACACCATCTGGCACATCGCGCTCAACATGTTCGGGCTGTGGATCTTTGGGCGAACCGTCGAGCAGTATCTCGGGAGCCGAAAGTACCTCGCGTTCTACCTCATCTGCGGCATCTTCGGCGCGCTGCTCTACGTCATCCTCAACGCGCTGGGCTCGACGGGTCTCAACATGCCCGGGCTGCTCGTGAGCGACCCGCGAACGCCATTGATCGGCGCCTCGGCGGGTGTGTTCGGGGTCATCATCGCGTGTGCGTACATCGCGCCCGACGCGATCATTCAACTCATCTTTCCGCCGATCCCGCTCAAGATGAAGCTCTTCGCCTACGGCTATGTCGCCATGGCGATGTTCAACCTGCTCATACAGGGGAACAACGCAGGCGGCGACGCGGCTCACATCGGCGGGGCTGCTGCGGGCTACTTCTTCATCCGCCACAGCCACCTGCTGACGGACTTCTTTGACGTGCTCAACAACTCGACCAAAGGGCCAAGGAAACCCAAATCCAAGTCGAGATCCAGAGCCGGCGGAGCCAACAAGAACGTGGTCGGCAGAGCCCGCTCATCTCAGAAAGCGGTCGATCGAGTCCTCGATAAAGTGAGCCAGCACGGACTGGGCAGCCTGAGCGACAAGGAGAAGAAAATTCTCCGAGATGCCAGCGACCGATCCCAGCACTAACGCCCAGCGCTCACCCTCGTCACAGACTCGTGGCGGCAAACGCCCCGGGGAGGACTCGAACCTCCGACCTGCGGATTAGAAGTCCGCTGCTCTATCCAACTGAGCTACCGGGGCAGGGGTCTAAGTGTACCCCTCGATCTCCTCCCCGAGCCGCCCCCCCCGCACCCCAACGGCGAGGTCCGGGTAGCATCAGACATGCTCAAACAAATCCTCAGCGTGCTCGTGTGGTGCTCGGTAGCCTCGGCCACAATGGCTCAGAGCGTCGAACTGCGGATCGCTACCTTCAATCTCTGGGATGTCCGCACCGCCGATCTGCTTGATCCGGGGCAGCCGCGGGTCAAGGCGCTCGCCGAGGTCATCCAACGCCTCCGGCCCAACATCCTGCTGCTCAACGAGATCACCTACGACATGCCCGGCGGCCCCGACTCAAGCGACGAACCCGGACTCAATGCGCAACGCTTCGTGGACTCGTTCCTGAGTGTGCCCCAAGCGCCCGGTCTCAAGCCCATCCGCTATGTCGCGTACATGTGGCCCACCAACACCGGGCTGCCCAGCGGGTTTGATCTCAACAACGACGGCAAGGTGGTCAAGGAGTTCCCCCCGCCGCCGTCAACCAATCCAGATGGAACACCCGGACCATCGACAGCGGCTGGCCGCGCCTACGGCAACGACTGCTGGGGCTTCGGTACGTTCCCGGGTCAGTACGGCATGGCGCTGCTCGTCGATGAACGCCTCGTTGTAGAGACCAACAAAGTGCGCACGTTTCGCACACTGCCTTGGGACTACATGCCCGGTGCGCACCTGCCGCGCACCAAGGAAAACGAAGGCTGGTTCAGCGCCGAAGAGCTGCGGTTCGCGCGGCTCTCGTCCAAGAGCCATTGGGACGTCCCGGTTCGGCTCCCCAATGGCACGGTGCTTCATGTGCTCGCGAGCCACCCGACACCGCCCGCGTTTGATGGCCCCGAACAACGCAACAAACGACGCAACCACGACGAGATTCGTTTCTGGGCGGACTATGTCTCGAGCGCTGCGTGGATCGTGGACGACACCAACCAAGCGGGCGGGCTCGAACGCGGCGCCGCGTTTGTGATCTTGGGCGATCTCAACGCCGACCCCGAGCGTGGGAGTTCGTACAAGAAACCCATGAGCACCGTGCTGCTCGCGTCGCGGCACATCAACGGCGAGGGCCTGCCCACCTCCGACATCGACACGATGGGCGAGAACGGCCCGCTCACCCCGAACGACACTTCCGAGTTCGGGTTGCGGGTTGATTACGTGTTGCCCTCGATGGGACTTGTGCCGTTGCGCACAGGCATCTGGCGACACCCGAGCAGCCTGTGGCTCGAAGGCTCGCGGTTTCCGAGCGACCACTTCCCGGTGTGGCTCGATGTGCGCATCCCGGCGGACTAACTTGGTGAATCGGAGGGGGCAGTTGGCGGCGGGATGGGCTTGCCGTGCGGATCAAACACGGCGATAGCGTCGGGTTGCAGATCGAGATGTTCGAGCACCTCGGCGGTCTGATGCACATGGTCGGGCGCGATCCCGACGCTCTCGGCGAGATAGCTTTCCCAGAGACGGTGGCTGCGAACGACTTGCTGGGCTTCGGTCTGTCCGCTCTTGGTGAGCGACATGCGATCGCCGGTTTCGGTGATAAGCCCTTCGCGGATGAGCTTGCGGACAAGCCACGCGGGCGCTGGTTCTCGATACCGACTCGAAGCGTTCTCGTTTGCGCGGTAGAGCATCGCGAGCAGATCGTCGCGGGCGATGGATCTGCTCATGGTTCGCAGTCGCCATCGCCGGGCGACTAAGCCATGACTTGGTGAAGCGAACACCGCGAGCACGAGCAAGAACCCTAGCATGACCGCCATCATGCCCGCTGCGTTGACCGAGTCCTTATTGAAAGCAGAGGGAATTGCGGTTGCTGCGAGATAGCCCCCGACACTACCTGCGATCGAGACGACGACACTGACGATCAGTTGTGAACGCAGCCGATCGGTCAGCAGCCGGGCGGTCGCAGCAGGGCAGATGAGCATCGCGATCACGAGAATCGACCCGACCGCCTCGAACGATGCCACTGTTGCAGCAGCAACAAACAGCATCAGCGCCAGATGCAGCCCGGTGGCGTTGAACCCAAGCGTGGTGGCCAGCGCCGGATCAAACGCTGCGACCCGAAGCTCTTTGAAGAACATGACCACGAACCCGATCGAAAGCAACGCCATGATCGAGAGCGTGACCACCTGCGGCGGCACCGCCTCAAGCGTCGATGGGTTCAACAGATCGCCGAACGTCTGCGGCGCTGCATACCACACGAGCGTTTCGAGCTGGCCATGAAGCACACACTCGGCATCGAGGTCGATGCTCCGCACAGCCGAGCTTTCGAGCAGCAGTACGCCGAACGCAAACAGCACGCTAAAGACCACGCCCATCGCAGCGCCCGGTTCGACCCGGCCCAGCCGCTTGACGAGTTCGACGAGCACCACCGTCGCTATGCCCGCACAGACTGCGCCAATGAACATGACCATCGGTGCTCGTGAGGAGGTCAGCAAGAACGCGATGACCAGCCCGGGGAGAACGCTGTGGCTGATGGCGTCGCCCATGAGGCTCAGTCGGCGGAGCACGAGGAAGTTTCCGAGCAAGCCGCAGGAGATCGCAGCGAGCAGCGCCGCCGTCAGCGGGAACAGATCGAGATCAATGCGCAGCCCCATCATGCGTCGGCTCCTGCGCTTATGCCATCGGGAACGCTGATGCCGCGTGCGCGCAACTCGGCGATGAGCTGCGCGATCAAGTCATCATCGAGCACATGCTCGACCTGATCGACCGACCAGTCCACATGGTTGGGCGCGATGTCGGCATGGCTGATGAGGTACTGCTCCCAGAGCCGATGGTTTCGGCTCACCGTGGCGCCGCGTTCAAGCCCCGCGGGCAGCACCCGCATGTGCCCGCGTAAGCCCGCGATCAGGCCGCGAGTGCGCAGCGACCACCCGACCATCGGCGTCAGCCAACGGGGCCATCCACGCTTGCGGGCAAGCGCAGAAAGTACTCCGGGTTCAAGCTCGCCAGCGTTGTTGAGTCCGTGCTCATAGGCGGTTTCGAGCAGGTGATCGCCCGCGATGCGGACCCGCAGTTTGAGGTGTCGGTGCGCCGCTGCGATGATCCCCCGGCGTGGTGCCACCGTCGCACTGATCGCGAACAACCCGCCCGCGGTGAGCACGATCACCGAGCCCGCTGGAGCTTGTGGCAAGACCGCCGACGCCGACGAACCGAGATAGCCGCTCAAGGCACCAAAGCCTCCCGCGAGTGGTACAAGCACGCCTACGCGGTCGGTCCAGAACCGTGCTGCCACCGGCGGGATGATGAGCATAGCCACCACGAGAATCAGCCCGACCGCTTGCAACCCGGCGACGGTCACAAGCACGACCAACGCCATCATGAGCAAATCGATCAGCGAGACAGGCCAGCCGTCAACGGCTGCGAAAGCATCGTTGAAACACACAAGCGTGAACTCTTTGAGCAGCAACACCGCAGCCACGATCGAGAGCAGCGCGATGCCCGCCATGAGTCCCGCGTCTTGCACGCTCATTGCAGCGGTCTGGCCATAGATAAAGTGACTCAAACCCGCAGCGCCCGTGGGCACGTTCTTCTGGATGTAGCTCATCAGCACGATGCCCACGCCGAAGAACACGCTGAGCACGATCCCGATGGCTGCGTCTTCGCGGAGCCTTGTTGAGCGCACAAGCCACTGGATGCTCAGCACGCCGAGCACGCCTGTAGTTGCAGCCCCAAACAACAGCACCGGGAGCGACCGAGCATCGAACCCCATCGCAGACGCGATCAAAAACGCAAGCGCGATCCCGGGAAGCGAAGCGTGCGAGAGCGCATCGGCCATCAGCGCACGCTTGCGGAGCAGCGCGAACACGCCCACCACGCCCGCTGCCAGCCCGAGCATCGCGGTGCCCAGCACGACAACCGTTGTGTTGAACCCGCTGCGAAAGGTGAGTACCTGCGCAGCCTCCGACCAGAACCCCGACGCCCCATCCGCAACCATCATCACGGGAGATCCTCGCCCGACGCCGCTCGTGCGATCGCTTCAGACGCCGCTGCGAGCAGCGTGAGACGCCCGCCATAGGTTCGCTGAAGATTCTCTTGTGTAAATACTTTCTCCACCGGACCGCTGGCGACGACCCGCATGTTGAGCAAGATCACCTCGTCAAAGTAGTGCTCGACCGTCTGCAAATCATGATGCACCGTCAGTACCGTCTTGCCCTGGCCCCGAAGCTCACGGAGCACCTCGACAATCGCACGCTCGGTCGCGGCATCAACCCCCGCGAACGGCTCGTCCATGAAATATAGATCCGCCTCTTGCGCCAGCGCCCTGGCGAGGAACACCCGCTGCTGCTGACCCCCTGAAAGCTGGCTGATCTGCCTTCGCGCGAGCGATTCCATGCCGACTCGTTCCAGGCATTCCATCGCGGCAGCCTTGTGTGCACGCGAGACTGGCCGACACCACCCGAGCTTTCGGTACCGGCCCATGCACACGACGTCCAGCGCCGATACCGGGAAATCCCAGTCCACACTCTCGCGCTGGGGCACATACCCGATGCGTGCCCGCGCTTGCCGATAGCTCATGCCCCAGAACTCGACCTGCCCCGCAGCCCGTGGCACAAGCCCCAGACACGCCTTTATTAGCGTGCTCTTGCCCGCACCGTTGGGGCCGACAATCGCGATGAGCTTGTTCGGTGGCGCGTCATAATCCACATCCCACAACACCGGCTTGCGGTGATACGCCACGGTCATGGCATGAATCGAAAGCGGGCTTTGCGCCGAGTGCTCGGGACGTGCTGCGAGACCCGCCGCAACGTTTCCCACGCCCGTCTTCACCGGTTGATCTGCTGCTCCTTGAACAGTCATGGCGTGAGTTGCCCCGACATCCCTTTGAGCGGCGCCTCGCCACCAAGGGCGCGAACGATGATCGTCACGTTGTGATCGATCATCCCGATGTACGTCCCTTCATACGTTCCCGCGTTGCCCATCGCATCGCTAAAGAGCGTGCCGCCGATGTTCACCGTGTGACCCCGAGCGCCCGCACCGGCCACCAACGCCCGCACGCTGCGCTCGGAAACGGTGGACTCAACGAACACCGCTGCGATCTTGCGCGTGACCAGCAGGTCCACGAGGCGTTCGATGTCCCGTACCGCAGCCTCGGATTCGGTCGAGAGCCCCTGAATACCAACAACTTCGTACCCGAACCGCCTGCCAAAGTAGTTGAACGCATCGTGGGCTGTCACCAACACACGCTGATCCTCGGGCACGCTCGCGAGCACGCTCAGGCAGTACGCATCAAGCTCTTCGAGCTTGTCCAAATACGCCCGAGCGTTCGTGGTGTAGTCCGATTCGCCCTCGGGGTCGTACTTAATGAGTGCTTCGCGGACCACGCCGACCGCCTCTTGCCACGCGGCGGGATCCATCCAGACGTGCGGGTCATAGTGCCCTTTGAACTCCTCGGGTTCGAGCAGGAACTCCTCGTCGAGGTGTTCGGTGACCGCGCTGACTTGTTTGCCCGAGGTGGCAGCGCGGACGAGGGAATCGGTCATCTTGCCTTCGAGCAGCAAGCCGTTGTAGAAGATCATGTCCGCCGAGAGCAGTTGCGCTACGTCGCTGCGAGTGGGCTTGTAGAGATGCGGGTCGATCCCCGTGCCGAGCAATCCGATGACCTCGATGCGATCGCCCGCGACGTTGCGGACGATGTCGGTAATCATCCCGACGGTACACACCGCGACGGGTTTGGCGTTCGTGTCGTTCGCCGCAGGATCCACATGGGGTTTGGGTTTGGAACACCCACCGGCCACTAGACTCACCAGCAGCATGAGGATCGTCGCGAGAGTGTTCAAACGGGCCATATCAAGACTCCATGTAACGAGCATTCGGGATTCGTTGCTCGCTCGACGGTAAGTAGCCTAGGCTACATTCGCTCGAAATGCAACCGCCACCCTTCTATGAGTCTCTGGTTAGTGTGATCTTCATTCGTGCTCGGCAACACTCCACGAGCTGCCGTCGCGCACGACTCGGCGGTACAGCGTGTCGCGTTCGATCGGGACAAACCCCGCCTCGCGGATCGCCTTGGTGAGCTGCCACACGCTGGTTTCCTGATGCGTGCTCGCCCCACCGACCTTGGTGATGTCGTACCACACGACCGTGCCGTCGAGGTCGTCCGCCCCGGATTGGAGCATGACCTGAGCCATCGCGAGGGTTTGCATGATCCAGAACGCCTTGACGTGCGGGAAGTTATCGAGCATGAGCCGAGCGATTGCCAGCGTCCGCAGGTTCTCGAGCCCGGTGGGCCCCGCGAGAGCTTCGAGGCTCGAACCATCCGGAAAGAACGGTAGCGGCGTGATCGTCTGGAAATACCCCGCGGTCCGCGCAGCCATCTCAGGAGTAGGCAGCGGCGTGCCCGGAGCGGTGAGTGTCACCACCGGAGCTTCGATCGCAGTCGTGGCAGCGATGCCTTGGGCGATGGCGGCATTCATCGTGCCTTCATACCCAAGGCGTTCAAGAGCCTGGTCCTGTGCGCGGCGAAGAATCTCCATATGCACGAGTCGTTCGGTGCGTTGATCGACGTGACCATAGAGCATCGTGGCGTTGGTGTTGAGCCCGAGCTCGTGCGCCACCAGATGCACATCGAGCCACACGTCCGAGCGGATCTTGCCTTTGAAGGCTTCGTCGTGGACGCGGTCATCGAAGACTTCTGCCCCGCCGCCGGGCAGCGATCCAAGGCCTGCCGCCTTGAGTTCACTCAGCACCCAGCGGATGCCCGCTTGGCGATCAGCATTCTTGTAGGCCTTGGCGATCTTTGCGAGATGAACAATCTCGACCGCGGTAAACGCTTTTAGGTGCAGCGTCGGCGCCGCCTCGCGGATCTTGCTGAGCATCTGCGGGTAGAACTCCCACGCCAGATGCGGGTGCAGCCCGCCGACGATGTGCATCTCAGTCGCGCCGTGCTCGACCGCTTCGACCGCTCGCTCGACGATCGAATCCAGATCGTGCGTGTACGCGCCGGGTTCGTCCTTGGATCGGCGAAACTCGCAGAAGGCACACGACAGGGCGCACACGTTGGAGTAGTTCATGTGCTGGTTGATGTTGTAGTACGCAGCATCGCCGTGCAGACGCCTGCGAACGAGGTCCGCAAGCTCGATGACCGTCCAGATGTCGTCGGTGGCGTAGAGCAACTCGCCTTGTGCGAGGCTGATGCGTTCGCCCGCCATGACCGCCTCGCGGATCGGCTCGAGCGCGGGGTCGCAGGGGTTGTTCGGTGAATGGGCTAGGGAGGCCGATGCAGACGACTGGATCGGCGGGATCGGGGCGAGGCGGGGGGATGGACTGGGGGCTGCGATCATGGGGGATTCTTCGCTTGCTGCGCACAGATTTCAATAATCATTGAAACTTCGTCTCATGACCACTTTCTACCGCCGCTCGGGCCGATCAAACCCGCATTCCGGGCATTGCTTTGGAGAGGTCCGAACGTCGTATCCACAGCCCGGGCATTGCCCGTTGCGTACCCAAGACGCCACATTTCGGCGGTGACGGGCCGATTCGTACTGGCTCACCCCAACGCGCACCAGAATGAACCACGCGATCGTGATCGCGCCGAGCCAGAATACTCTTGAGAGATGCCCAGTGGTGCTATAGACCACCGCGAGCGTCAACGCTGTGAGGTAGACCCCGCCGGTGAGGAGCCGAAAGGCCCAGTGCATTCACGAGTCTACATCTGATCTGTCTTTGGAGGCTTCGTCTGCCACAGTGGCAGGAACGCGCCACCCCGACCGCTGATTTCACACCTTCCAACGCTGTTTCTGGCTGCCAAGAGCACTACAGAGCCATGATCTGGCCCTTGTGGCTCTGGCATCGGGCTTGCAACTAGTCAGGTGTTCAGTAACTCACCATCCCGGCAGCGGTGCTTAAGCCCGCAGCCACACCGTGTTGGAGGCACCACCATGTCCAAAATCATCGGCATCGACCTGGGCACGACCAACTCCGTCGTCGCCATCATGGAAGGCAGCACCCCCAAGGTGCTCATCAACGCCTCGGGCAACCGCACCACCCCCTCGGTGGTCGCGTTCACCGCCAAGGGCGAGCGGCTCGTCGGCCAGCCCGCCAAGCATCAGCAGGTCACCAACCCCAAGAACACGGTCTACTCGATCAAGCGGTTCATGGGTCGGCGTCACGATGAAGTCACGTCCGAAGAAAAGTTCCTCCCCTACGAGATCCTCGGCGAAGCGGGCGAATACGTCCGCGTCAAGATCCAAGACAACGAGTACACCCCCCAGCAGATCTCCGCATTCATCCTTCAAGAACTCAAGAAGGTCGCTGAAGACTACTTGGGCGAGAAGGTCACCCGCGCGGTCATCACCGTCCCGGCCTACTTCAACGACGCCCAGCGTCAGGCCACCAAGGACGCGGGCGAGATCGCCGGACTCAAGGTCGAACGCATCATCAACGAGCCGACCGCTGCGTCGCTCGCCTACGGCCTCGACAAGAAAACCAACGAGAAAGTCGCGGTCTTTGACCTCGGCGGCGGCACCTTCGATGTCTCCATCCTCGACGTAGGTGACGGCGTCTTCGAGGTGCTCGCTACCAACGGCGACACGCACCTCGGCGGCGACGACTGGGACCAGCGTCTCATCGGATTCCTGCTCGAAGAGTTCCGCAAGCAAGAGGGCATCGATCTCTCCAAGGACCCGATGGCGATGCAACGGCTCAAGGAAGCCGCCGAGAAAGCCAAGATCGAACTCAGCCAGATGCACGAATCGACCATCAACCTGCCCTTTATCACCGCCAATCAGGACGGGCCCAAGCACCTCACCATCACGCTGACTCGCTCGAAGTTCGAGACGCTCTGCGCCGATCTGTTCGACCGCCTCCGTGGCCCATGCGAAGCGGCGATCCGTGACGGCAAGATCGACATCTCCAAGATCGACGAGATCGTGCTCGTTGGTGGCTCGACCCGGATGCCCAAGGTCCAGGAAATGGCCCGCGAGATCTTCGGCAAAGAACCCAACAAAACGGTCAACCCCGATGAAGTCGTCGCGCTCGGTGCAGCGGTTCAGGGCGGCGTCCTCGCGGGCGATGTCAAAGACGTGCTCTTGCTCGACGTCACGCCGCTGAGTCTGGGCGTCGAAACCCTCGGCGGGGTCACCACCAAGCTCATCGAACGCAACACCACCATCCCCACCTCCAAGAGCGAGACGTTCTCGACCGCCAGCGACAATCAACCAAGCGTGCAGATCCACGTGCTTCAGGGTGAGCGCGAGTTTGCCAGGGACAACCGCACGCTCGGGCAGTTCGAGCTCAAGGACATCCCGCCGTCAC
>CAYUVO010000016.1:0-40179 GCA_964448185.1 uncultured Phycisphaeraceae bacterium
AAGGCCCAACCAAACCAAGCAAGGCTAAGAAATCGCCGAAGCCCACCATGCCGTCGGCGCCCAGCGTACCAAAGTCGTCGGCGATATCACCCGGGCAAGGCGGCGCAGTGATCCTGATGCCCGCGGCATCCGAGCCGCCGAAACCAGTGATGTCTGAAGCACTCAGCAGCGTGTCGGTCCACAACACATTGGCGACGTACACCGATTCGCTGCGACCAAACAGGCCGTCACTAAACAAACTAAACGTGCCCTTCATGGCCGCCGCCGGATCGCCGCTGGACTGCGCCCACGGGCTTGGGTGCTGAGTCCACGCTGCCCAGTCGGCGGGGTTCACCATTTCGCCGTCGGCGTAGCGAGGATCGGTCGGGTCGGTGAGGTTGAACACCCAGTCCGCCCCGGTCTGCCCGATGAGCGTGCCATCGACGTACACACTGCCGATGCTGGTTTGCATGAGATCACTGACAAACGCGATCCGCATCCAGCGGTCCGGGCCGATGAGCGGCGACGAAATATAGTTCGCCGGCTCGGTGTCGTATCCAATATTGCCCCCGCCACCAAACGCAGGGTTACGGATGTACAGCTCGCCCTCGTCTTCATTATTATGATTGTCCTGGATCATCGAGAGCACGAACCCGCCGTTGGTATCGGCGTTCCACGCGGCCTGCGGGATGTAGACGTCCATGACCATCGACCACTGCCCGATGAACCCGCCGGGATACTCGGGCCGGTTCTTGGGATACAAGCTCAGCCCGAGCCCGCGGTACCACTCGACTTTATTAGGATCGTTTGCGTTGCGCGCCGGGCTCGTGACGTAGACGGTGTCGGCGGTGCCGCCGGGACCGGGAATACCCAGCGAAGTGGTGGTGACAAACGATGACTGCGCCTGCGTGACACCCTTGGGGATCGTCGCGTCGGGCGTGTCAACGGTGCCGTCAAAGAGAAGAATGTCGCCGAACGCCGGGTCGTCCATGTAGCGAAGTGACGACGCGCCGAACGCGGCGCTCAGATCGCCGTTCATCCGCCACTCGGTTTCCACCGGCGTCGAGGGCTGCCACGTCTCGATCGTCACCGCGCCTTGGTCAACTTCGATCGAACCGATAAGCGCCCCCAGCGGGATGTCCATGTCGATCATCTCGAACTGGCCCATGCCCTGATCGGAAACGGACACAAGCAGCTTGATGCCCAGGGTGAGCCCGAAGAACTCGTCGTCGAAGCGTTGACCGAACATGATGTTCTTCGCGTCGGGCAGGCCGCCCGAGATGTTGCGTGTGTAGCCGTCGAGCAGCACGGACTGGCCCGGATCGAACAGCTCAAGGAGGCCCGCGAACGAATCGCCGCTGTTGACAAAGTTGCTCAGCAAACCAGACGTCAGCACCGTGCCGTCGATGGTGTAGTGGTAGCCGCTCGCAGCAACCACGCCGTTGGGCTGACCGATCGGCAGAGGGTGGTTGAACGAATCTCGCGACTGATCGAAGAACTCGCAGCTGAAGATGTTGCCCACGCACCGGATCTCCATCCCGGTCATATCCATGATCGCGTCGTTGTCGATGAGCTGGGCCGAGGTCGAACCGGCAGCGAGGATGATGGCCGCTGCTCCGAACAGGCCGCCATGTGCTTTCGTCTGTGTGTTGATCCGCTTCTTGATTCGCATGTCGATCCGCATAGCTGAGTATCTCTCTCTCCGGCCTCTGACCGGTCAGGGGTCCGCTGATCTGCTCCAAGCCACCCGCTGATCCTGCACTCCGCCTCAGAACCGAGTAAAGAGCACCGAAATCTCCTGTTGCTGAATCAGCCGATACGGATACCATACCCGAGAACGTTCCCGATCCACAGCCCAAGTCCCCGCTTCTGGCAAAGAACATGACCCGCCAGACGGGATTCCAGGGCATCACATGGCGGTCCCCACTGTGCGCACCGATTTTCACCACCCACCCCCCCCACTACCGTCCCCCTCACCGCTGACCACGCGAGCACTCCGCGCAGGAGCGTTCACGCTCATCGAGCTGCTCGTGGTCATCGCGATCATCGCCCTGCTCATCGGGATCCTGCTGCCCTCGCTGGGCAAAGCCCGCGAAGCTGCCCGACAGACCGTCTGCCTCTCGAACGTCCGCCAACTTGCGATGGCGTCCCAGCTCTATTCCAACGACACCAAAACCGGCGTCTATCTGCCCTCGATCTTCGGCTTCGAGGACAACTTGGGCTGGCTCTACCCCGAATACATCTCAGCGACGGATGTCGCACTGTGCCCCTCGACCAAGAACGTCGTACGCCCCAACATCCAACTCACCCAAATCAGCTTTTTCAACGGGTTTGACGCCCTGTACGGCCGAGATTTCCTCGCCGACCTCTTCCTCTCAGTAGGCGGACGAGACATCGACATCGTGCCCTTCGCAGGGTTCGATGAAGGCATCGCGGGTCACAGCTATGAGCCGTTCCCCTTCTTCGATGATGGCGAATATCCCGATGGCCAAAAACACCTCGGTCGCCTGCGTGGCACGCTCGGACATCAGCTCGGCTGGAAATCCCCCGGTGCATCCTTCGACGACATCTTCAATGATCTCGACAACGTCCCGGGCGTCGCCAAAACCCCCAAGACCGTTACGTTTCCGGGGAGAACCATGCTCCTCGCCGACGCGGACCACGACGACCGCGACCCGCAGGTCGCCTTCCTAGGCATCGGCAACGACGACGGCATCAACAGCTACCCCGACGCCTGGAACAACCACCAAGAACAAGGCACCAACATCGCCTTCCTCGACGGCAGCGCCAAATGGACCCGCACAGGCGACCTCATCGACGTCTACATGGCCAGCGGCTTCGGGTTCGGGGAAGTACCCGGAGAACGATTCCTGCTCAACGACGCGGGCTACAGCAGAAACACCTCCGTCTACAAGGGCTACACCATCCCGCTCTACGAGAAAACCAACTAAGCGGACTACCAACTGTCCGAAAAACCTCACAAACAACTTACATCAATCGGCTTGTGACTAGTAAAAACCCTTGATTTTGGGTATCATGTGCAGAGTTATCTATACACCCGAGCGCTCGGCGTGGTAGAACGGTCGAAGAGAGAGCAACACTGTCTCTGGATCCCCTCCCGAGGCAACGACGCTCAGAGCCCCAGCAGCTCCCCATAGAGCGCCCGAACAGGCCGAGCGAACATCGCAGGCCAACAGGAGCATCACGATGCAGTTCACCAGCCCTGTCTTGATTCCCGCTCCCCCGACCTCACGCCGATGGCTCACGGTGCTCATCGCAGCCACTGCGCTTGGCGGCCCCGCCACCGTCGCACTAGCTCAGTCTGGCGGCGGCACACGCACCGTCGCCCTCTCAGAATCACAGGTCAAACGCCAGAACCTCGCTCGGATGCTCCGGCCGATCGACATCGACTTCGACGCCGAACCCATGAGCAACGTCATGACGTTCTTGGAGGAATACACGGGCGCCGATCTCGACCCGCTGTGGATTACCGATCGCCAGGCTGTCGGCCTCGACCCGGACGCAGAGATCACGCTGGGCGTCAAGGGCATCACCTCGCTGAGGCTCCTCGAACTGGTCCTCGATCAGGCCGACGCGGACCTGCTCTATTCCGGCGGCAGCACGTGGCAGATGAGCGAATGGGGCTCGATCCAGATCGGACCCAAAGAACGCCTGAGCCGAAAGCGTCGCCTGAAGATCTACGACATCAACGACATCCTCTTTGAGATTCCTAACTACCCCGATGTGCCGACCATCGACCTCCAGCAGGCACTCCGGTCCAACGAGGGCGGCGGCCAGTCCCCCTTCCAGAACATCCAAACCAACATCGAACGGGTCCCCAAGGAAGAACGCGGCGAAGCGCTCATCGACCTCATCACCGCGGTCGTCGAGCCCGAGACGTGGGACGTCGGAGCCGACATCCGCTACTACCAAGGCTCACTGATCGTCAGCGCGCCCGACTTCGTGCATCGCGCACTCGATGGCTACCCGTGGTGGCCCGCAACCGCGACCGCAGCAGGATCGGTCAACGGCAAACGCTACGTCTCGTTCAACCTCGAAACCGGCATCTCCGAAATCGTCGATATCGCCAAAGATGAGATCATCGCGGTCGTCCCCGGCAGCGGCGGAGGAGGCGGTGGTGGCGGACCCGGTGGTGGTGGCGGCTAAACCACTCCCTCGATCTCTCCCAGATCAGACCAAGAACCTACTCCCGCAAGGCCCGAGCACGCACGCTTGGGCCTTGTTTTTTTGAGCGGGGTACTGAGGGCGGGGGGGGTTACTGCTGCGTTACCTCGTCCACGCTCGGACACGAGCACATCAAGTTGCGATCGCCGAACGGGTTGTCGATCCGCCCCACCGGCGGCCAGAACTTCGCATCCCGCAACCACGCAACCGGATATACCGCTTGCTCGCGGGAATAAGGCCGATCCCAATGCTCGCCGACGACCGCACTGATCGGGTGGGGTGAGTTCTTGAGCGGGTTGTTCTCCGCATCGAGCACGCCCGTGCGCACGTCCTCGATCTCTGAGCGAATCACGATAAGCGCCTCGCAATACCTATCAAGCTCGGCCTTGGATTCGCTCTCGGTCGGCTCGATCATCAGCGTGCCCGCAACAGGCCAGCTCATGGTCGGCGCGTGGAACCCGAAGTCCATGAGGCGCTTGGCGACATCATCGGGGCTCGCGACCGAGGCGACGGGTCGCAGGTCGATGATGAACTCGTGGGCGACCGTGCCGTTGGCGCCCGAGTACACCACGTCCCAGTGCCCCTTGAGTTTGGCCGCCATGTAGTTGGCGTTGAGCACCGCGACCTTGGTCGCGTGCGTTAGCCCGGGCTCTCCCATCATCGCGATATACATCCACGAGATGGGCAGGATCATCGGGCTGCCGTAGGGTGCCGCCGAGATCGCACCGATTGCAGACGTGCCCGCGGAGCGGGGTTGCGATACGGGGTGCGAGGGCAGGTAGGCCGCGAGTTGTTGGGTGACGGCGATGGGACCGACTCCGGGCCCGCCACCGCCGTGGGGGATGCAGAAGGTTTTGTGCAAGTTGAGGTGGCACACATCGGCGCCGATATCACCCGGCCTGCAGATCCCGAGCTGCGCGTTCATGTTCGCGCCGTCCATGTAGACCAGGCCGCCCGCGTCGTGAACGATCTGGCACATGTCTTTGATCCCGCTCTCGAACACGCCGTGAGTCGAGGGATACGTCACCATCATCGCAGCAAGCTTCTCGCGGTGCTCGTTCGCCTTGGCGCGCAGATCATCGAGGTCGATGTTGCCGCATTCATCACACGCGACCGCGACGACCCGCATGCCCGCGACGATCGCCGATGCGGGGTTGGTGCCGTGCGCACTGGTGGGGATCAGGCACACGTCGCGGCCGCTCTCGCCGATCGCTTGATGATGCGCCCGGATCACCATGAGCCCGGCAAACTCGCCCTGCGAACCCGCGTTGGGTTGCAGGCTCACCGCGTCAAAGCCGGTGATCTCGCCGAGCCATGATTCAAGATCGCCGTAGAGCGTTTCGTAGCCCGTGCGTTGATCCTCGGGCGCGAACGGATGGATGGCTGCAAACTCGGGCCAGCTCACGGGCAGCATCTCGCTGGTCGCGTTGAGCTTCATCGTGCACGATCCCAGCGGGATCATCGAGTGTGCGAGCGACAGGTCCCGGTTCTGCAGCTTGGTGATGTACCGCAAGAGCTGCGTCTCGCTGTGATGCGAGTTGAACACGTCGTGGGTCATGAACGAGCTGGTGCGTGCGCACGATTCGGGTAGATCTCTCTCGACGCGCTGCGCAAGCGTCTTCACGTCCGTTGTGTCTGCGCCAAATGCAGCAAGCAGATCCTCAACGAGCTTCGAGTCGGAGGTCTCGTCGAGCGTGATGCCGAGCGTGCCGTCGCCGAAGTCTCGCAGGTTGATTCCGCGTTCGACCGCTTTGCTCATCACTTTCGCCGATGCGTTGCTCCCATCCATGCGTACCCGCAGCGAGTCGAACACAGCCGCGTCATCAACCGCGTGCCCGAGGTCTGTGAGTCCTGTGCGAAGGATCTGCGTAAGTGTGCGCACACGCAGGGCAATCTCTCGCAAACCGCGCGGCCCGTGGTACACGCCGTACATCCCCGCCATGATCGCGAGCAATGCCTGAGCCGTACAGATGTTGCTCGTTGCGCGGTCCCGCTTGATGTGCTGCTCGCGGGTCTGGATCGCCATTCGGTACGCGGGGTTGCCCTGCGCATCGCGTGAGACGCCGATGATCCGCCCGGGCATTCGGCGGACGTATTTTTCGGTTGTCGCGAGGTACGCCGCGTGAGGACCGCCCGCTCCCATCGGCACGCCGAAGCGCTGGGTGCTGCCCACAGCGATGTCCGCGCCATCCCCATTGGCTCCCCACTCGCCCGGCGGCTTGAGCAGCGTCAACGCCAACGGATCACAGGCAGCAACGACCATGACGCCTGCCGCGTGCGCACGATCGGTCATCTCGTCAAAGCATTCGATGCGTCCGTCGGTTGCGGGATATTGCACGAGGACGCCGCAGGCTTGGTCGTCGAATGATGTTGTGCGCGCATCGCAGACCACGATCTCGACACCGATCGAGCCCGCGCGTGTGCGCACCACCTCGATGGTCTGCGGGTGGCAGGAGGCGTCGATGATGAAGCGTGTTCGCTTGCCGCGAGAAATTGCTAGGCACATCGACATGGCCTCGGCAGCCGCGGTGCCCTCGTCGAGTAACGACGCACCGGCAATCGGCAGCCCGGTCAGATCGGCGATCATGGTTTGGAAGTTGAGCAGCGCTTCGAGCCGGCCCTGACTGATCTCGGCCTGGTAGGGTGTGTACTGCGTGTACCAGCACGGGTTCTCAAGAATCATCCGACCGATCACCGCCGGGGTCAGCGTGCCGTGATACCCGAGCCCGATGCACGACCGCATCACACGGTTGCGGTCTGCCATTTTGCGAAGGTGTGCAAGCGTGGCGTGCTCGCTGAAGTTCTCAGCCGCCGCGCCGCTGAGTTTGAGCTTGCCGTCCATGCGGATGTCGGCGGGGATCGTCGCGTCGATCAGCTCATCGAGCGAGGTGAACCCGACGAGAGCGAGCATCTGCTGGATCTCGTGGGTGTTGGGACCGATGTGTCGGCGCGCGAAGGTGTCAAGATCAGCCAGCAGGCTTGTTGCAGTGGGCGCACAGCCCGAGGCTTGGCCGCAGCATCCTGAGGAGGTCTGTGTATTGGTCTGTCTATCGGCCTGTGCGCCAGTTGGTGAATCGGTCATGCTCATCCTGTCGCTCCCCATATCTCGCTCGCTGTCTCGCCCCGGGTAGTCTGGTTCCGGGGCCACTTACTGCCCCCAGACTCTAGGGCCGGTCCGTGCGATTCACTCCCCCACACGACCCACAACAGGCACCCCAACAGGCACCCACACCCGCCCGGCTCGGTAGACCTCCATAACGCTATAGACTCCGAGCTCCTTGGAGGATTCTGACCATGCCCACTCATGCCCGCCCCCCCGCTCGCCCCCTCGCTCGCCCGCTGGCAGCCACTCTCTTGCTCCTGTGTGCCGGGGCTCCCCATGCCTTGGCTCAGCAACAAGGCTCCGAACACGATATCGAGAGCGATCTGGTTGCCCTGACCCCGCACGCGGGCCGAGCAGCGGGCACGCCGGGCCATGCAGCCGTCGCCGAGTTCCTGCGTGAGCGGTACCGTCAACTGGGTCTGATCCCTGCGATATCCGACGACGCTGGCGAAGCAAGCTTCGATCAGAAGCTGGAATCAGAAGGCAACCGCCCGGTGATGGGCGCGTCGTTGCGGTATATCCCCGAAGAAGTGGAAGGGGGAGGAATGGGGGGGGGCGAGCCGATCGTGATCCCGGCTGCGAACCTCGAAGCACACTGGGCGACCGGGCCTGGCATCGTCGAGGCGGCGGGCGTGTTCACGGGGTACTCGATCGTCAGCGGCCCGGGCGGGTACATGTCGTTCGCTGCTGTGGGCGACCTGTCGGGCTCGATCGCGTTTGCGCTACGAGGCGAACCCATGGACGACCAGGGCGAGAGCCTGTGGACTAAAGGCGAGGGCTGGAGCTTCCGTGCATCGTCGATGCCCAAGGTCATCGCTCTCTCTCGGCGCAACGCGGCTGCGGTGGTACTCATCACGCCACCCGGAGCAAGCGATCCCGATTCGGCAGAACAGACACAACAAGGAGTCGCGAAAGACTTCCATTTCGAGGTCCCGGTGCTGACCATCTCGGCAGCGGACGCCGATCGGATTTTCGCTGCAGCTGATCCCGAGGGACGCACCATCACCGAGCTGCGCAAGCTCGCCGACGCCGAGCCGATCATCCAGAATCTCACCGGCCGATTCGAGGTCGGAATCGAGATGGCCCAAGAGGCTGAGCCGATCAACAACATCGTCGGGATGCTCGCGGGCAAGGGTGATCTGGCACACGAGATCGTCCTCGTCACCGCACACTACGACAGCGTGCCCGCCATGCCCGCAGCCAACAATAACGCCTCGGGCGTCGCCGCGATGCTCAGCGCAGCCGAGCTGCTCACCGAGTCATACGAACAAGAACTCGATCTGCTCGAACACGCTCGATCGATCGTCTTTCTTGCTGCGGGTCTCGGCGAGGACAGCGCCGACGGGATCACGACGTATCTCGAATCGGTCAATCCCAATGGCGACGCGGGAGCCGAACAACCCGTGGTAGCGGCACTGATTCTCGACACACTGGGCAAGTCCGACCGGAGGATGACGCTCAAGGTGATCGGCGTCAACTCGGGCGAAGGCATGAGCGAATGGATCGAGCCCATCTTTGAACACAGCATCTTCGAGATCAACGCGAGCGATCTCCGCAGAAGCTTCGGCGAACAGCTCACGACTCCATTCGATGCCGGGATTCCGGCGATCATGTTTTCCACGGGGTTCAACCGCGCCGACGGCACCATCTCCGACACCGCCCAAAGCATCGATCTCGAATCGGTCACAGAATCGGCCGAACTCATCGCCGAAATCGCCCTCGAACTCGCGTTCCACGAAGATCGCTTTGCCACCGATCAAGACGCGGACAGCATCAAACCCAAAAAACAAGAACGCCGCCCCGTCCGCCTGGGCGTGCAGCCCGCGTTCAAGGACGACGAAGAAGGCGTGCTGATCCGGCGAGTCTTCGATGAAACCTCCGCCTCGGATGCGGGGTTGCTCGCGGGCGATCGGCTCACACGATGGAACGACGAACCGATCCTCGTGATAGATGACTTCGTGTTGCAGCTCTCGCTCGCCAAGCCCGGAGATGAAGTTACGTTCACCGTCGAACGCGATGGCGAGACCCTCCAACTCGAACTCACGCTGCGCGGCCCCGGCGAGTAACCATACTGCTGCTTGAATATCAGCTGATAAACCAGCGCAGCTTCCAGTTGCCACGCTCGAACACCATGTCGTACCCGATCCACGCAAGCCCGCGAGTTGCAAGCCCGGTCGCCTTGACCCGGTACACCCGTTTGCCGAGCTTGTACATCGACACGCCCGGCGTGCGCTCGCCGAGCGACATCCTCGACCGCATCGCTCGAAAGTCCGCCTCGCGTTCAACGAGCATATCGAACGCCAACCCCGGCTCAAGCCCGCGATCAATGAACTCCTGCTTGGTTACTTCGCTCAGCAGTTGATCGACGAACATCTGTTTGTTGCGTGTGCGCACAACGCCCGAGAGATGCTTGAGCAAGTGGTCACCCGTCTTGGCGATCAGCTCGACCTCGCCGTCATCACGGAGGATGAAGTTGCGCCCACCCGGAGTCGCGGTCGGGTCGATGTAGCCTTGGAGCTTGGTGCCCACGCGCAGCCCGCCGGTCGCTCCGGGCAGCCCAGCCATCGGGGTGTGCGCACGGATGACCCTTGTCTGGGTGCAGCCAACCGTTCCCATACTCGCTACGACAACGAGCACCATCAACAAGATTCGTGCGTTCATGGATTCGCTCCGGTGCTGCTCGCGATTCGGGTTGGTGCCTTATCGACCGGGTCTTCGACGGGTTTGCTCTGCCCGCGCCTCCAGCCGTCGTGGACGAGGAACCGATCGACCGGTCCTTCGCAGTCGCTGCGCCAGTGGCAGCCCCGGCTCTCCTGCCGCCACCCCGCGGAGCGAGTGATCAATGCTGCGACCAGCAGCATGTTCTGCGTCTCCCAGCCCGCGGGTTCGTCGAAGATTTTGTCGAGCGTGTAGCGTCCCCAGAAGTCGAACATCTCGCCCGCGTCGCGCAGCTTGGCGCCGCTGCGCTCGATCCCCACGTTGCGCCACATCGCGCTGCGCAGGCTCGAACGCACGTCGTTGAGATCCAGCTCGCCCGTGTCCGCTTCGTGCAGATCGCTCACTATGCGCACATGCCGGGGCGGCGTAGATTCGCCCCCCCCTCCATTCCCCGACGCCTCGTTGATCTGTTCGCCCGCGATCGCTCCGAACACGAGCCCTTCGAGCAGGGAGTTGCTCGCGAGCCGATTCGCGCCGTGCAGCCCGCTGCACGAGGCTTCGCCGACCGCTAGCAAACCATCAACGCCGGTAGCACACTGCAGATCCGTGCGCACGCCGCCGACCGAGTAGTGGGCAGCCGGGTGAACCGGGATCAGATCATTGGCCGGATCAATATCGAAGTGGTGGAGCACCTGCGTGATCCCCGGGAAACGCTCGGCGAATCCCGAAACGTGCCGGCAATCGAGCCAGACATGCGACCCGCCGTCGCGTGCAATCTGTCGGACGATTGAACTGGCCACAACGTCGCGCGGCGCAAGCTCCGCCTGCGGGTGAGCATCAACCATGAACCTTCGGCCCGATTCATCCAGCAAATGTGCGCCCTCGCCACGCACCGCCTCAGAAATCAAAGCTCGCGCAGCGCCCGGGACATACAACACCGTGGGATGAAACTGCACGAACGCCATGTCGCTGAGTGTCGCGCCCGCTCGATACGCGGCGGCCAAGCCGTCGGCGGTGGCGGCAGACGGGTTCGTGGTTTCGCGGTAGACCTGCCCGGTCCCGCCGCTGGCGAGCACGGTGGTCCTCGCCCAGATCATCTGGAGCCCGTGGCGAGGATGATGCGTAATCGCGCCCAACACCGGCGCACCGGGTTCATCGCTCGGCGTCACCAGATCAAGCATGAAACACTGCTCGAACACCCTGACGCGGTCGCTGCAGCGCGCACGTTCGGTCAGACACCGTTGGAGTTCAGCACCGGTGGCATCCCCCATCGCGTGGTAGATCCGTCGCGCAGAGTGCCCGCCTTCTCGTCCTGCCATGAGCGAGCCGTGAGCGTCGCGGTCGAGCCGCATCCCCCAGTCGATCAGCTCGCGCATCCGATCAGGGCCTTGCTCGACGACGAGCCGAACCGCTGCGTCATCGCACAACCCTGCGCCGGCTTTGTGCGTGTCCGCAGCGTGCGCATCGAGCGTGTCGCTCTCTTCAAGAACGGCTGCGACGCCGCCTTGGGCCCACGCGGTGTTGGTCGAACCCATCGGGCTCTTGGCCAGCACGATCACGTCGCCGCTCTGGGCAGCGCCGATCGCGGTCCGCAGACCCGCTACTCCCGCACCGATCACGAGCGTGTCGGTGAAGATCTGGGGCAACAGCGTGGATCGGAAGGGGATCAGATACCGCCGGTCATCGAAGGAGCCGTTCATTGCTCCCATTGTTGCACACTCGACGGGTCCGCCCCAGCATTCTTATCAAATACCTTACATCTTCGGCGTTACTCGCTCTGATTCTTGCAGCCGCAACCCCCGCCACCCACTCCACCACCACCACCGGCTCCGCCACAACACTCCCCGTCTTTCTTGCTGCCGTTTTCTTGACACGCGCAACCACCCCCCGCCCCACTCCCACAGCCACCGCCTTCTTGCGGCTCCTCGTGGTTGCACGCGGGGCGCGGTCCGAGCATGTGATCGAGTTTGGCTCGCAGGTATCGGCCGTGGTGTTCGATGTGCCACGTTGCGTAGGCCACGAACCACCGCAGCGAGACTTCCCCTTGCTCGGGGTGCATCGCGCAGCGAGCCCAATGGTCTTCCGTCAGCGTCATGAATAGCTCGCTCTGCCAGCGCCGAAGCGTGTGGATGGTCGCGACAAAGCCCGCGATGGGCGCGGTGTGCTCTGAGCCGTAGAGACCTGAATCCACGAACGCCATCTCGTCCCACAACGCAAGCATCGGGCGGTCTTCAGCGAGGACGCGGCGAACCCGATGCACGAACACAAGTTCGGCGTCTGCCAGATGTCCGAGCAACACACGCACGGGCCAACGCCCCACGGACGCGCCCGCGTCGGTCGTTACGTCGCTCAAGAACGCTCGGTCGAGTTGCTCGTCGTCGAGATCAAAGATTCTTGAGTCGAGACCTTCGACGCCAAAGCGGTGGCGGGCGACGAGTTCAGCTGAAGGCGCCGATGCGATTTCGACGGCTGTGGGCGTGCTGAGCGAACCCATGGCCCTCGACAGTTCACCGGCGATGAAACTTGTGCTGTTGGTTCTGTTCATGGTGCATTCTTTACACCAAGGCACTCGCGGACCACTCTCGTTCTCTTGGTGCCGCGGGACTCCTATTCTCCGGGTATGCCTAATGAAACTCCCGAACGCCGGCTCTCACTGCGAGTGGTCACGCTCCCCCGCGACACCAACATCTACGGCACGATCTTCGGCGGGGTCATCCTGAGCTACATCGATCAAGCCGGGTTCGTCCAGGCCCGGACCCACGGCTGCCACCGCTGGGTGACCGCCTCGGTCGATCGCGTGGACTTCCACGCCCCGGTCCACCTGGGCGATGTAGTCGCGTTCTATACGTCAACCGTGCGGACGGGCAAAACGTCGGTGAGCGTCCACGTCGAAGTGGATGCCGAGCGCTTTGGCACGGGTGAAACGGTGCGGGTCACCGAAGCCACGGTGACGCTGGTGGCGATCGACGAGCAGGGCAAGCCCATCGCGTTTGCTACTCCCGCGACGGTCACGCCGCCGGCATGAATGCGCAGCGGATTTGTGCAGTAGAAAGGGTGCAGAATATGGTGTGCAAAAAAAACGTCCGCGCCATCCTGTGAGGGACAACGCGGACGATGAATGCTTCGTATTCGTCTGAACCGTGTGTCGTGCCTTAGCGGCGGCGACGCATGGCCAAGCCACCGAGCCCGAGGAGAGCGAAGGAGCTGGGTGTGGGGACGAGCAGGCCGTTGACCAAGGTCGTCTCGTTGCTGAAGTCAGCCGCGAAGAACGCACCCGGATCGAAGAACAGCTCAACGACAGCGCCGTCGAGCGGACCCAGCGGCGAGGGGTTCGCGAACGAACCGGCGGTGGCGCCGTCGAACGTGCCGTCAGCGCTCTCGTCGCCGAAGAACGCGCTGGTGAGCGTGCCTTCGAAGAAGACCGAACCGAAGAGCAGGTTGAACGTGCCGTCGATGTTCATGGTCAGCGAGTCGCCATTGGCGTCGTTGATCGTCAGCGTGCCGTTACCATCCGCGGTTGTCGCGGTGATGCTGCTGACGGCCATCGCGATACCAAAGTCTGCCGAGACGTGCGGGAAGGTTCCCGTCGAAAAGTCTGCGGTGCCGGGCATGGCGTCCCCACGGGTGACATCACCCGAGGTATTGCCGTTAGCCGAGGCGGTGTACATTGAAGTACCGGAGTTGAACGAACCGTCCAGATCCGAGTACGTAAACGAGATCAGCTGAGCTGATGCTCCTCCAGCGAACAGCGCAAGTGCTGCAGCGCTCACAATTGTCTTCTTCATAGCCCTCTCCTCATAGATGGCATATATACGTTCGTGCAAGCCATTTACGAAGCGAGCACCACAGCCTCAAGATACACCGGGATCGACACAGAATCGCGTACAAAAGGAACAAATCGGGTATTTCCAAGTGCTTTACCTAGTATCGACGGATCTTGGGAGCGATAAATACGAGCTATGAGAGCCAAGGTCCGAGAACTCGCGGCCATTCGGAGCTCTCACTATGGCTCTAAATCCGCTGGGTGTCCTGAGATAGGTTCTCGAGCAGCCAGTCCCCGCCCTGATCCGCCTGCCACGAGGCGCGAACAACGTCGCCGTTGGCTGAGGACCCCAAGATCGAGAGCGTCCCTGCATCAGAGGCGAGGCTCGTGAGCTGGCCCGTGGGCCGAGGAATCGAGAAATCACCGATGTCGGTGATCGTTGAGGTAGTCCACTGCCCGCCGAACGCGGGCACCCACCAGTAGATGACGATCTGGTTGTTCTCATCGAGCCCGGCGTAGTTCATGCCGTCCCAACTTGTGTAGTACCCGGTAAGACCTTGGCCGACGATGCGGGGACCGTCGAAGCTGTCGGTGAGGTTGGCGTTCTCCCAATCGCCTCCGAAAGTGGGGATCCACCAGGTGACGACGACTTCGCCCTGTTCGTTGAGACCTGTGAGGTTGATGCCGCTCCAACTGGTGAGGATGGCGGTGAGTCCGCCTACGAGTCGCGCCGAGCCATTGATCTGTGAGAGGTTGTCAGCCCGCCACTCGGTAAACACCGATGGCGAGATCCACACGGACACGATGTCGCCCGCTTCATCGAGCCCGGCGAGGTGCCACGAATCCCATGCCGTGCGGTAGCTGATGAGCTCGGTGTAGACGGGCGTATCGAAGTCGCCAACGTCGAGGCTCGCGGAGATGTCGACGAACTCGTAGGAATAGTCATCGGGCGTGAGATCGACCCCGGCTTGATCTTGCCCGGGCGTGAGCTGTTGATATCCGACCAGCCTGCCGTCTTGGTCGATGCCGCCGATGAAGACCACTTGACCGGTGCCGATGGCGCTGACGAACTGCGTCAGGTTGCGGACCGGACCGATCGCTCCGTCGAGCTCTTCGGTAAGGTTTCTAAATGACCAGGTGCCCGAGGCGTCGCGTTTGAGCAGGACCAAGCCACCATCAGACGGGTACGCCGCGTAGGTGAGCGAGTCCTTGGGATCGACCCAGGTGATCGCGTCGTCGATCGCTGGTGGCGCACCCAAAGTTCGAGCGAACTGGATGGCGGTCCAGCTTTGTTGGTCGCTGCTCTGCTCGAACGCTACTACGTCGCCGCTCTGATTGATACTCAGCACGTTGTGGCGATCACCAGGACCCGCCGAAGTCTGCACCGTGGTGTTCTCATTGGCGAGCAGCGAGAAGATGACCGTTGAAGCGGTTGTTTGCGCGTCGCTCAGGCCGCCTTCGGAATCAACCGCGACAGCCAGAAAGATCACGGTACCCAGCGGCAGGATTCGGGTTTGCTCGCGTGTGAGCACGATCACGAAGCCGTTGGAATCGTCGGAATCGGTCGCGATGAGTTCGTCGTCATCGGGGATGCCGTCGGCGTTGAGATCGTAATAGAACCGAACCGCCGACACCACTCCATCACCATCAACGTCCGCGACGCCCGACGCGGTGAGAGTGACGAAGTCTCCTTGTGCGAATGAGGAACTGGGTGTTGCCAATACATTGAGAGTGGGCGCGATGTTCAAGACGTCAACAAACGCCACGTTGGTCGCGATCGTCGCGCCTCGATTGTCGGTGACGACCGCGATAAAGCCTTGTTGTCCTGCCGGGTTGGTGATGGGGATGCGGATGGTCGTCGCGAATGTTCCCGACGAGGAAGTAAAATCAGACCGGACATACTCGTCTTCGTCCGCGATCCCGTCGTTGTTGTCATCGAGATAGAACCTGACCTCGAAGACCGAGCCGTCGGGATCACTGACGTTATTGAGGATGACCGTCACCTTGCTGCCACGGTTGATCTCGTCCTCGAAGACGTCGAGCAGATCAAAGGTGGGCAGCGCGTTGACCACAATGGGATCGCTTTGAGCAACAGGGCTCTTGTTGTTGTCGTTGTCGAGGGCCACCGCGAGAATGATGAGCCCGACCACCGGATCAACCGTCACCGGCACGGTGTAGCTGATCTGCCAGCCATCGGAGCCGTCGAGATCGGTCGCGATGAGTTCGGACGCATCGGCGATGCCGTCGCCGTTGAGATCGCGGAACCACTGCACCTGCGCGATCACGCCGTCCTCGTCTTGGGGAATGGCACCGAGCTCAACAATTGCACCGCCCGCGAGCGAAGTTCCGGGCACGCTCACCGTCACCGTCGGCGCAAGGTCCGCTTCACGCGCTCCGATGTCAACGCCCAGCCCCTTGGACCGAACCTGACCGGCTTGATCGAGCGCGGCGCTGTCGGGGTTGAGCCCCGCGCTGATCGCCCCACTGCCCGAGAGCAGCGCGTGGGTAGCGGTGGTTCCTAGGTCCGCCGACAATGCTGCGAGATTTGCATCTGCCCCGATGAGGTTGTTGTTGGTTGCGTTGACCAAGCCGCCCGAAGACCCCGCGTGCTCGATCAGATTGTACATCGAATTGGTCGCGTCGAGCACACCTTGCACATCATCGAGCGACGATCCGCCCCCGGTGTTCGCAGCGACGATGGTGCTCACAAGCGTCACGGTCGCGCCGTCAATGAACAACCCGCCTCCGCGATCGCCGCCGACAAAGCTCGAATCTATATCGGCACGATTGAACGCGATGGTGGTCGATGAGATCGAAACGGTGCCCGTGCTCGTGAACAACCCGCCGCCTTGGCTGAGCGAAACATTGCCCGAGATCGTCGAGAGCGTCACGGTCAGCGAACCCGATGACAGATACACCCCGCCGCCCGCATCGGCCCCGGTGTTGGCGCTGATGGTGGAGGTGGTGATCGTCGAACTTGTGGGGCCGCCAATGAAGATCCCAGCCCCCGCGCCCGAGCCGCCGCCTGGAATGCTGATGCTGTTGGCGTTGATCGTCGAGTTGGTCAGGCTGAACGTGCCGCTGGTGAGCAGTGCGAGGCCCGCGCCGCTACCGGCGGTGATGGTGTTGTCGCTGATCGTCGAATCAAAGATCGTCACGTTGGCACCACCGCCCAGAGCCAGAACACCGCCGCCCGAACCGCCCGACGTGTTGTTGGTGATCGTGCTCCGCGCTATGGCCATGGGTGCCGCGATGAGCGTATCGAGCACGACCCCGCCGCCGCCGCTGGTTGCGGTGTTGTTGGAAATCGTGCTGTCAGCGATGATGAGCTGGCCCGTGGAGTAGACCCCGCCCCCGATGACCGCTGCGTTGGCGGTGATGACGACCTCGAACAAGGTCAGCCGTTCGAGTGAGAGGATCGCACCGCCCGAGCCGGTGGAGGTTCCGCCCGTGAGCGTGAGCCCTTCGATAAACACGGGCCCGCTGAGCGTGCCCACGGGCTGATCGATCTCGAAGATCCGCGAGGCACCGTTGGCATCGAGTGTGATCGTTGAAGCACCGAGACCGGTGATCGTGACGACGTCGGTGATCGTCAGCGCCGAGCCGTTGAGCGTGCTCGTCCCCGAGAGCGTGCTGGCAAAGGTGATCGTGTCGGCGACGGGGTTGATGTTGGCAATCGCGATCGCTTCTCGCAGCGAGAGGTTGGCGTCGGAGTCATCGCCATTGCTTTCGTCATTGAGATGAGCGACCACGAGATTGAGCGTTTGGCGTTCATACGCACCGATATCGATGCCGTTGCCATCGTCGCGGAGGTATCTGCCATTGCGGGAGTCGTTGGCGAGTGCGCCCGGATTGGCTCCCGTGTTGATGGCTTGGCTTCCATCGAGCAGCGGGTGCGTCTGCACGTTACCGCCGTTGAACGCGAGCGTTCCGAGTTGTGCCGCGACGCCTACGAGGTTGTTGCCGACGCCGTGTATCAGGCCGCCCGCGCTGCTCGCGTCACCGATCAGGTTGAACGTCCCCGTAACGGTGCCAGCGATATCGTCGCTCGTAGACACACCGGGACCGCGATAGTTCCCCGAGATCAGCGTGCTGGTGAGTGCGAGCGAGCCGGATGCCAGCTTGAGCCCGCCGCCGGCTTCGCTGCCCGACGCGTCGCTGTTCGAGCGGTTGAGTGTCAGCGTGGAGTTGTTGAGTGTGACAGCACCTGCACCGATGAACAGCCCGCCGCCCGCTCCGCCCGCCGTGTTGCCCGAAAGCGTCACGCCGGTAAGCGTGCCGTTCGCTTGCAATTCGATCGCCCCGCCATCGCTCGCTGCGATGTTGCCCGAGAATGTCGAGCCCCTGATCGTCAATGGCCCCAGAGCGGTCAGCGCGCCACCCGAGGTAGCGGTCGCTTCGTTTCCTGAGAACGTCGAACCCGAGATGGTCAGGGTGCTCGCCGACTCGCCGAACACCGCCCCGCCCCGCGCAGCAGCACTCGCGGTGATGGTCGTATCGATAAGCGTCAAGTCGCCCCGCGCCAGAATCGAACCACCTTTGGTGCTGTCGTTGCCCGCGGTGAGCGTGAGGTTGTCGATCGTCAGCGACACGCCGGGCGCGACGTTGAAGATCCGCTGAGCATCGCCCGCATCGAGAACGATCGATTGTGCCACATCAAACTTGGAGTAGCCGCGGATAATCAGATCATCTGTGATCACCAACTCGCCGAGCGTGAGATCAATCACCTCGCCATCGAGCAGCGTCGAGAACACGATCGTGTCGGTTCCCGGCGTGAGGTTGGCTTGCTCGACCGCTTCGCGGAGCGTGAGATCGTTGGACGTAAAGTTGCCGTCGCTCTCGTCGTCGGTAAAGATGTTGTCCACGACAAACGTCGAAAGCAGGCATCGCGGCTCAAGTGATTCGATCGGCGTACCGAATCGCTCCACTGGGCGCACCCAGCCGCTCACGCCTAAACGGCGCAGCAACCACCGAGCACTCTCAGATCGTGATCCCCACATTGAGGGTTTGCTGTTCGCCAAAGGCTCTCCTCGTGTTCGAGCCGACGGACTCCACTCCGGGGCTCAACAACACTCATCGGACGCCCATGGCCATCGCATCAGCCCCACTCCAGCCCCATGTAAACCACAGCCCGGACACAGGGTTATGACCCATACGCGGCAACCACACAGCGTCCTATAGCACGCCCACCCGAAGGTGTTTGCCTGTCCGATAAATATAATATTACGATGACACTGCTTCACGCAATCGAGTCTTCTTACATCAACCCAAGCTCGAGCTTTGCTTCATCGCACATCATCGCCTTGTCCCAGCGAGGCTCCCACACCAACTCGACCGTGGCGCTGTCGATGCCCTCGACCGTCTCGGCTGCCGCTTGCACAAACTGCACAAGATCCTGCGCGACCGGGCACGCCGGGCTCGTGAGCGTCATCCGCAGATGCGCCTTGGCGTCCGCGATTTTGATCGAATAAATCAGCCCCATGTCGTACAGATTCACCGGGATCTCAGGGTCGTAGACGCGCTTGATCGCTTCGATGATCTGCCCTTCGAGCGTGTCGGTGTGGGGCGTCGGCGTGGGTGCGACCTTGGGCCTTCCGCCGCTACCCGAATCAAAGATTCTCATTGAGTCCATAACACCACTCACCTTTCATACTCGGTGCTACGCATTCGCCGTCAGCACCGTGATCCGCTCGATCATCGCCCACAACCCATTGCGCCGCGTCGGGCTCAGATGATCCGACAACCCGAGGCGATCGACGACCGCTTTGGCATCCACCGCTCGGGCTTCTTGGGGCGTGAGTCCGTCGTACAAGCTCAGCATGATCGCGATCAAGCCGTTGACGATGTGCGCATCACTGATCGCCTGCAACTCCAGCCGATGATCTTCGTCCATATCGACCCAGAGCCACACCGACGCCTGACATCCATGCACTCGGTTGGTCTCGACTTTGAACGCCTCGTCCATCGTGGGCAGCTTCTTGCCGAGATCAATCAGATAACTAAACCGCTCTTCCCAGTCGTCCAAAAACTCGAACGTCTCCTCGATCTCAGTGATCTTTGGCACACCATCGCTCATGCCAACAGCTCCCGCGCACGCCCGAGCGCCTCGACCAGCGTGTCAATCTCGCTCCGCGTTGTGTACGCGGCGCACGAAGCCCGCACGCTCGCCGAAACTCCGAAGCGTTCCATAAGAGGCTGCGTGCAGTGATGACCCGTCCGCACCGCCACGCCCCGATGATCGAGCACCGGCCCGACGTCGTAGGCATGCGCCCAATCAAGCGTGAAGCTGAACACGGGCGCCTTCTGTTGTGCGGTTCCCATCAGCCGCAAGCCGCCAACCTCGGCGAGCCGAGCATGCCCATACTCGGCCAGGTCTCGCTCGTGCGCGCGCACCGCATCGAGATCGAGCGACGTGTACCAATCGATCGCAGCCCCCAACCCTATCGCACCTGCAATGTTGGGCGTGCCCGCCTCAAAGCGCATGGGCGGCTTTGCGAAGGTCGTCCCCGCAAAGCTCACCGAATCGATCATCTCGCCACCGCCCTTGAACGGCCCCATCACTTCGAGCAGCTCCCGCCGACCATACAGCACCCCGATGCCCGTCGGGCCATAGAGCTTGTGCCCCGTAAACCCGAGAAAGTCGCACTCCCATGCGCGCACGTCGATTTCGTGAACCGCTGCCGCCTGCGCCGCGTCAACCACCGTTGCTGCTCCGACCCGCTTGGCCATCGCGATCATCTCCGCGACCGGATTGATCGTGCCCAGCGTGTTAGAAACCGCGACCATCGACACGATCTTGACCCGCTCATCGAGCAACGCTTCATACACCTCAAGATCGATCTCGCCCGCATCGGTCACCGGCGCTGCGATGACTTGGGCGCCCGTCCGCTCGGCGATCAACTGCCACGGCACGATGTTCGAGTGGTGCTCCATCTCCGTGAGCAGCACCCGATCCCCTTTGCCGAGCACACTCGCGCCATAGCTCTGCGCCACGAGGTTGATCGATTCGGTCACGCCGCTGGTCAGCACGATCTCGGCAGCATCGGCCGCGTTGAGAAACCGGCGGCACGTCTCCCGCGCCGATTCGTACCCTTGAGTCGCCTCACGACTGAGCTCGTGCAACCCACGGTGCACGTTCGCATTGGAATGCCCGTAAAACCCGGCGATCGCATCGATCACACATTGCGGTTTGTGCTTGGTCGCCGCGTTATCCAGATACACCAGAGGCTTGCCGTGAACCGTTCGGCGCAGGATCGGAAACTGCGCACGGATCGCGTCAATGTCCAGCGGCGAGATGTTGGGCTCTGCTTGCATCATGGAGTCTGTCGGAGAAGGTGTAAACAACAAGACCCTCGATCATACCTCGATGCTCAGCCCCGAGGCCATCGGCAGCTTGGCGATCATCTCGCGGGCGAGAAGACGGCGAACCGGCACCAGATCCATGCGATCAAAGCCCTCGGCGGCGAACGCATAAATCAGCATCGCCCTCGCCACCGGCTCGCTCAACCCCCGGCTTCGGAAGTAGAAGACCGCGTCCTCGTCCACCCGACCCGTGGTCGCGCCGTGCGTGCATTTGACATCGTCGGCAAAGATTTCGAGTTGAGGACGCGCGTAGGCGCGGGCGTCATCGCTCAGCAACATCGCCCGGCTACTCTGCACCGCGTCGGTCTGCTGACCCTCTTTATCCACGATGATCCGGCCCGTAAACACACCCCGGCTCTTGTCGTTCATGATGCCTTTATAAAACTGTCGACTCTGGCAATCCGGCGCCGAGTGCCGAACACGCATCGCATTGTCCAAATGCTGATCGCCATCGCCCACATACAACCCGTTGATCAGACAGTGCGCCTTCGTCCCAACCAGCGTCGGCTGGATGTTGTTCCGCACAATGCGTCCGCCGAGCAGCACTGTGTGACTGTGAACATCCGAGCGTGCTTCTTGGCGCATCGCCAGCGTCGAGACGTTGAACGACGCCCGGCTGTCACGCTCAAGAACATAATGTTCAACTTTAGAATCTTCGTCGGCGAACACTTCCGTCACCGAGTTGGTCAGCCCCACCGCGTCGCAGAGCAAACTCACCGTGTGTTCGAGCACCCGCACGAGCGAACCCTTGCCCGCCACGATCACATTGCGTGGATGCCACGCGACCGGATCGCCTTGGCCGGTGGTGATCGCGAGCATCTCGATCGGTCGTTCGATCCGAACCCCCTCGGGCACGAGCACCGCCATCCCGTCGTCGAGCCGCGCCTGATTGAGCGCCTCGAATCCGTCCTCTGGATTGGTCGTCAGCACGCCCAGACGGTTGTGCAGCTCGGGATCGTCCGCAGCAATCGCCTCGCTCAACGGCATCACCCGCACCGCGCCAAGCCCCGAAAGATCGCTCAGCTCAGGATGAAACACGCCATCGACAAACACCGCGCGTGCCGCGTCGAGGTCTTCAATCTCGAACGCTTTGAGGTCTGCCGCCGACACGGTTGTTTCGATCGTTCCCGGATCGACAAACTTGATGCCTTCGAGCGCTCGCAGGCTCGTGTGCTTCCACGATTCGTGCTTGGTCGTCGGCATCCCGAGCCGCGCGAACGCCTCGCGGCCCGCGTCGCGCAGTTGCTCGACCCATACGGGGGTCGTGTCGGGGCCGCTGCGTGTGGCGAGCGGACCGGTCGAAAATTCTGTGAGCATCTCGGTCATTGTGCGGGGCTCCCGTGCCATGCGTTCTAAGCCGTCGCCGGCTGGCCGGTTTTTTCGTTGACTTCAAACGGTGCGTACCCGTGCTTTTCGAGTTCCAATGCCAGGTCTTTGTCGCCGCTCTTGACGATCCGCCCGTTGACGAGCACATGCACCCGGTCGGGCACGATGTACGTCAGCAATCTTTGGTAGTGCGTAATCAGCAGGAACGAACGATCATCGCCCCGCATCGAGTTGATGCCTTCGGAAACAATCCGCAGCGCGTCGATGTCGAGCCCCGAATCCGTCTCGTCGAGGATCCCGAGCACCGAATCGAGCACCGCCATCTGGAAGATCTCGAACCGCTTCTTCTCGCCGCCGCTAAACCCCTGATTGACGTTCCGCTTGAGCATCTCCCACGGCACATGAATCTGCTCGGCCTTCGCGCGAAAGTGACGCAACAACGAACCCGCATCGAGCTCCTCAAGTCCCTCAAACGTCCGCTTGGCATTGACCGCAGCTTTGAGAAATTGCATCGCGCTCACACCCGGAATCTCTACCGGATACTGAAACGCAAGAAACACGCCCGCGTTGGCCCGCTCATCGACCGCCATCTCCGTGAGATCCTCGCCCTTGAACAGGATCTGGCCTTGGGTGATCTCGTAGTCTTCTTTGCCCGCGAGCACTTGTGCAAGCGTGCTCTTGCCCGAGCCGTTGGGGCCCATGATCGAGTGTACCTCGCCGGGCATGATCGTCAGATCGATCCCGCGGATGATCTCGATCTCGGGCTGGTCTTCGAGCCTGACGTGCAGGTCTTTGATCTCAAGGATCGGGGTGGTCATCGTGGTTCTTTCATCTCTGCCACTGCTTCGAGTGGCCTTGTCTATATGTCTCAAACGGGGCTTGTTTCTCTCAACCCACCGAGCCCTCAAGGCTCACCGCGAGCAGCTTGTTGGCTTCTACCGCGAACTCCATGGGCAGCTCGCTAAAGACTTCTTTGCAGAAGCCGTTGACGAGCAGCGACACCGCGTCTTCGGCGCTGATCCCGCGCGCGGTGCAATAGAAGAGCTGGTCTTCCGCGATCTTGGTCGTGCTTGCCTCGTGCTCAGCCGTCGCCGTCTGGTTGCGAATATCAACATACGGGAACGTGTGCGCACCGCACTGATCGCCGATCAGGATCGAATCGCACTGCGTAAAATTGTGCGCGTTCTTGGCGCCTCTGTTCATCTGTACTAAGCCGCGATACGTGTTCTGCCCGCGACCGGCACTGATCCCCTTGGAGATGATCGTGCTCTTGGTGTCGCGCCCGATGTGGATCATCTTCGTGCCCGTGTCGGCCTGCTGACGCAGGTTCGTGAGCGCCACCGAATAGAACTCGCCCTTGGACCGATCGCCCTTGAGAATCACCGACGGATATTTCCATGTGATCGCCGAGCCTGTCTCGACCTGTGTCCACGAGATGTGGCTGTCATCGCCCTCGCAGATCCCGCGTTTGGTGACGAAGTTATAGATCCCGCCCTTGCCGTTCTCGTCGCCCGGATACCAGTTCTGGATCGTCGAGTACTTGATACTCGCGCCCTTGAGCGCGACCAGCTCGACGACCGCCGCGTGCAACTGGTTCTCGTCGCGCATCGGAGCTGTGCAGCCTTCGAGATAGCTCACCTCAGCGCCCTCGTCAACAATAATCAGCGTCCGCTCAAACTGACCCGTGTTGCGAGCGTTGATCCTAAAGTATGTGCTCAGCTCCATCGGACACTTCACACCCTTGGGAACGTACACAAAGCTGCCCTCGCTATACACCGCCGAGTTGAGCGTCGCAAAGAAGTTGTCCGAGTACGGCACCACCGAACCCAGATACTTCCGCACCAGTTCGGGATGATCGCGGACCGCCTCGGACATCGGACAGAAAATCACGCCCGCCTCAGCAAGCTCTTTCTGAAACGTCGTCTTGATCGACACCGAATCAAAGACCGCATCAACCGCGACCTTTCTCCCTTCGCGCGCGTCCGCAGGGCTGCCCTCATCGATCCCGAGCAACACCTTCTGTTCGTTCAAGGGGATGCCCAGCTTGGCATACGTCTTGAGAATCTCCGGGTCGATCTCGTCGAGGCTGCCCGGAGCCTTCTTGGGTGCCGCGTAATAGTTGATGGCCTGGTAGTCGATCGGCGGGTAGCCGTAGGGCAAAAACACCCACTCGGGCTCGGTCATCGTCTTCCAGTGCGCGAACGCCTTGAGCCGCCAAGCAAGCATCCACTCGGGCTCATTCTTCTTCGCCGAGATAAACCGCACCGTGCTCTCGTCGAGCCCGGGCGGAGCAAACTCCTGCTCGATCGGCGTCACAAACCCCGCGCTGTATTCGCGCCGTTGCTCGGCAATCCGGGCGACTTCTTCGGTCGTGGTCATTCTAAATGATGCTCCGCAGCAGGGCTCCGCTGTGCCGTCATGGACAACAATCCCTGCTTTAGATTGATTCTAGGTTTCAATCAATCACGAGTCGAGCACCAAAGCCGCTGTTCAGCACAGCCCGATGCCGACCAGTGATACCGATTCAGGCGATCATTGTGTCCGATTTATCGGCCAGCTCACCGATCTCCGGGCTGCCCCTCACGTCTGACAATCCCACCATCGCCCGAAGATCCATCATCAAACTGAACAGCAACGGCACCAGAATCAGCGTAAACAGCGTGCTCACAAACAACCCACCCACCACCACGCTGCCCAGCCCACGGTACAACTCCGAGCCCGAGCCGGGCATCACCACCAACGGCAGCATCCCGCCCACACTGGTCAGCACACTCATCAGAATCGGGCGAACCCGTGTGCGCACGGATTCGGCGATCGCACGACGAGGCGTCATCACGCCGTCGACCGAGGCATCGGTCACCGATCGGCCGCTGATAAAGTTGAGCGCCTGATGCACGATCAGGATCGCGTTATTGACCACCACCCCAAAGAGCAGCACAAACCCGAGCATCGTCAGCACATCGAGTTGCTGAATCGGGAGGTACCGATCGGCCTCGCTCCATTGATGCACAAGCCGCAGCGACAAGAACCCGCCGAGCAACGCGGGCGGAATGCTGAACAGAATCACGAACGGCTGCGCAAAGCTCTGGAACAGCACGCACATCAACAGATACACGATCACCACCGCCATTACCATGACGCTGTTGAGCGTGCCCACCAGCGTGCCGTCCCCGAGCAACGCTTCCTTGACCGCGCCGAGTTTGCTCGCCGAGCCCGTAAACCCAACGCGAACCGTCGGCGGGATCTCACCCGACTCGCGCATCGAACGGACCATCTCCTGCACCTCCACGATCACCTGCTCAAGCGCAGCCCCCGGCGGCGGGGTCAGCTCAATCGTCACCGCCCGCTGACGATCGACCCGTTTGATCTGGGCCGGTGCGGTCGTGTCCTCGACGCTCGCCACACTCCAGAGCGGCACCACCTCCCCGCCGGGCGTCGCGATCGGGGTATCAATCAGCCCCGCCATCGAACGCTGCCCGACCGAGCCCTCGGCGATCACCTTGAGATCGATCGATTCACCCGCGACGCGGTACTCCCCGACGATCGCTCCATCGCCTAAAGCCGCCACGGCGTCTCCGAGTTGGCCCGGAGTCATCCCGATCTCTGCGAGCCGAAGCCGGTTGGGCCTGATCTGCCGCTCGGGCGTCTGGATGTTGAAGTTCGACGGGTCCGGCCTAACGCTGCGAAACTTGTACTCCATCCCGAGCTTGCCAAACAGGGCGCTGGCCACATCGCTCACTTCCGAAAGCTCATCGCCCACGATGTCAATCTTCAACGCAGAACCCGTGCTCCCGCCAAGATTAAACAACGGCAACTGGAATGAAAACGCAATCACTCCCGGCACCCGAGTCGAATCCGTCGCCTTCGCAAACAACGGCGGCAAATCAACCACCCTGCTTGCATCTGCAGCAATCGCTCCGTGGAACATCGTTGATCCGAACGCCACCGAGAAGTAGTTGATAATCGCCGGCGGCGTCACGTCAGGACCGGGCTCGCCCTTGGCCCAATCGAACGTCGAAACCGAGGGCAGTGCCGCGATGGCATCCGCACGCTCGTCACTCCCGGCAGGCAGCTCGCCCGCTTCCCAGTAGGGCTGAATCACCGCTTCGATCCGAGTCGCAATATCCGCTTGTCGGTCGAGCGTGTAGCCCGGCGGCGGGATCAACAACCCGAACACCAAGTTGCGATTACCCGTTGGCAGATAGTCCGCATCTGGCATCAGCTTCATGCTGCCGTAGAGCGAACCACCCGTCATCACCAGCACCACCGCGATGCGAATCGGCCAGCTCCCGCACGCCCAGTACACCGCTGCGCTGATCGCACGGGGGATTGCTGCGAAGAGCCCGAACACGCTGCGTCTCTGAGCCGAGCCTAGTGCGCACGCGTTCGTCTTTGTGCGCACGCGGAGCAGCCTCGCCGCAGCCGACGGGATCACCGTGATCGACACCACCAAGCTCAGCAGCACCGCTGCGCAGATCGCAAGGGCGATATCCCGGAACAACTGACCCGCTTCTTGCTGCACCAACAAAATCGGGATGAACACCACGACTGTTGTGAGAGACGCTGCCACCAACGCCCCGCTGACTTCTCTGGTGCCCTCATAGGCTGCGACCATGGGCTTCTCGCCCATCTCGAGCCTGCGGAACACGTTCTCGAGCACCACGATCGCGTTATCCACCACCATCCCCACCGCGAACGCCATCCCCGCGAGGCTCACCACGTTGACCGATCGCCCGAGCACCAGCATCACCACCACCGCGCCGATCACCGAGATCGGGATCGCGACTGCGATAATCACCACGGGCCGGAGCGAACGCAAAAACGCCAACAGAATAATGACCGCGATCAACCCACCGAGCCAGATGTTGCTCTGCACGAGCGACAACGCCTGGTTGATATAGACCGTCTGGTCGAACACCTGCACGAGGAAGAACTCGCCATCAAGGCCCATCTTTCGGCCGTGCGCATCGAGCACCCCGCCTTCGATCCTGAACTCTTCGATCTGTTCCTTGAGCCCCTCCATCACCTCGATCACGTTGGTGCCCGGCTCACGCTGCGCGTTGATCGCCAGCACTGGGCGACCCTTCCACCGCACAAACCCCGTGGGTTCCTTGTACGTCACAACAACCTTCGCGACGTCACGCACCAGAATCGGCCCGCCCTGCGAGTCGTACGCCACCACCGTCGTCTCGACGTCTTCGATCGTCTCGTACTGGCTGAGCGTTCGCAGGCGGACATCGAACCGCCCATCGACAAGCTGGCCCGCCGAGACGTTGCGGTTGGTGCTGCGCAGCGCGGTCACCAAAGCTCCCGGCGTGATCCCGCGTTGTGCAAGACGCACCGGATCAAACCGGACCTGTGCCTCCCGCTCGCGTCCACCGAGCACGTTGATCTCGCTGATCCCGGGCACCTGTTCGAGCCGAGGCTTGAGCCGATCGAGCGCAAAGTCTTGCAGCTCACGGATATCAAGCGATGCGTCGGTGCTCCCAAACACAATCCACGCGATGTAATCCCGATTGTCCGGGTCGCTCGCCTCGACCACCGGCTCGTCCACCCCATCGGGATAGTCCTCGACCTCGCGGAGCTTGTCGGAGACCTCACGCAGCGCCGCGTCCTTGGGCGTCCCCGTGCGAAACTGCAGCCGAACCGTGCCCTGGCCCTGCTGGCTCGAACTCGTCATCGCTTCAAGCCCGCTGACACCCTGGAGCTTCTCTTCTTGTTGATCGACGATCTCTTCTTCAACCTCGCTCGGGCTCGCGCCCTCCCAGCGAGTGCTGATCGAGATCACCGTGTCATCAACAGTCGGCGTCAACTGGATCGGCACGCGGTCGAGCGCCACCAACCCCGCAAGCACAATCAGCACCACACCCACCACCACCGTCACCGGCTGGCGTACCGCAAGCCGGACGATGTCCATCACTCGACCTCGCGATCATCGTCCATGTCGCTCGCCGCGTGTGCCGACACTGGTTTCTCTCGCACTTCGACCTTTGATCCCGACCGAAGCCGCTCTGCGCCCTCGGTGACGACCAAGTCTCCCGCCGACACCGAACCCGGCGCAACCGCTACACGATCGACAGTCTCAAAGAGCACCGTCACACCCGTGCGTACAGCGGTTCTACCCCCTGATTCATCCTCACGGACGAGCAGCACAAACGACCCCGACGCCCCCCGCAAGACCGCGTCTTTGCTCAGCGTCAGCGTCGCACCCACGGTGCCTGTGGGCACATACGCCACAAGCGAGCCGCCCGCGAGCAGCCCTTCCTCGGGGCCGTCAACGACACCCACCAACGAGAACGACCGCGTCGTCCTCGAAGCGTCGGGAACGATCCTGAGCCGATCGAGCCGATACCGCTCCCCGCTCGCGTCCACCTTGACCCAGATCTGCGTGCGTGCTTCATCGTCCAGCGCGAGCTCCGGTTGTATCAATCCCGTCAACGCATTGACAGCGGGCAGCAAGCCCTGGGGCACATCGAGCCACGCCTCGTGTTCTTTAACGCCCAACAACTCGATCACCGCGTTGCCCTCATCGACCCACGCACCGATCTCCGTGAGCCGCTCGATCACCACGCCGTCAAACGGCGCACGCACGACCGCGTCCTCGAGACGATCTTCGAGAAACGCAACGCGCGTCTGTATGCGTTCGATTCTCCGCTGATTTCTATCACGACCCGCAGCACTCAGCGCCGCCTGATACCGAGCATCACGCAGCTCCTTGTCGGTTGCCGCGCCCCTTGCCGAAGCCTCAATAAGCACCTCCGACTCCCGCGTCCAGTACGCCGTCTGCACGAGCGATTCATCCAGCGCCGCCTGAGCCTCTGCGAGTTCGCTCTCGACTTCATCGAGCGCCAGCCGAAGCCGCGTGTCGTCGATCCGAAGCACCACGTCGCCCCGCTCGATCCGGTCGCCCTCACGCACCGCAAGCTCGGCGACGATCCCGGCTTCTTCTACCGCGACCTCGGCGCGACGCACCGCCCGCAGCTCGCCCGTGACCATCCGCCTTTGAAGAATGACCTCCTCGCGCGCCGTATCGGCATACACAGGAGTCCCCGGCCCCCCGCCACCACCACGCTGCGCCGCCGCTGCCGAGCTCAGCAAGCCCAGCATCAGCAAGCCCAATACGAGCCTCAGCATCGGGTACGCCCACGGGCTGCCGATTTTCGCAGCCCCCACAAGTTGTGACATCATCCAGTCGTCTCCCGCTGGGCGTTCACTTCGTCGAGCGCCGCACTCACCATCGCTTCATCGCATCCGAGCCCTCGCAGCGAAAAACCAACAAGCGTGCTCGTGATGACTTCAACCCTCGACTCGTCGGGCTCGCGACCAAGCCAGAGCCTCGCCTGAAGCTCGTAGAAACTCTTGTAGTGAAGCACCATCCCCAGGATGCCCTGACCCGCCACTCGCAGCTCGTCCGCGCTCGCGCTAGGCATCAACACCTCAATCGCGCCCTCGATCCGCTCGATGCGTGGCCTGATGTATGCATCGACGATTTCCGCAAACGCCTCGCTCGGATCGAACGCCTCGCGGCACAACAAGCTCGGCGCTGTGTCCGAAGTCGCTTCATGGATGATGTGCTCCAGAAAGCCGCCGATAAACCGGGCCAACGATCCCGCAGCCTGCTCGGGAGTAATCGTCTCCCCCTTCTTGGGCAGCTCATCCCAGATCAGGTCGCACTCGGGCCGCGCCATCGCTCGCTTGAGCACCGCACGGTACAACCCCTCCTTCGACCCAAAGTGGTACTTGATCGCTGCGATGTTCGCCCCAGCCCGCTCGACAATCTCGCGTGTGCTCACCCCACCAAAGCCGCGATCACTAAACAACCCCTCAGCCGCATCGAGCAACGCGGTCTGCGTATTGATCGAGGGAGGAGAGGGGATGGGAGCAGGAAGGGGGGAAGGGGATGAACTCATAGTGAACCCTATGCCTTGAAAGACGCTGTTCCGCGATGACTCAGCCGCTCAAACACGGCTGTGAGCCGAAATACAGAATCACTGCCAACAGCTCTGCACAACACGAGAGAACCCACCTGGGGAAAAGTCCCTAGGCCGCCGGGGCAGCATCTCTCGCACTACTCTACATGCTGCTCGCTCGTGGTTCAAGCGTTTGTTTGAATCGGTCCAAGCTCTTGCCGCTGTGCGTCTATGCTGGGTTCTCCTTCTTTATGTCAAACCCCACGTCCAAGAGCACCGCGTCCAAAAAAGAAACCGCCATGGACCAACATGCGCGGCTCAAAGCCCAGCACCCCGACTGCGTGCTGATGTTCCGCGTGGGCGACTTCTACGAAACCTTCTACGAAGACGCCCAGCTCATCGCCCCCGCCCTGGGTCTGACCCTTACCAAACGCAAGGACGGCATCCCGCTCGCAGGAATCCCCCACCACCAGCTCGAAACCTACCTCCGCCGGATGCTCGATCTTGGGTTTCGTGTCGCGGTCGCCGACCAGATCCAGGACCCCAAAGAAGCCAAGGGAGTGGTCGATCGAGCCGTCACCCGCGTCGTCACGCCCGGCACGCTGATCGACGAATCGCTCATGGACCCCGAACGCAGCAGCACGCTTGCTGCCCTCGCTTTCGACCCGTCGAATCCCGCCCTCGTCGGGCTCGCGGTCATCGACCCGGCCACGGGAGCCTTCGAGGTCTTCGAGGGATCCGCCGACCACGCCCGCGATGAACTCGCCCGCATCAGACCCAGCGAGATCATCTACGCCACCGCCGATATCGATCAGCGCACGCCCGAAGTCATCGAGCATCTTGTCGCGGGGCTTGATGCTGCGCTGACACCAAAGCCCGTGTGGATGTTCCGCGATCAGCAGGCCGAGCGTTGTTTGTGCGAGCAGTTTGCTGTGGGCACGCTCGAAGCTTTCGGGCTGGGCGACCCGGGTGCTGCGCGTTCAGCTGCGGGCGCTGTGGTGCAGTACCTGCGCGAGACACAGCCCACGTCTACGCCGGGAAAGCACCTGCGCCCGCCCACTCGCAAGGACGCTGCGGGCGTGCTCGATGCCACCTCCATGCGCGCCCTCGAGATCGAACGCACGCTCCGAGGCAACGACCTCGACGGCTCGCTCCTGGGCATCTTCCTTCGCCCCGGACGAGCAGCGGGCATCATGGGTCAGCCATCCCTGTGCCGAACACCGATGGGCAAGCGTCTGCTCCGCGACTGGCTCTGTAGACCGCTGACCACCCGCCAAGAGGTGCTCGATCGACAGGTCCGCGTGGCCGTGCTCGTCGAAGATGAACGACTGGCCGATGAAGTCGCCTCGGCTCTCGACGCGGTTCGCGATGTCGCCCGCATCGGTGGGCGGCTCGCCTTGAGCCGAGCGACTCCCCGCGACGTGGTGTCGTTGGCCCAGAGTGTGCGTGCAGCTGAGAACCTCGCCGAGTTGCTCGAAGGTGTCGCCGCGTTCGCTGCTGTGCGCACAAAGCTCATCGCCGCGTGCGGAGATCTTGCGCCGATGGCTGACGAGATCGCCCGGTCATGCATCGAAGAACCCCCCGCCCATCTCCGCGCTGGCGGGCTCTTTCGCGACGGCATCGACGCCCAGCTCGACGCAGCGCGCGGGCTCCAACGCGACGCGGGCGAGTGGCTCGCGCAATACCAGACCAAGCTCATCGAACAGCACTCGCTGCCCACGCTCAAAGTCGGGTTCAACAAGGTCTTTGGATACTACCTCGAACTCACCGCAGCTCAGGCCCGCGAGCACGCCGAGGCGCTCGATCGCTCCGGGCTCACCCGCCAGCAGACGCTCAAGAACGCTGAGCGGTACACCACCCCCGAGCTGCGCGAGTTCGAGCACAAGGTCTCGACCGCCGAGGCCAGCGCGATCGAGCGGGAATCCGCGTTGTTTGTTGAGTTGTGCGCGCACGCCGCAGCGCACACCGAGCCGATGGCGGTGCTCTCTCAAGCGGTCGCCGAGCTCGACGCAACGGGAGCGTTTGCTGCCAAGGCTCGCACGAGCGGCTGGGTCCGGCCGACGATCGTCGATGAACCCGTGCTCGACATCGAGGATGGTCGCCACCCGGTGCTCGACGAAACGTTGGGTCATCGCTTCGTGCCCAACCCAATCTGTCTGGGGGCGGTCGAAACTCACCCGAATCAGAGCGATCCATCCCATCATGCCCGGGCGCATCTCGCGCTCATCACCGGCCCCAACATGGCGGGCAAAAGCACGTTCATCCGTCAGACTGCGCTGCTCGCGGTGCTCGCACAAGTCGGCAGCTTCCTGCCCGCTGCGCGCGCCACGGTGGGCATCTGCGATCGGATCTGCACGCGGGTCGGCGCCGACGACGCGCTGCATCAGGGCCGAAGCACGTTCATGGTCGAGATGACCGAGACCGCTTCGATTCTGCATCAAGCGACCGAGCGGTCATTGGTCGTTCTCGACGAGATCGGCAGAGGCACCTCGACGCTTGATGGCCTGAGCCTGGCCTGGGCGATCACCGAGCATCTTGCGCGCCCGGGCGGCCCGCGCACGCTGTTCGCCACGCACTATCACGAGCTGACCGATCTTGCAGATACGCTCGATGGCTCCCTCAAAAACCTGCACGTCGCCGTCCGCGAGTTCACCCCTGAGCCCACCGAGCAGGTGCCCGAACCTGCGAGCGAGCTGGTATTCATCCACCGCATCCTGCCCGGGCGCGCCGATCAGTCGTATGGAGTGCATGTCGCCGAGCTCGCGGGGGTCCCGCCTGAGGTCGTCCGGCGCGCGCGCGAAGTGCTCGGCTCACTCGCGGTCGAACACCAGAACGCTCCATCGATCAGGTCAATGGTTCCGCCGCCAGCTTCTTCACCCGTTGCGTCGGGTCAGCTTCCCTTGTTTACCGAGTACCTGCCGCACCCGGCGATCAGTCGGTTGCGGGAGGTCAAGCTCGATGCGCTCACGCCCTTGGAAGCGTTTGATCTGTTGCGTGAGCTTCGGGCGTCGATCGAGAGCGGTTCGTAACTACTCTGCTTCGAACTTCCACGCGCTGCCGCACTCGGGACACAGCGTGCAGCCGTCGGATTCGATAGGCAGATCAACGAGTGAATACACACACGACGGGCAGAGCCTGGGCAGTGTCTTACGCTTGGCTTCAAGACGGCGAAGACTGATGAACACGAGTAAGGGCCACGCCAGCCCCACGATGGCAACGATCCCCGCGATGCACCAGAGCACCAGCGACCAACCTACGGAGATGTACATCGCGTTCCACCGCTTCCACGCAATCGAACCGATCAGGAAGGCTTGTCCCAAGAAAAACATGGGTATCCCAAGCATCAAAAATGGATGCGCGGTGCGACGCATCTGCCACAGACTGTTGTAGAACTTGACCACCTTGCGTTCATCACCACGCAACGTCAGCAAGCAGCCCAAGCCGAAGATGCGCACCTGCGAACGCTGACGTCGATCGTCGCGGATGGTTCGATGAAACAGTCCCAAGGTGACGCTTCCGGTTCTAGCTATATAGGTCAGTGGCGCAAACGCTCCTACAAGTCTACCCTAGCACAACCCGATCCCAAGGAGACGCTTTCATGCCCACTCTGCCCACCGCGCTCAACCACTACGTCACGCTCGGTCGCAGCGGCCTGCGGGTCAGCCCGCTGTGCCTGGGCACCATGACCTTCGGCAACGACTGGGGCTGGGGCTCCGAACCCGAGCACTGCGAACGCCTCATGGATCTCTATGCAGATGCGGGGGGCAACTTCATCGACACCGCCAACATTTATACCAAGGGCCACTCCGAACGCATCATCGGCGACCACCTCGGCAGGCACGCGAGCAAACGCGACCGCACCGTCATCGCGACCAAGTTCATGGGCAACCTGCACACGGGCGATCCCAACGGCGGCGGGGCGAGCCGAAAGAGCATCATCGCAGCCTGCGAACACTCGCTCCGCCGGCTCCAGACCGACTACATCGACCTCTACTGGATGCACTTCCCCGATCGACACACACCGATTGATGAAACCATGCGCACGCTCGATGACCTCGTCCGCTCGGGCAAGATCCGCTACGTCGGGTTCTCGGACACGCCCGCGTGGCAGTGCGTCCAAGGCCAGTACGAAGCGATTTTCAAAGACTGGACGCCCGCGGTGGCCCTCCAGATCGAGTACAGCCTCGCCCAGCGAACCGTCGAGTATGAGTTGCTCCCGATGGCCAAAGCCATGGGCATGGGCGTGACGCCTTGGTCGCCGCTCAAGTACGGCGTGCTCACCGGCAAGCACACACGCGACAACGCAGAACAGGCCAATCGTGGCGGCGTCGCCCAGCACCTCACCGATCAGGTCCTCGGGATCATCGAGGTGCTCAAGAGCATCGCCGAGGAGTTGGGGACGAGCTGCGCGCGCGTCGCGTTGCACTGGGTCCAGTCCCGGCCCGGCGTGGCCAGCACCATTCTCGGCGTGCGCACGATCGAACAGTTCGAGGACAACCTCGGAGCCCTCGGGTTATCGCTCTCGGACGATCAACTCGCCCGCCTCGATGAGGCGAGCGCGACCCCGCCGCCGTTCCCGCATGGATTTGTGCCCAACCTGACCAACACCATCCAAGGTGGCACCACGGTCAACGGCGTGGAATCGAAGCCCTGGCCCATGGCCCCGGCTGGGGACGAGGACCGCTGGTAGGCCGACGATCTGATTCGATCGCTGAACTGGCTTCTAGATGTGAGCCCATCCGAGGGGAAAACCCAGGCGTCCGTCTGGCTATTTGCAGTGATATTCGTAATTTGATCGGTGCCTTCGTCCATCTATTTGTTCATCTCGGATGGTTGCTGAGCGTACTCGGACGTTGTGTAGAAGGGACTTAGCGGGTCAAGCAATCGATTGAAATGGAATTTTCTTGCGAGATGGCAAGAGATTGGTTGATTCCTGCGCGAAAACCACGACAATCGAGGCTGTAGCTTCTCGCACCATCGGACGAGGTCTTAGTTTTGATGGGGTAGAGAAGGGATCGCCGGTTGTTTGCCGACGGTCATTTGTTTTTCCAGGAGGCTGCGTCACTCTGGCGCAGCACGAGAACCGAGAGTGTGCGTATGCACGGGAGTTCTTCAGATGAAGTCCATTATTAGTATTGCAGCCCTTGTTGCCATTGCGGGTTCCGCCGCGGCTCAGCTTGATATGGCTCACCCGATTCAAACCGGTCAGCCCATCATGGGCACCGACGGCGTGACCAAGGTCCATCACAAGGCCTACGTCGACGCCAGCACCCAAGCCGGTCTTGACGGTAACCTTTACAGTCTGACTCATGCAGTCGTCGATATCTTCGTGGCCCAGTTCATGGCCGACAACGCCGCTTCTGTCTTCCTCAGCGCCGGTCAAGCCACCCCGTTCCCCCTGAACTTTACCGCCGCTGGGGCCGGTAGCGCCAACATCTATTATGATGACGCGCACGCCGCGTGGGCCGACACGACCGTCGTTCCGGCGATCGTTCCCCCGCTGGACCCGACCCTCCTCACCCTGAACATGGACTCGGACGTCGAGGCCATCGCTGGTACGCACGAGATCATCATCCGCGCTTGGTTCGCCAGCGACGGCGCTTCGGTGTTCCCGTTCAGCCAGCCGTCACTTGCTGGTAGCCCGTCCTATACGCCGACCATCCTCGGCACGAACAACGGTCTCCCCGAAGGCGATCGTCACCCCGTCGGCGTCGGTGGCGACATCGGTGATGCCGTCAACGGCTTCGGTGGCATTGGTCTGGCACCACCCGCCGGTATGGTCTGGGATCAGGCTGGCGCCAACATCGTCACTGACTGGGTCCTCCTTGGCTTCCGTCAGCTCGACGGTGCCTTCGTCGGCGTGACCTTCGGTCTCGTTCCCGACATCTCCTTCAACGGAGCGGATGAGCTCGTTGTTGACTTCCTGGCTCTCCAGCCCGCAACGCTCAACTTCAACCCCGACACCGGACTCGAGGACTTCTCGGTCGGTGGCGGCCCCATCGCTTGGGGTGACGGCTTGACCGACAGCTACAACGCGTTCGCTCTGCAGTACGAGTTCATCGCGACCGCTATCGTCGGCGGCACCCCGTGCCCCGCCGACCTCGCTGACGGCTTCGGTTCGCCCGCGCCTGACGGCGTGGTCGACTTCGGTGACTTCCTCTTCCTGCTCGGTGCTGCGGGCCCGTGCCCCGGCGGCGTTCCCGGCTGCGCCGGCGATATCGCTGACGGCTTCGGTACGGCAGGCGCTGATGGTGCCGTCGACTTCGGCGACTTCCTCTTCATGCTCGGCCAGGCTGGTCCTTGCCCGTAATCGACCTGCGATTACAACACTGATCATCTGATCAAATCACCGGCCCGGGCTCACGCTCGGGTCGGTGCTTTTTTGCGCACCCCACACACACATCATCCTCTGAGTTGGCAGCCGACTACACCCGAAGCGCGCTCATGCCGCGCTCGGTGCGGGCCGCGTTCCACCAACGCAATGCCGGAGCGTGCTTGGCGACGAGCTTGATGAGCTGGCTCGATGAACATTCGAGCCGAAGGGCTGCCGATTTCTGATCGAGCCCGCACTCGAGCACCTGATCGAGCGCCTCGGCGAGCACCGCAGGGAAATCCCAGTGCTCGTCGTTCACCTTCACACGCCCCTTGATACACCGTGATACCCATAGCGAGGAGGGCTCAGGTGACGGCGCGAGCACGCGGGCCTTCGTCGCGAGCACGAGCCGAAGCCGAGCCATGGCGATCTTTGCGTTGCGCGCAGGGCTCCGGCTTTCGCCCGCGGTCGCGCTCAGGTCGGTTGGTGAGTGCAAGTAGACAACCTGTGTTTGCACTTTGTTGCGGTGCTGACCGCCCGGGCCGCTGGTGCGACCACGACGCATCGAGCACTGCGCGAGGATCACATCGGCCTCGAGCGACGCCGGGTGCGGAGCATCCACCCATACCGGACGCAACGGCTCGGGGAGTTGCAGAGGAACGCCAACGCTCATGCCCCCCCCCCCCTCAACCCCACTCCCCCAACCCCCAACCGATCCACCGTGGATCGCGGCGGGGCCGAGAGCGCAAGCTCGCGGTCAGGCACGGGCAGCAGAGTCGCCATGAACGCGATCATCGCCGCGTTGTCGGTGCAGTACGCCATCGGCGGGAGCATCGCGGGAAGGTGGTAGTCGTTCGCCACACACTCGATCGTTTCGCGGACCGCAGCATTTGCGATCACTCCGCCACCCGCGAGCAGTGCGCGTGGCGGCTGGTCGCGTCGCTCTTGCCATTGGTCCAACGCCCGGCGGAGCTTGAGATCCAGCGCGGCGCACGCGACCCGCTGAAAGCTCGCAGCGATATCGGCTTTGTGCTGATCGCTCAGCGCGGTGTGATCCCGCTCGAACACGCCGCCACGTTTGGGGATGCCACGCACCTCGTAGAGCACAGCGGTTTTGAGCCCGCTAAACGAGAGGTCGAGTGAATCCTTGGCGAGCCGCGCGATGGGGAACCGGTGGGCTTTGGGGTCGCCCTGTTGTGCAAGTTGTTCGAGCAGCGGCCCGCCGGGATGAGCGAGCCCGAGGAGTGTCGCTGCCTTGTCGAACGCTTCACCGAGTGCGTCGTCGATGGTCGCACCCAGCGTGCGCACATCGTCGGGTGCTCGCACGTCGTAGATCGCGGTATGCCCGCCCGACACCGCGAGCCCCAGAGCCGGGAGTGTTTGGGCGAGGTCTGCACCGTGTTCGATCATGGGAGCGAACACATGCGCATGGACATGGTTCACGCCCACGACCGGCACGCCCAGCGACCACGCGATGGCTTTGGCAGCACTCACTCCTACGAGCAGCGAGCCGATGAGCCCGGGTCGATCCGCGACCGCGACCATCGAGACCTGACTCAACTCGATGCCCGCTTGATCCATCGCAGCACGCAGCGTCGGGATCATCCGCTCGACGTGCGCGCGGCTTGCGATCTCGGGGACGACTCCCGCATACTGCGCGTGGAGCTCGTGCTGCGTGGCGATCGCGCTGGCAAGCACCTTGCCCGATGCATCAATCACGGCGCACGCGGTTTCGTCGCATGTTGTTTCGATGCCCAGGACCAAGCCTTGCAACTGGGAACGCGGAAGAGTCACTCGGGTTCGTCGATCTTCTCGACGCCCGCATCGATCAGCCAGCGTTCGAGAGCCTCCTGATTGATGCGGAGAGTCACGACATGCTCGCCTTGGGCGTCGGTGACTTCGAGCGTGCCGCCCGCGACCTTGCGTTCGTCGTCCCAGAGATCAAACTCGGCCGCTTCGAGATCATCGGGGGCGCCCTGTTCGAGGCTTTTGATACGTCGCGAGAGGCGTATGAGTTCTCGTTGGAGGCGTTCGCGGGTGCGCTCGGCGCTGCGAAGTTCGTCGATCGCCAGTTCGAGCGAAGATTCCTCGACGTCGCTGTGGGGAGTCCACTCGCCCGATTCAATACGGCCCTTGATCGCTTCGAGCGCCACGTTGAGCTGTTCGTCGTGGATGGCTTCGGGCGTGTCCGACAAGCTGTCGATCACATCGGCCTGCTGACGACCCAGCAGAATCTCGGCGGCCTGCTCGTCATCAATTGGAACATAGAACCCGGGCGTCGGGTCAACGCCCCACGTCGTGGACTCGTCGTGACGTTGGAGGCTTCGCCCGCTGGGCAGGTAGTAGAGCTGCTCGGTGATTTTGAGCTGGGCACCGTTGCCGTGGGGGAGCTGGATCACGCTCTGAACGCTTCCTTTGCCGACGCTGCGAGCGCCGACGACCACCGCTCGATCAAGATCTTGCAGAGCCCCCGCGAAGATCTCGCTGGCTGAGGCGCTCTGCTGATTGACGAGCACGACGACCGGGAAGTTGGGCAGCGTGGTCCCGCCGGTGGAGTTGAACACTTCTTCGCTGCCGTCGCGGCTTCGGATCGAAACCACCGTCGAATCCTCGACAAACCGATCGACCATATGGACCGCTTGTTGCAGCACTCCGCCCGGGTTCCAGCGCAGGTCTATTACCAAGCCGCGCAGCTCGCCTTCATCGGCACCAAGATCACTTAACGCCTGATCGAAATACTCGCCCACATTGGGCGTGAACTGCGTGACCCAGATGTACCCGATGCGTTCATCGGGGTCGATCATAAAGTCCCAGTGGCTGTCGTCCCCGACGCGGCGAGCGCCCTTGACGGGCACTGTCTTGATGGTCTTGCGAGTGATCTCGATGGGGAGCTGCTCGCCGTCGCGATCGACGGTGATGGTAACCTTGGTTCCTTCTTCACCAGTAAGCCGATCGACCGCGTCCTGGGTGCTGAGGTCTTCTGTGGATTCGCTGTTGATCTCGATGATCCGGTCGTCCGCGCGGACCCCAGCGCGCAGCGCGGGCGAGCCATCGAGCGGGGTGATGATGGTCAGCCAGTCGTTGCGCATCCCGATGAGGGCTCCGATGCCGACGTATTCACCCGTGAGCCCTTTGCGGAACTCCTGCGTGTCCTTGGGCGGGATGTACACGGTGTACGGATCGTTGAGCACTTCGAGCATGCCGTTGATCGCAGCGGTCTGGAGGGCTTGCTCGTCCACGTCGCGGACGAACCGTTCGGTGACCAGATACTTGACGTCCACGAGGGGGTCGAAGAACTTGTAATCGTCGGTTTGTCGGGCGATGGCGATGGTCGAGCCGAGGACTGCGACGCTCAGGGTGCCGAGCAGGGTCGTGTTCAAGATGATTCTCCAGGGCTTTGAGCTAGAGTGGTGTGCTTTGATGGGTCTCATGATCTCTCGGCCTCCCGCGGGCATTGTCTTCATGCGAACGTCCGAACTGCAGCGATTGTTCTATCCCTGTGCTCAGGAACCGTTCTGTGATGATACTCGCTGATCCTGATGGCTGATCTCTGTGTGTACGCTCATTGAGCGCTAAAGTT
>CAYUVO010000017.1:0-39827 GCA_964448185.1 uncultured Phycisphaeraceae bacterium
CATCAACCAGATCCGCGAGAAAATCGGCGTGATGTTCGGCAGCCCCGAGACGACCCCGGGCGGGCGGGCGCTCAAGTTTTATTCGTCGGTTCGCATCGACATCCGCCGGACGGGTTCGATCAAGGAGGGCGACGTCGCGGTGGGCAACCGGGTGCGGGTGCGGGTGGTCAAGAACAAGGTCGCTCCGCCTTTCCGCCAGACCGAGTTCGACATCATGTTCGACGAGGGCATCAGCATCTCGGGCGATCTGGTGGACATGGCGGTGGAGGACAATGTGATCCAGAAGAGCGGTGCGTGGTTCAGCTACGGCGACCTTCGGCTCGGGCAAGGCCGCGAGAACGCCAAGCTGCTCATCCGCGAGAACCCCGAGCTTGCAGCCGAGATCCGCCAGAAGGTCCTCGATATCCGCAAGCCCAAGAAGACTCCCGAGGCCGAAACACCCGAAGCTGCTGAGACTTCCGCAGAACTCGAAGCCAAGCCAGAGGCGACCAAGCCGGGTGGGGGGGGCGGCGGGTCGCGGGGCAAGAAGGCGGCTGGTGAGAAGATCGAGTCCAAGCAGTCGGCGGCCAAAAAGGAACCGGTCGAAATCTAAAGCCTGTGGTTGCTCGGCGTGGAGGCGGATACCATTCCGACCGCAACGCGGGCGTGGCGGAATTGGCAGACGCGCTAGGTTCAGGTCCTAGTGGGAGTAAAATCCCGTGGAGGTTCGATTCCTCTCGTCCGCATTCGACCCGCTCGAGGTGTCTCAAAAAGGCCCACGAGCGGGTCGTTGTATTTTTCGAGCGAGCGTCTTGGAGCCGCGAGTTCCCGGACTTGCATTCTAATGTGCAATGGCAAGTGCGCTCATCGAAAGAACAGAACCCATGTGTCCCGGACGATATTTGTCAGGTATTGAGTACGATTGAAGAACAATCGTTGGCCTCGATTCCGAACACGTCGATAGGGATCTCTTAGGGCATCCATGAAAGAGTGCCCGGGGGCAAGATCATGGCTAAGCATGAGTCAGGACCGGCTAACAGAAACGAGCGAGATTGGGCGCAGTCGTCGTTCTATCAGCAGGCGCTCGATCAGGCTGCGATCGTCGCGGTCACCGATCATCGCGGAAAGATCCTGTTTGCGAACGACAACTTCTGCAAGATCAGCGGCTACGCCCGTCACGAACTGATCGGCCAAGACCATCGCATTCTCAACAGCGGCCACCACAACAAGGCGTTCTTCACGGATCTCTACGCCACGATTTCTCGCGGCATGAGCTGGCGCGGCGAGATTTGCAACCGGTCGAAGGCCGGGCATCTGTACTGGGTGGACACCTCGATCGTTCCCATGCTCGGCGACAACCAACGCCCCACGCACTACTTCGCAATCCGCCAGGACATCACGAGCCGAAAGATGATCGAGTTGCAGCTCGCCGACGCCATTGAGGAAGCCGAGCGTGCGACCATCACCAAGGATCACTTTCTGGCCAACATGAGCCACGAGATCCGTACCCCGATGGCCGCGATCCTCGGGTTCGTCGAGATGATGCGAGATCCGAGCCTTGATCCCAAGCAACGCGACGAGTTGATCGAGGTCGTCGAACGCAACGGCCAGCACCTGATGACACTTATCAACGACATCCTGGACCTCTCGAAAATCGGCGCGGGGCAGATGAAGATCGAGGCGGTGCAGACGTGCCCGATCGCGATCGTCGAGCAGGTGTATTCGCTGTTCAAGGATAAAGCTGCAGCGAAGTCGATCGTGCTCGAATGCGTGTTCGAGACCGACATGCCCAGGCAAGTGCGTGTCGATCTTGTTCGTGTGGTGCAGGTGCTTACCAATCTTGTAGGCAACGCGATCAAGTTTACTGAAGCGGGCGGTGTCGAGATTCTCTGTGGCATACAGCACGATGAATACGACGGCGACATGCTTCGCATGGAGGTCCGCGATACCGGAATCGGGATGACCCACGAACAGCTCAATGGCGTGTTCAACGCCTTTGTGCAGGCGGACGCCACAATCACACGCCGGTTCGGAGGCACAGGCCTCGGGCTGAGTATTTCTCGCAGGCTTGTCGAACTGATGGGCGGTGAGATCAACGCTCGTTCAGCATCGGGTGAGGGCAGCAGCTTTACAATAAGGCTCCCTGTCGGGATACCCGAAGACGAGATCAATCTCGAGAACCCGGCCATAATCTGGGACCACCTCCGTCAGACGCGGCTCAAACAAGGCGAGACTGCGCAGACATCGGGCGCAGAGCTTGACGGCATTCGTGTGCTGCTCGCCGATGATTCCAAGGACAACCTGCGATTGTTCGGGCACTATCTCAGCAAAGCAGGGGCACACATCACACAAGCGCACGATGGCCAGCAAGCGGTTGATCTCTGCGAGCATCAGCCGTTCGATCTGATCTTGATGGACGTACAGATGCCCGTGCTCGGCGGCCTCGAAGCAACCACAGTGCTCCGCAACTCGGGGCACACGCTCCCGATCATCGCCTTGACTGCGGGCGCCATGCTCGAAGATCGCAAGCGATGCTTGGATGCGGGGTGTGATGAGTATCTTAGCAAGCCCATCAAGGCAGGCATCCTGATTCAGAGCTGCGCCCACTGGGTCCAACTGGGCAAGCACCGCCGAGCAGCCTGAACGTTCGAGGTCCGCCCCGCAAGCATCACACGAGACAATCCGATACGCTCGCCGACATCTGTTCGGTCCTCGCGGCGGAGAATCTCTCGTGTCAATGCAAGCGTCGTTATCAAAGGCCATCGGCCCGGGAATCCTGTTCGCGGGTGCCGCCATCGGTGTGAGCCACCTCGTCCAAGCCACCAGCGCAGGGGCGAGCTTCGGGCTCTGGCTGCTGCCTGCTGTGCTCCTTGCGCACGCCGCGAAATATCCGTCGATGGTCTTCGGCCCTCGCTATGCAACTGCGACGGGGAGATCATTAGTCGAGGGATACAAGGCACAGGGCCCTGTCCAGTTCGCACTCTTTGCATTGATCGCACTGGGCACCTCGTTCACGATTCTCGCAGCCGTCACGGTCGTCGCCGCCTCGGTCTTGCGCACTGCACTGGGTCTTCAAGGAATAGGACTCCCCATCGTCTGCGGCGGGCTGCTCGCAGGTTCGGCAGCACTGCTCGCTGCGGGCGGGTTTCGCTGGCTCGACCTGATCCTCAAAGTCATGATGGTTGTGCTCTTAGTCGCCACGCTCGCAGCTGCGGTTTCAGTGATCCCACGCATGGATTTCGCAGTGCTCACAGCGATGCCCGTAGGGCTCAATCTCACCGCTCTGGGTCTGGTCGTCACGCTCGTCGGGTGGATGCCCGCGCCGCTTGATATCACCGTGTGGCATTCGCTATGGACGCTCGATAAAGCCGAGCAAACCGGGCAACTGCCCACCGGTCGCCAGTGCAAGATCGATTTTAATATCGGCTATTCGCTGTGTGTTGTGACCGCGTGCAGCTTCATGCTCCTTGGCGCGGTGGTGCTGTATCAATCAGGCGTCAAGCCTCAGCAGGCAGCCGGCGCGTTCGTCGATCAGCTCTTCGGGCTCTACACCGAGGCGCTCGGCGAATGGGTGCGCCCGCTCATCGGCGTCGCCGCTTCAGCCGTCATGCTCTCGACGCTGCTCACCGTCTTCGACGCCATGCCGCGCACGGGCGAGGCGCTCACCGCAGCAGCCCAAGGCAAGCCCCGTCCGACCAAACGCAGCGGCGTGTACTGGATATGGGTGCTTGTGTTCACGTTGGGCGCGATGGCCATCATTCTCAATGCACAGTCGGCGCTCAAGCCGTTGGTGAATCTTGCGACCACGCTCTCGTTCGTGGCGACCCCGGTGCTCGCGTGGTTCAACCATCAAGCGATGCACTCCGAGGATATCTCGCCCGAGCATCGCCCGAGCCGGGGCATGACCGTGATGAGCCTTGTGTGCGTCGTGTTCTGGGCAGTGTTTGCGTTAGTGTTTCTTGCTCACCGTATGGGCGTGTTTACTGCTATCTTCCCCAGCCTATAGCCACCGCATGCGCGCCGAGCTGAGTCTTAGTGCTCGCTGATTGTGCGTGGCGTTTCCAGAAGCCGACAGGGTTCATGCACGCATCGGGCATCGTGTTTGCATCGAGCATCGACCACCGCTGTGCGCACTCGGGGAGTGTCACAGGTTTCGGCGATGTATTTGCGATGATCCAGCACGGACCATTACCATCGAGCAGCTCGATCCCGCGCACCTCGCCCCGTGCTCCCAAACGGACAGCTTTGGCGGCTCGGTCTTGCGCACGCATGAGCGATTCAAGCACGACAAACAACGGGTACGCCGCGGGCGTTTGGAGTTCGCACGTTTGGAGTTCATCAAACCAAGGCTGACTGAACCCGGCCTCGCGATAGATCACGCCGCGAGGGCCGATGGGCTCGAAGAACGCGACGCGATCCACCCGCTCATGCAAGAGCCCAGCGACGTGCCCGACGAGCCACGCAGCGCCGAACAAGCCGCGCTGTCGCGGGTCTATGTCCGGCGGCACCCCTTCGTCTCGCGTTGGTCCCTGTGTGACTTGCTCGGGATTGAACCGCATTCTCAACGTTTGTGGCCCGACCAGCATCGACCTGCCCGACGCAAACGAATCGGCTGTGCGCACAGACCAAGGCGTGGTGTCGAGCGACTGCATCACCGACGCATCGTCCATCGCGTGAACGGTGGGGGTCATGGTCCAACGTATGAAATCGCCCGCCGATGAACCGTCTGCCGCTGGTCGATCGCGGTTGAGTTCGGTGAAGAACGCGCGGGTGCCTGCGCCGAGTGGAAGTTCGGGATGGTCGTGGCGGAGGCGTTCCACCAGTGTTGAGAGATCGCCCGGCGTGTGGTCGATCGCAAGCCACGCAGGTTGGGTCTCGGCGATGCGTGCGCACAACGCTTTGATCTGTTTCGCTGCGCAGTTGGCATCAGAGCACCAGAGATCAAGTGCCGCGCCCGCACCGATGGCGTTCGCGGTGTGTCGCCAATTGTCGAGATCACTTCGCAGCTGCGCCGCGTCGTCTTCGATCAACAAGAACGCGGGAGCGAGGTGCGCAAGCAACGCCTGCTCAGTTTGTCTGGGTAAAGGCGTGTCGATTGGCACGCCCAGCCCGATCGAGGGCACCCGTGCGCATTCGCCGGGTTGACCTGCTTCGATCACACGGACCTGCGTAGGTCGGCGTTCGAGCCGAACGGTGATGCGTTGTTCGATCGGCTTGCCCGGCGCCAAGGTGTACGGCTTGGGCAGTGAGTGGGGCCGACAATACGTCTTGAACGACGCATCGAGCCAGTTGCGTTGATCTTCCATCTCGAACGTATCGCCCTCGAAGTGCAGTTCAAGCCACAGGTTGTCGGCGGGCGCGTACCGCAGCGCCCGGATGTCCATCGCGGGCTGATCGGGACGGATGAGCGTCGGGAAACATACCTGCGAGATCGTGCCATCGGCGTGCTCGATTTCAAGGTCTTGTCCGAGGCACGAGAGCGGATGGAGCAACACGAACCCGGTCCGGTTGGTGCGCACTTTTGAGGTTGCTTCAGCTCTGCCTGTGATCGTCAAGCCGTCGGGTTGGAACTCGATCCCGACTTTCCAACTGACGGGTCCATCGTGGAACTCGAACGTGCCGCGAAGGTCGGGGCGGCCAGGGTGTTGAGCGGTGATGGTTGCGTTGGGGCCAAGCGTGCCCCAGTTCTCGTCGCGGGCGACGAACTCGAGGCCGCGAATGATCTCGAGATCTTGACATCGGATATTGCGGAGCAGAGCGCTTTCGAGTTGAGCTGTCCACGAATCCCATGCAAGCCCGGTCGGGGCTTGGGGCATACGGGATTCGCCGAAGAGGGCGACCGCTTGGGTGGGTGCTTTGGGAGGTGGATCAGTCGGCATCAGGGGTTGGTACCCGGTGAGAGCATGGGGCGTCAACCCCGCGCGTGTTCATTTTGTCTTATTCCATCCCATGGCCTCCGGAATACCCGTTCCAGACGGCGTTCATATCAGGATTGAGTGGGTCTGGTGTGGAGCCCGGACGTGCCAAGTGCCGATCCATCGGCATGTCCGCTCTCGCAGCCAGATTCCATACGGAGTGAGAAGCGGGCCAAAAAGATCGCCCGCACGAACATCGCGTGCAACAAAGAGTGAACCAGTGAACATCGTCCGGTAAGGTAGTGAGGTCTCCCTTCCCCACCCCAGCACACCGGTGAGACCGAACCAAAGACAGAACGCGACCAAGGAGTGAGCGGGATGCGTCAGCGAGCAAAGAACAACCGAGCCTCCGAACGTCCCGTAGAGAATCTCGAACCCCGGGTCCTGCTCGCGGCTGATCCGGTCACAGCGGACCACCCGTTCTGGGCGATCCCCCGCGGCTCGGCGATCGTCGACGGGCTGCTCAACGACGCGGACTGGGCGAACGCTTACAAGACCTCGCGGGCATTGCCCTACCGGTTCAACGCGGGTGCAACGGTCTCGATGATGTGGAACGATCAAGGGTTGTTCGTTGGGGTGGCGGTGGCGGACCAATATCTGTGGGTCGATGGTGCGGGCAGTGGCGCAGGGAACCGATGGGAGATTGAGAACGACGATTCGTTTACAATCTATGTCGATCCCGATCATTCGCGCGATGTGTTCTTCCAGGACTCCGACCGCGCATTCGGAGTGAACCTGGGCAGCTTCGAGGACCCGACCAGCGGCACGGGAAGTGTCCGCCGATACAAGTGGGTCAAGGGCAACGCGAACAGTCCGCTCAGCCCGGTTGATGTGGATTGGTTCGGTGGTGAGAACGGCGTGCTGTTTGAATCTCCCGAGGCTGCCGACTTCTTTATCTTCGGAGGCACGCAGTATAAAACGGTCGTAGAGGGCACGATCAATGACAACAGCGATCTCGATGAAGGCTGGTCGACGGAGATCTTTTTGCCGTGGGCGGCGTTGAACTTCTCTGCAGCACCCACGCACGGCCAGCTCGCGGGTATGAACTTCGATGTGATCTTCGACGACGAAGGCGGCACGCGAAACTTCCAGGACAACCGCAACCTGACCACCGACGCTGACGGCAACGGCGTGCTCGATCGCTTCGATTCGCCCGCGTTCGAAGACGACCACCTGCTCGGGGTGCATAGCTCATACGACGCAGCAGCAGCAGGGCTCAACGGCCCGGTGAACTACGCGGTGGCGATGTTCGTCGATGCACGCACTGCGAGCGGGCCCGCGACGATCACGGGTCTGACTGCCGCTAACACCACCGGGTACTCGACCCAGCTCAAGTTTAATGCGCCCGCGGGCACGACGGCAGGACTCGGGCACGTCTCGGCGTACCAGATCCGCACGAGCACGACAGCGATCACGACCGAGCAGGATTGGCTCAACGCCCGTGTGCTCGAGAATCAGTACGTCCCGCGTCTTGCCGGATTTGCAGAACGGCTTCGGGTGACCCAACTTACTCCCTCGACAACGTACTTTGTCGCTGCGCGAGCGGTGGATGCGGCGGGCAATCTCGGTGCCCTCTCGAACGTGGCGCAGTTCACAACACAGAGCGTTACACAGGATACCTCGGGCGGCAAGCGAGTGGTGCCCTCGCCATTGGGCCGAAGACTGATTACTGAGGACGGTGCGCCGTACGTTGTGGTGGGGGATCACCTGGGGATCTCGTGGAACTTTACGCGGCAGCTCTTCCCGGGAGACATCTGGGACAACGCGGGCGAGCAGTTCATCAACTTCAACACCGATCCAAGCGTGGAAGGACTCGCCGAGCCGTACTTCCAGAAGCTTCAGCAGCAGGGCGTGACGTTCATGCGGCTGTACCTTGAGCTCCAGAACGTCCACACCGAGGGCAACACCGATACTCCGAACGGTTTGTACTGGCTCGAGAACACGCCGGGGCAATACAACCCGGCGATGCGAGGGTTCATGCTCAACGTGCTCGAGATGGCCGACAAGTACGGCATCTACATCCTGTTCAGCCCGTTCGACACGTTCAGTTATGACGAAGCCTTCGGTGTCGAAGGTCCGTGGGCGAGCAACTTCGGCGGACCTCTCACAGACATCAACGATTTCTTCCAGAACCCAGATACGCTGCAAATCGCCAAGAACCGTATGGCTCAGGTCGTGCAGTGGGCCAACGAAAGCCCGTTTAGTTACAGGGCGCTCGGGTGGGAAACGCCGAGTGAATGGGACAGCTTCGAGTGGACGCTCAACGCAGAAGGCGAGGGTTCACCCGGACGAGAAACCGAGTTCACAACCCGCTCTAAATGGATCAATGAGCTCGGCGCGTTCGTGCAAGAGATGGATCCAAACCGCCTGACGTTCAACTCTACCATTACACAAGACCCCCGCGGCCCCGTCGCAAGAGTGCTCTACAACTCTCGAAGCTTCGATGCGCTCAGCCCGCACTTCTACACACTCGGCAGCGAAGAACCGATCAACAACCCGGACTCGGCGCTGAATATCCGGCCCGCACTCGAACAGGCAAACATTACTTCGTATTGGTTGACACGGGTCGATGATCGCAAGCCGTTGATCAATGGCGAGTGGGGGATGACGCGGGATAAATGGCCCAACAAGCTCCCCCAGTACACCGATGCTGGGCTTGAATACATCAACACGAATACCGGGCTTGTCGGGAAATCATTTACCCGAGCCGACGACGAAGCGAACTTCCGTTCGGTCGTCTGGGCGGGTGTGGCCAGCGGGCAGTTCGGAACCCCGCTTCGCATCAGCACCGACGAACTCAACTTCAAGATCGGTGATGTGGACATTGGCGGCGGTGCCACCCAGCCGCTGTACCAAGGCTTCATCCTGACCGACGGCATGCGGGCGACCGAGAAGGCTGTGCGCACGCTCCAAGACAACGGGCCGCTCGATTGGGCCACGTTCAGCCCGGATCCGCTGACGGGCAATGTCTTTGGCACCGCTTCGGGCGGGCAGAAGCTGCTTGTCATTGGTTCGGCAGATGACCAGCAGGCGGTGCTCTATGTGCTCCAGGACGGCCGGGTTTCCACTGGCACCGTGACCGGTGGCATGGTCGAGCTCGACGGCATGCTGGGCGATTCGATCTACGACATCGCGTTCTGGAACGCGGGTGACACCACGACCGCGATCGGCACGCTCACCGGCGTATTCACTGATGACGGCACCATCGAGATTACTCTACCCGACTTCGAGGGTGACATCGTGATTACGTTGGTGCGCCGCGAGGGGCTCGGGCTTCGTCAGCGGGTCGTCGCCGAAACGCTCGGCGCACAGATCGTGACGTTCTCGCTCGGGCTCGATCGCCAACCTCTTGCGCTCGTGACCACTACTGTGATCGGTCCTGTTCCCACGATCGAGGTCGAACAAGACGTCGGCGCACTTGCAGGGTTCCGAGGAGCGGTCGTCGATATGACCGCGTTTACCATGCCCGACGGCACCATCAACCTCGCCGCCACCGACACCAACCAACAACTCTGGTTGTTCAAGGGCACTCCCAACGCGGGCGGCACGTTCGATTGGTCGCTGACCAACCTCACCGAACTGATCGACGCGCCCGCCATCGCGGGCGACCTGACGACCTATCAGCCATCGTGGGGCTCGGTGCATATCGCGGGTCTTGATGCGCGCGGCCACGCGATCAACTACTGGTTCTTCCCCGACGCAACGGGTTGGCGTTTCGATGATCTCACAGCGTTGTTCGATGGTCCGACCATGACCGGTGGGCTCACCGGGTACGTCGCGAGTTGGGACGGGCTCAACCTCGCGGGCCTCGACGACGCGGGCAACGTGATTGTGTATTGGTGGGCTCCGCCGTTGGGCGCGGGCAACTGGCAGACGCTCAACATGACGCAGCTCTTTGGGTTCACGCCGTTGAGCGGTCAACTCGATGCGTATGTGACCAACTGGGGCGGACTCAACATCGCGGGGCTGGATCTTGCGGGCAACCTGAGGACGTACTGGTGGTCGCCCGCGACCGAGCTGAGCAATCCGGGGACGTGGTTCGAGGCCGACATCTCGGCAGCCGCTGGGGGTCCGACGTTTGCTCGGGGCGTGGCTGCAACGACCACGACCGATGGCGGGATCAACCTGCTCGCAGCCGATGCCCAGAACACGCTCTTCCTGCTTCGGTTCGATCTCGACACGCTCGTCTGGACCTCCACGAACGCCAGCGAGGCGGCGAGCGCTCCCAAGGTCGAGTTCCCGATCTCGGCGGCCTCAGCGGGTGATCGGTTGCTTATCGCGGGGCGGTCCGCGGACGGCACCGCGCTGCTCGGGAGATTCACGTTCTTCACCACCGATGACTCATGGAACTTCCTCAAGTCGGATACGCCGGTGTTCATCTAATGAAGCTCGGTGGACCCTGAGCCCCTATGCTGGCGAGTGGCCAATCCCGCACGAGCGGGGGCGCAAACGTTCGAGCAGGGAGCACAGGCGTGAAAGAACAGGTCAAGAGCACGATTCAGCGTCTGATGAGGCCCGGGATGGCCGAAACCCACGCCAAGATCGACACCATCGAACACCTGCTGCGGGCTCGCAGCGGGGGCGAGGTCGCGGTCTGGCGTGGCGGGCTGCTCGACGGCCGGGCGATCAACGCCGACGGCTCCGAAGACCCCGCCCTGACACCCAAGTATCGAGACGAGCTGAGCTTCTGGGTAGGCGTCGCACGCGATCCCAAGCAGCTCGCCGACGCGGGGGGCTATCAGACAGCATTCGGGACGTGGCAACGTCAGAGACTCGTCGAGCTGGGCCAGTTCGCAGGGCTCGAAGATTCCGAGGCGGCGCGGACCGCGTGGTGCGCACAGCAATCAGTGGTTGAGATCGGCGCGGGGCCTTATCCGTCGATCGCAGAAGCGCGCTGGCGGCGAGCCGTCGCGGTCGATCCAATCGCTGAGGGATACGTCGTCGAGAATCTGTTGCCCACTCATGCGCACGCCGATGAGGTGACGTACATCGCAGCCGCCGGCGAGAACATCCCGCTGCCCGCGGGGTTTGCGGATCTGATCATTATCGAGAACTGTCTGGATCACGTCTCGGATCCGCCGCGCGTGATGGGTGAGATGCGCCGTCTCTTGCGGCCCGGTGGGTTCATGTGGCTGCTCGTTGATCTGATGGACTATTCGGATCACCTGCACCCGCATTCCTTTAGCGAGGACAAGCTTCGCGGGTTGATCGCTTCGTGTGGCTATGAGGTGGTCAAGGATCGTAAGAGCGATCACAAGAGTCACCCGCAGGCGTATGGCGAATACCGCGCGTTGCTGCGCAAGCCGCCGGTGCCCGCTTCAATCAACGAAGCCAAACCGCAACACACCAGTCAAGCAATCTGAACTTCGGTCGGATAGTTGGCGTGCCTCAACAAGCCCCGAGTGTGAGCGAGGGGGCTCTATGAGTCCCTCACTGACGCAACATGTTCACTGTGAGTACGCCTTGTTCAGGTCGCCACACTCGACGTCGCTTCGAGTGCGGTTCGCAGCGCATCACCTAGGCGTTCGATCTGTTCGTGGGAGTGTTCGCTGGTCACGATGAGCCTGAAATACAGCGGTTTTTCGCCGCCGGGGTACTCGATCAGTGGTGCCAGGACACCGAGTTCGTACAGGTGGTCGCGGATCATTCTCAGGCGTTCATCGCCGAACGGCGCAAAGCCGATGATGGGTACAACTGAACCGTTGCTTGCCTGCGAGAGGTCGATGCCCGCAGCTCGGATCGCTTCGCGCATGAGGTTGGCATTGTGTGCGAGACGTTCAATACGGTCGGGTTCGCTGCGGAGAATGCGAAGGGCTTCGAGTGAGCCGCCAGCGAACGCCGGGCCGATGGGTGTGGTGCAGACGAACGCGGAGCTTGTGCGCACATGTTCGATGAGTTCAGAGCTTCCTGCGACGATACCGCCCGCTGCGCCGAGACCTTTGGCGAGCGTGGTGGTGAGAACAAGCCGGGGGTCTTGTGCGAACGGCGCGGTGGTGCCGCGACCCGCGGGACCGATGGCTGCGAAGCCGTGACAATCATCGACGAGCAGTACGCCGTCGCTGGGGAGGTGTTCGAGATGCGCTGGGAGAGGCGCGATCGCGCCGTCGGCGGTGAACACGCCGTCGGTCCAGATGGCTTGCGAGTTGGTGGGGGGCTTGAGATGAGCGAAGGTCGTTGTGCGCACACTTGCAGCATTGGCCGCGTCAACAAGGCTCGGGTGTGCGCGCGCATCGAGATGCGCCGAGGCACAGCCCATTGCAGCGAGTGCTTGGGCGGCGGCGATGTTGGCGGTGTAGCCATCGGGCAGGAGACACGCGGCGGGATATCCCAGGAAGTCTGCGAGCTCGTCTTCGAGTTGGGCGTGGAAAGTGGTGTTGCCGGTGGTGGTTCGGCTGGCGCCCGCGGAGAGGCCGTGGGTCGTGAGATTCGAGGCCACCGCATCGAGGACCGCCGGGTGCTGAGCGAGCCCGAGGTAGTTGCAGCCGCCAAAGAACAACAGCTCGCGGCCCGAGGCGTCGAGAGCGGTGCTCGGCGAGATGTGGCGAAGGGGCGAGGGGAGCATGGCTGATTGTTGATCGGCTGGGAGGTGCAGATGGGATCAGAGCCGAGAGTTGTGTGCGGAATGGGCATGTGTGGGGGGGGGGTATGAGCCCTATCAGCGTTTCAGGAGGCAGAAGGATCGAATACGGATGAAATCCCTTGTTTCATGTAGAATGGTTGGCGGTACAAGGAGCGGCCGAGCCTGTGGATGTGGGCGGATTGCGTGGGTGGGGCATGGATGGCACGGATCCGCTACGATCAGGCCGGGCGGCTTATGGGAGCGGCTTGTGCGGATTGAAATCCGTCGCAGGTTGCGGTGAGCCGTGAGTTGAACCTTCAAGCGGAAGGCTGATTTTGATGATTCAGCGGATAGCAGCATGTGTGGCCTTGGTGGCGGTTTCGGTGGCGGTTGCTCAGGACCAGACCGTGGTCCAGTTGCCCGTTCGGACCGATGGCCCCAAGAGCCTGGACCCGGTACAGGGCTCGACGGTGTACGACAACAAAGCGGTCGTGCAGATGTACGAGACGCTGCTGGAGGTGTCATATACCGACACGAGGCGGTTCGTGCCCTTGTTGCTGGTGGATCTTCCCGAGCGGCTTGACGCTGGCAAACGCTGGCGGTTCACGCTGCGTGACGACATCTATTTCATCGACGATGAATGCTTCGCGGGAGGCGAAGGTCGCCAGTTGGTGACCGACGACGTGTTCTATTCGTGGAAGCGTCTGGCGGACCGTGAGAACGGTCTCGAGAACTGGTGGTTGATGCGTGACACGATCGTCGGGTTGGAGGCAAACGCAAACGACACGGACTTTGATTACGCAGCCGACATCGAGGGGCTCGTCAAGATTGATGACCAGACGTTCGAGGTGGTGCTCACGCAGGCGGTGTACCGATTCTTGTGGACATTGACTATGTTCCAGACGTCGGTGGTGCCTCATGAAGCCGTCGAGTTCTACGGCGACAACTTCTCGAGCCATCCGGTGGGCAGCGGACCGTTCATACTTGATGAATGGGTGCCCAAGAGCCACATGACGTTCGATCGCAACCCCGCATATCGTCCGATGTTCTACCCGGCGGCGGAGCTGTGGTCAGAGGAAGACACGGCCAAGGGGCTTGCGGAAGCTGCGGGGCAGCGGCTGCCGATTGCGGACCGGCTTGAATACACGTTCTACATCGAGGATCAGCCTTTGTGGCTTGAGTTTCGGCAGAACAAGCTCGGTCTGATTCAGGTGCCGTCGGCGTACTTCCCTGAGGCGTTTAGCAAGCGGTCAAAGCGGCTCAACCGAGAATTTCGGCGTGAAGGGATCACCCACGCGGCGGTGCCGTTGCTTGACTACATCTTCCGTGCGTTCAACATGGAGGATGAGTTGGTGGGCGGGTACACCCCCGAGAAGAAGGCGCTGCGTCGAGCGATTTCGCTGGCGATCGACTGGGACGAGTTCAACCAGGTGTTCTACGAGGGCCTGTGTACGGTGTACGACGGCGTGATCCCGCCGGGTCTTGAGGGCCACCCCGAGAACGGCCGAGACGAGAAGGCATCGCGCGGCCCGGATATTCAGGCAGCCAAGGCGGCCTTGATCGAAGCGGGCTATCCCGATGGCGAAGGCTTGCCCCCGATCCGGTTCTACACGAGCCAGGGCGGGAACAACGATCAGCAGGTCGAAATGCTCCAGCGGCAACTCTCGCGGATCAACGTCGAGCTCGATCCGGTGCTCGTAGACTTTTCGCAGCTGATCGAGAAGGTCAACAAGCGCCAAGCCCCGATGTTCTCGTTCGCGTGGTCGAGCGACTATCCCGACGCCGAGAACAACCTCGCGTTGTTCTACAGCCCGAACGCAAGCCCCGGCTCGAATCACTACAACTACAACCAGCCCGAATACGACAAGATGTACGAGTCGATCGTGGCGATGGAGCCCGGCGAAGAACGCACACGGATCTATGAGCAGATGCAAGCGATGCTGCTCGAGGACATCCCGGCGGTCGGAGCGCTCGCGAGAACTCGGTATTATCTGATCTCGCCCTGGCTCAAGAATGCCAAGCCCAACGAACGGTACTACGGTTGGTATAAGATGCTTGGCGCGGACGATTCGAAGCGTTGATGGCAGTGATTCGAGTGTAGATTGGCGTCGATGGGGTGTCGAAGGGTTTTTGCTGCCGGGCGTTCATGTTGGTGCCGGCTTGAGTGATCAGACGAGAGGCTTTCCGGCGCTATGTGGTCGTACACGTTCCGACGTATTTTGTACAACATCCCGATCTTCTTCGGGATCATTCTGCTGTTGATGGTGCTCCTGCGGGTCAATGACCCGGTGTACGCCCAGCTCAGCAAGAACGCGACCGAAGAAGAGATCGCGCTCAAACGGGTCGAACTCGGGATCGATCGGCCTCTGCTGGTCCAGTTCGCCGAGTTCGTGCTCCCGATTGAGTGGGCGGATGACGGGATCGAGTGGAGCGGCTCGATCCTCGGGCTCAATGATCGGTCTTGGTACCGCGAGGCAACGGTGGTGGACATTGTGATGCCATCGGTGATGCCGAGTATGGCGATCACGGTCCCGGCACTGGTCTTTTCGACGGTTTTGTCGGTGGCTATCGGGCTTGTTTCTGCGGCTCATCGAGGGCGGTGGGTCGATCGGCTGCTGGTGTTTGTCGCGGTGATCGGGATGAGCATCAGCTTTCTGGTGTTCATCATTTTCGGGCAGTATTACGGCGCATTTTGGCTAACGGATGCGTTGGGGTTCGAGGTGTTTGCGGTGCGTGGGTACGAGGGGTACGACTCGACGGGTTGGAACTTCCCCAAGCACTGGATGACGTACTGCCTGCTGCCGGTGATGATCAGTGTGATCGTCACGCTGGGGTACGACACGCGGTTCTATCGCAGCGTGATCGTCGAGCAGAGCACGTCTGACTACATCCGTACCGCACGGGCTAAAGGCTGCCCCGAGCGGAGGGTGCTGGTGAAACACTTGCTGCGGAATGCGATGATCCCGATCATTACGCGGGTGATGATTACGCTGCCGTTCGTGGTGGTGGGTTCGCTGCTGCTCGAGGTGTATTTCAGTATCCCGGGCCTAGGTCAGACGCTCTTTACGCATGTGACGAACAAAGATTTCCCTGTGACGCAGACGATCGTGGCGGTGCTCGCGATCATCTTTATTGCGAGCAATATCCTGACCGACGTGCTCTACGCATTGGTCGATCCCCGCGTGAGGCTTTCGTAACCAATGAGCGAAGACCCCCAAGCAAACCAGACCAACGCCGATCCTGAGACCCCCCCGGATCTGCTCGCAGCTCGCGCGGGATCAGCAAAGCCCGAAAGTTTCTTTGAGCTTCCGGGTGTCCGCAAGTTCATGCGCAACCGCATGGCGGTGGTGGCGCTCGGGATCATCTCGGTGTTCTTTCTCACCGCGCTCTTGATCATGGTGCCCCCGGGTCTGATCAAGTCCGATTCGGTGACCGAGAGTGTGGGGCTGAGCAAAGAGCCCGGGTTCGGGCGTTCGGCTTCGATCAATGAACGGATCAACCACGCCGACCGGATTGTGGGCGATATCGCCAAGGCCCTCACGACGAGCGACCCGCAGTATTCACTCGAGGCATTTGGGTACGCCGAGCGCAGGTTGTCCTCTACCGATCCGCAGGTCGTCGAGGACAAGCTCGATCTGGTCAACGAGGCGTTTGACGCGCTCGACGACGCGATGGCGGACAGCGACGATGCACACGACGAGCTATTCGATCTGGAAGAAGAGGCCGCCAAGCAGGTGCCGCCGGTAGCCGTTGATGCTCAGGAGGCCAAGAGGCTCAACGAGCTGATCGAGGCTGCCGAAGCGGTCAAGCTCGTAGAGCTCGAAGCGCTCGAGGTGCAGTTGTACGAGTTGTTACCGGTGCCTGATTCGTTTACCTACAAGCTCAGGATGCTTCTTGGGACCGATGCGCAGGGACGGAGTATCTTTTTGCGTGCGGTGTATTCGATCAAGACCGCCGTGCAGATCGGGTTTGTGACATCGCTGATCGCGGTAGTGATGGGCGGCCTCGTCGGGGCTGCTGCCGGATTCTTCGGCGGGATCATCGACCACGTGGTCGTGTGGGTGTATTCAACGATCTCGGCGATCCCGTACCTGATCTGGCTGATCGTGATCGCGTTTGTAGTCCGCGAGATCAACACGCCCGAGGATTGGCGTTTCTTCGGCGGGATAGCACTAGGCCAGACACTGATTCCCGTGTACCTTGCGTTTATTCTGACGTTCTGGATCGGTCCTTGCCGCGTGGTTCGTGGCGAAGCGATGAAGATCAAGCACCTCGACTACATCCAGTCGGCGCGTTCGATCGGTGCATCGCCCAAACGCATCCTGCTGTGGCACGTCATCCCGAACACGGCGTACCTGCTGTTCATCAACATGTCGCTGCTGTTTGTCGGGTCGATCAAGGCCGAGGTGATCCTCAGCTTCCTCGGACTGGGCGTCCAAGGTCAACCCAGTTGGGGCATCATGATCCGCGACGCCAAGGACGAAGTCATCAACGGCTTCTTCTGGCAGATCGGTGCTGCCACCGCGTTCATGTTCGTGCTCGTGCTCGCGTTCAACATCGTGAGCGATGCGCTCCAGGACGCCTTCGATCCCAAGCACGTCGGCTGAGCCGACAGGCCACTACTCATAGAAGCTTTCCTTCGCTCGCTCGCGTGCGCGGAGCGGTCTGTGTGCGCACACCGACTCCTCCCGGACTTGTGACCAAGCCGGGCGAGCGGTGCATTCTCCGATGACGGTGTGATGGGCACATTCTTCGATCGCGGACGGGAATGCTTGAAAGCGTTCCGCCTCGGCTCAGAGTGACCCAAAAAGAAAAACTCGACTGCCGGATATTCCGCCCGCAGCCGAGTCATAGGAGGAGAGAGACAAGACATCCCTAGTATGCCTCGCCATTATCGGGATGCCAACGGAGTGCCCGATTTATTTGGCACAGACCCACTCTTCATCCGTGATATTTGCATCTGATGGGTGTAAATAGCTTGCACGGCATGGTTTGCGGATGACGCTTCATGTGGTGTAATCGCGTGAAAATGAAAAGTGTCGATCTCGGGGTCCCCCGTCAATACAGACACATGATCGCTATTTGTTTGGCTAGAGATGCGTTAGTCGTCTGATTCATCATCCGACTCGAAGGGCTGACCGGTCCAGCTCTGAAACCTTGAACGCTGGGCTCGGGTGGGTTCCTCGACCCGCTCGAGTTCCCACTTGGGGGCAAGCTCCGCAGTCGTCAATGTGATACGGATCAGCTTTGATCTTCGCACGATCGTCAGGGTGACGGCTGTTCCCGGGTCGGTTCGCTTGAGCAACTCCTTGACCGAATCGGGCGTGGCTTGTGAATCGTCGATGGCGATGATGAGGTCGTCCGCGATCACGCCCGCTGCGAACGCGGGTCGACCCTCGTAGACCGTGCGGGCTTTGGCAAAGGCGTCTTGCTCGCCCAGTCGCAGCCCTAGGTCCGAGCCCTCACGATCGGTTTCGAGCGTGAGTTCGAGCCCGGCAGTCAGTAGCGCTTCTTCGAGCTCCATGTCACCGGTTTGTCCGACGAGTTCGTGGAGAAATTCGCGGGCCGCATCGAGCGGCTGCTCGGCGGTTCGTGCCATGGATTGAGCAAGGTCGCCCGTGGTGAAGCCGCCATCTTCGAGCGGGTGACGCTGGTAGAGATCTCGCATCACGTTGTCGAGCGAGCGTTCGTCAGCGGTGTGATCGCGGACCCAGAAATCAATGAGCAGGCTGGCGAGGGCGCCTTGGCTGTAGAAGTTGACGGCGTAGTTGGGCGAATCGGCGGTCCGGTGGTTGAACTTGATCCACGCATCGAAGCTTGATTCTTCGAGTGTTTGGACGTGGAGCCCGGGTTGTGTGCGGACGTATTGCATGCCGCCGCGGATGCGATCGATGTATTCGTCGAGGTCGATCAAGCCCGTGCGGGCGAGGATCAGATCGTCGTAGTAGCTCGTGGTACCTTCCGCAACCCAGAGCAGATCGGTGTAGTTCTCGTGTTGGTAGTCGTAGGGCGCGATGCCCGCGGGCCGCAGCCGCTTGACGTTCCACGTGTGGAACATCTCGTGGCTCACCAGTCCCAAGAAGCCACCGTACCGGTCGTCATCGGTGAAGCTTTTGGGGTTGGTCTGCATGATGGTGGAGTTGATATGTTCGGTGCCGCCGCCGAGTCCATCTCCGCTGTGGATCATGAATACGTATCGGCCGTAGGGCAGGGGGCCGGTGAACTCGAAGACCTGCGCTTGCGCATCGACGATCTTGGCGAAGTCCTCGGCGAGCTGATCGAGATCGGCCTGATGCGTGCCCCAGATGACGATCTCGTGGGGTACGCCGCGCACCTCGAAGCGTTTGAGATCGTGGATCCCGATTTCGAGCGGGCAGTCCGCGAGCGTGTCGTAGTCACGGGCTACAAACGCCCGTCCAGCCTTGCCCGCAGGGTCCGAATCAAGCCCGGTGGCGACCCGCCAGTCGTCGGGCGTGCCGGTGACCTCCACGCTTACCGGCAAGCTCCGACGCTTCGGATCGTACATCAGTACCATTGACGGGCTGATGAAAGCGTGCGACGCATCGGCGTGGCGGGTGCGGTTATTGATGCTGTTGGCGTAGATGGTGTACTCGACAATGAGCGAATCCGCATCGGACGTATCAAAGCTCCAGGTAGATTTATCGAGCTTCGTAAACGCGATCTCGCGACCGGCTGCGTCATGGGCGCTGAGCGTGCGCACCGTACCCGCGGGGTCGATCACCTCGTACCGTCCGATCCGCCAGACGGGCAGTTGGAGCAGCGTCGTGTCGGCGTCAACGTCCGCCATCTCGATGGTGAGATCCATGAGCTGCGAACGGCTCCGGGCAAGATCAATGGTGTATCGCGTGTTGACAGCATCGCTGATCGCAGCCGGGTCTTCGCCTCTCCATGGCTGGGCGTGAGCGAACGGTGCTGCGAGCATGAGACATGCCAAAGCGATCGGCTTGAGTCGGTTCATTGTCATGCGTCCTTGTTTTGGGGCAGTGGGGGGCGTCCGGGGTTGTCGATGATGACGTGTGCGATCTGGCGATACGCGGGCAAGAACGTCTCGAAGGTCGGATCGGCGATGGTCTGGATGAACTCGGTCATGGGTTCGATCTCCCAGCCGCGTTCGCCCGAGAGCTCGCGGGCAATGGCCCGGGCGAGTCGGTCTTGGGCTGATGCTTCGACCAGTGCGAGCAGCCCGGCTCGCTCTGCGACGATCGGCTGGAGCGCGTGGATACCTTCGACGACGATCAAGGTTGCGGGTTCGACCTTGGTGTGTCCGGTTCTTGTGTGGCTCTCGAACTCCCAGACGGGGATGTTCGCAGCGTCGCCCGCAAGCAGGGTGTCGATGTTGGCTGCGAGCTCATCGAGGGCGGAATGCTCGGGCAGGTCGTATTGATGGGGTTCGAGTGTTGGGTAATCGGGCAGGTAGCTGTCGGTCCCGATGACGAGGGCGCTGGCGTGGTGATCGGCGAGTGCTCGGGCGAGCGTGGACTTGCCGCTGCCCGTGGGTCCAGCGATGCAGACGACCGCCGGTCTGGGCTCGGGGATCATGCTCGCGAGGGCCTGGACGGCTTGTTCCCATGGGATTCGCATGGGACAAGTGTTGGCTCGCTGTGCAGGCCGGGCGAATCTGGGATACTCTGGCCATTCGCGGCCGGGGTTCGGCACGCGCACCGAGGGCTTTGCATCCATGCAGCAATATCAGGGATTGATCGGACTCGTCGTGCTGGTAGGGCTTGCCTGGGCACTCTCGACCAACAGATCGCGGTTCTCGTGGCGATTCGTGGCTGCGGGGTTGCTGCTCCAACTGGTCATGGCGGGGCTGTTGCTCGCTTTTGATCCGGTGGTATATGCCTTTGAGTACGTCGCCCAAGGGGTCAACTCGGTGATCGAATCCGCCGATGCGGGTTCGCGGTTTTTGTTCGGCGACCTAGCTGATCCGGGTGGTCCTGCGGGGTTTGTGTTCGCGTTCCGGGTGCTGCCGGTGATCGTGTTCTTCGCGTCGTTCATGGCTGTGCTCTACCACATCGGGCTGATGCAGAAACTCATCGGCGCATTGGCGTGGGTGCTGCGTCGGACGCTCAAGGTGACCGGTGCGGAGTCGCTCGCGATGGCGGCCAATGTATTCGTGGGGCAGACCGAGGCGCCGTTGTGCGTCGGGCCATACATCCAGACGATGAAACGAAGCGAACTGGCGACGCTCATGGTGGGAGGCTTTGCCACCATCGCGGGCAGCGTGCTCGCAGCGTATGTCGGGATGCTCGGCGGCGACGACCCCGTCGCCCGTCAAGAGTTCATCAAACACCTGTTGACCGCGAGCTTGCTCAGTGCGCCCGCAGCGTTCGTGATCGCTCGGATCATTGTGCCCCCCGAGTCAGATACGATCGTCGATGATGCCCATCAAGTCAGCCTTGAGCGCCAGGGCAACGTGCTCGAAGCAGCCGCGGCGGGTGCGACGCAGGGGCTCCATCTCGCGCTCAATGTCGCAGCCATGCTCGTGGCGTTTGTTGCTATTCTCGCGTTGGGCAACGCGATCGTTGGTGCGATGGGTGGGGTGCTCGGATTTGAGGCGATCACGATCGAACAGATCATGGGCTGGGTGCTTGCACCGCTGGCGTGGACGATGGGGATCCCTTGGGGTGACACTTCGTTCTTCGGCATGTTGCTCGGCAAGAAACTGGTCGTCACGGAGTTTCTTGCGTTTGACGCGCTTGCGAAGGACATGGCGCAAGCCGAGCCGCAGATGTCGCATCGAAGCGCGGCGATCGCCGCGTATGCCCTGTGCGGATTCGCCAACTTTGCTTCGATCGGGATTCAGATCGGTGGGCTCGCTTCGCTCGCGCCCAAGCGTCGCGGTGAGATCGCACAACTCGCGCTGCGGCTCATGCTCGGCGGAGCACTCGCGAGTTGGATGACCGCTTCGATCGCGGGCCTGTTCTTGCCGATGAACTAACGGGTTGCCTTTACGGAGTATTGCACGTGGCGGATCTGCTCAAGTCGCTCGGTTGCTCGAAGGCTCTTATCGGGATGGTCCACGTCGGCGCTCTGCCCGGCACGCCTCGGCACGAACACACCATCGACGAGCTCGTCGCTCAGAGTGTGCGTGATGCCAAGGTGCTCATGGACGCGGGGTTCGATGCGATCATCATCGAGAACATGCACGACGCACCGTATGTGCATGGCGATCATGGCCCCGAGATCGCTGCGACCATGACCCGCGTAGCAGTCGAAGTCTCGAAGCAGGTCAGCCTGCCGATGGGCATTCAGGTGCTCTCGGGCGGCGAAAACGAGGCTCTTGCGATCGCGCACGCCAGTAGCGGTTGTTTCATCCGCTGCGAGAACTTTGTGTACGCCCACGTCGCCGACGAGGGATTATTGCAACGTGCCGCCGCCGGTCCGTTGCTCCGGTATCGGCGCACGATTGGGGCCGAGAAGATCGCGGTGTGCTGCGATCTCAAGAAGAAGCACGCCTCGCACGCCATCACCGCGGATGTTTCTATCGAAGAAGCGGCGCACGCGGCAGAGTTCTTTGGCGCCGACGCCATGATCGTCAGCGGCGGGTTCACGGGACAGGCGGTCGATCTCGGCGAGCTCAAACAGGTCAAAGCAGCGACGAGCAAGCCGGTGCTGGTGGGTTCGGGCGTGACAGCGCAATCGGCTGCTGGGTTGTTAGAGATCGCCGATGCGTTGATCGTTGGAAGCTCGATCAAGGTCGATGGCCACTGGACTCAACCGGTCGACGAAGACAACGCAAAGGCGTTGGTTCGCGCTGCTCAGGCAGGCTGATTCAGTTCAGCTCGTGAGCGGTGCCGAAGACCGACGCACTACAAGCGTCTCGCTGAGCACGACGGTGCGGGTGCTGATGGGGTCTTCGCTGTCCATGCGTTCGAGCAGCAACTCGGCAGCCTTGCGGCCTGCTTCAACAGCTGGGATCGACACGGTGGTCAGAGGCGGCGTCGACATCCTTGCGGGGAGTTCATCGTTGAACGCCACCACGCTCACGTCGCGCGGCACACTCAACCCCAACTCGTCCATCGCCTGGAGCAGGAATAGAGCGGTGGTGTCGTCATAGGCGACGACCGCGGTGGCCTTGCCGCCGACGATGTGCGTGCGGGCAAAGTCGCTGTAGTCGATGTCCTCGTGGCCGTGCCCATCGAGAGGTTCGAGCCCGTGGTGCTTCATGCGTTCGGTGTAGGCGTTTCGTCGTTCAATGACCGCAGCGTGAGGCGTGCCTGCGCCCGCGTGTTGCTCTCGGCGGAGATATGCGTAGAGGATTTTGGAGTGCCCGTGCGCGGCGAGGTGGTCGATGGCCTGCGACATGCCGTGGGTTTCGTCGAAGGTGACGCAGTCGCCACCGACTCCCGTGATGCCGTTGATCGAGACGTAGGGCATCTGTTGGCCCTCGATCTCGTCGAGGTCTTTGAGCTGGCGTGCTCGGACGACGAGGGCGCCGTCCACCCGCCACGAGGGCAGGTCGTGGTCATTGGATTCCGGCTGGAGGAACGTGGTGCAGACGTGCTTGCCCGCATCCATCAGCACACGGACAGCTTCATGGACCGCCGTGCGATTGACGCCCTCCGAAGCCCAGCCCACAACCGCCACGAGGTTGGTGCGTTTGGCGCTGATCGAACGCACCATCGGGTTGGGCTTGTACTTGAGATCCTCAGCCGCTCGGAGCACCCGCTCACGGACCTCGGGGCGAACGCGAAAGCCCCGGGTGTAGTCGTTGAGGATCCGGCTCGCGGTCGATTCAGCGACTCCCGCGACTTTGGCGACTCGGGCCAATGTGGGGCGTTCGCGTCGTGGTGGAGGGGGCATCGTCGGCGGCTCACTGAGGGAGAGTGTGGGGAATGCGTGTCGAAAGCAGTGAACGTTAGACCGATGCGAAGGTCGAACAGGCACGGGTGAGCGAGAGCGGTAGATGAATCTTTGCTGAAATGGTTTCGCACGACTATTTGTGCGAATCTGGAGCATGCCGAACACTGCTTGACACTTGGGCTCGCCGATGTCTTGAGTCCTCGCAGACCCCGTTGGCATCCCATCGACTGTGAGCAGCGGGGGCGATACCCTCTTGGCCCATCGCCGCCTTAGCTCAGTTGGTAGAGCTTCGGTTTTGTAAATCGACGGTCGCCGGTTCGAGTCCGGCAGGCGGCTCTTGCTCTTGGCCCATCGGCGTGCCCACTCTCGCGCGAGTGGGCAAAATGCTTGCCGATCGGGCTCAGCGGGTCTATCGTCCCCACCTCTGTGGCACCAACCCGCAGAGGTCCCGGGCGCGTACCCAAGTGGTCAAAGGGGGCAGACTGTAAATCTGCTGGCGTATGCCTTCGAAGGTTCGAATCCTTCCGCGCCCATTTCTTCGTTTTCTACAGAGTCACCCACACGTCGCCATCGCCGTCGATGTCGCCTCCGTCGATAGCAAAGGGTGAGCCGTAGGCGTCGTAGCGATAGTACATCTGCGGCCCGCCGTTAGGCAGAATGATTGCGACGACATCGGCCCGCCAGTTCTGGAGCAGGTCATCTTTAGAATTGGCACGCTCTTCGAGCGTGCCGTCGGCGGCTGATGCCCATCCCGAGTTGTGGTCACGGTCGCGCAGGATCACCCTATCAATGTACGAAGAAGAGCCGCTGCCTGCAAGGCCTGCGGCATGATAATCAAAGCGTTCCTTGGGATCGGCGTCGATCGAGGTGTGGTCGTCGCGGTAGGTTTCCAGGGGCCGCCAGCGTTGGTCGTGGACGAAGTGGTACTGCGGGTCGTGGCTGGTGGATTCGAGTGTGCCGTCGAGCGGCCTGATCTCTCGTGCCGGTCAATACGAAAAATTCGCAGTTGTCCGGAGCCATTTTCGTGCGCGTATCACGAAGCGGCCAAGCTGTTTCGTTCTGGGATCAGCGTGATTCCAGAGCGGCCGAGTATTTAGGACTTGCGATGGTTACGTGCTTAATTAGATTTCATAAATTCTTGGTACGTGCGGAAACGATAACAAAAACTGTGCTCGCAATTATCCACGCAATAATAATTCCAGCTATAATGTATACCTTAGACAGTTTTACTGGATCTGTTACAAAATAATTGATGCTCATTTGGATATTATGACCACGTATATCTTGCTCGTTCTCGCTCATTGTGAGTAGAGCTAAGTTTTTTGCCTGCTTAGCAAGGCTAGACATGCCCGTAGCATATTCTTCACTGTGTATCATATACACATCTCGCTCAGCTATGGGGAACCCAAGGGCAAAATAATCTCCTCTGTGTTTATGAACCACGAACGCCGCAACTACTCTGCGCATAGCATCGTCATCGTCGGTATATGGCCGAACATATAACGGGCCATATTCTGTATCAGTTCGTACTGTGATTCTAACTGACTGACTCGACTCGGATACGATGCGAAATATTACTGTTTGAGCAAAGGCTGCGGCCATACCCACCAAGGCCATGCACATGAGCAACATAAATATCATAAACAACTTGGCTGGCCTGCGGATTGTCATTAAGCGAATACTCCTGCTCTGTTCGGCATACACAATAGCTAGAACTGGGCCCCGCCGTTCACCGGACTCTCACCACCCCCTCCCTCTGAACACACGCAAATCCAATACCATGCGCCTACTGTGAATTCTCCGATTTTTCTCTGGCCAGAGATCGACAGAGGCACCCCCTTGATAGCACCCGCGCCAACGGAAAAGCTTGCGGATACGCTACTGACAATATACTCGAACTCCAGCTGGGGCGTTACAAGATCTGGACATACATTATACACCGTCGTAAAACGGTTTGTTAAAGACACATCAAACCCAAGAGGTCCAAATTTGCCGCCAGTGCTGTCGCTAAGTTTTTGGAAGCCATTGCCTGCACGAACCTCAGGGGTCCACACTCCATTTTTTATATTGCATCTTATCGACCGGTTTAAGCGGGTTTTTGCCGGACTAGTTGACAAGTTGTTGCTCCAAAGTGTTTTGAACACAAGCGGGACGTCAGGGTTGGTGCTCACTGCAGCGACTTGTACTTTAAGATTGAACTTTATCAAAGCCGTCATGTCAATGATAATCGCAGTATCGGATATTGAAGCACCGAGCCCGATCACTAATTGTGCGCCTCCATTTAATCGAAAGAATTGGCCTGGCAAGGGAGTCTTTTGTAGAGTCACCGGATTGATTTGGTACCTAAGCCAGTCTGCGTCATTAATGCGAGTTATCCGCTCCAAAGGATCATTAGGATAATTACAATTAATATCTACTTTAATCGGCACTGCCCTAGTACAAATCCCTGATGCCAACCCACTTGGATCGTTGCCGATTACTGCTCGCCCGACAACATACTCATACATCCCCATTCCATCGACATATCCGAGTGGATCTCTTCTTGACCATCTGCCGGATTCTGCATCGAAGAGACGGTTTCTGACGTGGTACTTGGTGCCTGCGAGATGGGGATCGAGTTCGTAGCCGGCGTAGAGCTTGCGGAGCCCGCCGAAGGCTTTGGCCTGTGATGCAACATATCCCCGGCCATAGGTACCGGTATATCCGAGCAGCCAGAGGCTGTCGCCGAAGTCAACGACGCCATCGGGGCCTGCGTTGCCGAAGGCATCGGCGAAGTCGCCGCGCTGATCGAAGCCGGTCATGGTGACGAGCTCGGTAAAGTCTGCGGCATCCACATCGCCATCGTCGTCGATGTCGCCTGCGTGGAGGGCGATGGGTTCGCCGAAGGCGTCGTAGCGATAGTACATCTGCGGCCCGCCACCCCCATCCTTGGGCAATATCACACCGCGGACATCGGCCCGCCAGTTCTGGAGCAAGTACACACGCTCTTCGAGTGTGCCGTCGGCTGCACTGCTCCAGACCGAGTTGTGGTCACGGTCACGCAGGATCACTCTGTCAATGTACGAAGAACCGCCGCTGCCCGCAAGACCCGCCCCCCCTCCTGCAGAGTGATAATCAAATCGTTCCTTGAGGTCGGCGTCGTAGTGCCAGACGATGCGGTGACTAACGCCGGTGTAGCGGTATTCGGCGACAAATCGAAAATTATGTGCAGTTGTGTCCCCTCGTTCTGACTTGCCTCGCAGGGGTGGTGTCCTCGTGAGCAAGAACGTGTGATTCAAAGACCACACAACTCGCTCGCGGCACGCAGATCGATGTTCGCAGCGTGTTGTTGCGGGCTCACAAACCAAGCCGCCCATCGCGGCCAACATGAACGAGAAGGAGCTAGCAATGTTGTGTGTATCTAAGTCCGTTACCGTGTTCGCACTCTTGGCCACGACCGCGTTGTCGAGTGCCGACGTGGTTCAGTCGTATCGCTACAACAAGTCAGATGGCACGTTCGATTACTGGTGGACCATGGAGGAAGGGCCTCCGACCGGAGTCACCACTATGCTCGAGTTCAATATCGGTGCAGCGGGTGTTGCCAGCATCGACCCGGGCTCGTTGCGTACAGGTCAACTCGGTGTGACTGTGGCAATCAAGCCTCCGGACAAGATCAAGATGACTCGCGCCGGCGGACTCCAGAATGGTGATTCGATCCACGCGACTTCTGTCGAGCACCCCTCGGCCTTGTTGAGCCCGTTCAACCCCTATCAGTACACCTCGGTCGCTGGCGTCACTGGCACTGGTACCACCTCGTTCCAGATCATGGGCGGTGCCAGGATCAGCCTCACGTCGTCGCTTTCAGTGGGTGCCACACTCATTTCTGGTACTTCGGAGCCCGAGGGAGTCCTCTCTATCTTTCAGAATGAGAACATCGTGACCGATGCGCTCACTGGGATTGATTCCATCCTGATCGCCGAAGTTGTTGTTGGAGCCGACGGCCTCTTTGAGGCGCCGCTCTTAGCGACGCTCACCGGTGAGAGAGTCTTCATCGGTGTCGCCACGTCGGTCGGGATCGAGTTCGGAGATATCGTTTTCACCGCCATCCCCGTGCCAGCACCGGGCACAGCGGTGCTCTTGGCAAGTGGCAGTCTGGTCATCGCGGGTCGTCGCCGAAGGTGACGGGTAGATCCGTATCGGCCTCCCGAGCCAGACATGATGGCACTCGATCGCCGTTTCCATCAGCACTTCACGATAAGAAAAACTCTCTGAGTGCCGCCCTATGTGGGGCGGTGCTTTTTGTCTACGGGAGCACTGTGAGAGAGTGTCAGTGCCAAAAAAACAAGTAAATATCGCTCAAGGGTGTCCCCTGTTTGGGGTTCGCATCGCAGGGAGGGTATGGAAATAGAGATTGAGGGTTGCATTCAATCCCCGTTCGCGTTTACATTGACCTGTGGAGAGTCAATAAAGGAATCCAAAGATGAGTAAGCTGATTCAATTGCATCTGGTCTCGGCAACTGCCCTCTTGATGACCGCAGGCAGCGTCCAGGCTCAGGTCTTCTTCAGTGTGGCCAACGATGGCCCCGGCGGGCTCGCTGGCGATCTGATCTTTGAAGGCAATCCTTCGATCATCGCGGGCGGTGGGGTCGGCTCGGGTTTGGGTCAAGCTGGCGACGACATCAACGGCTTCAACCGACGCGAATCGTTCACCGCGTTCTTGTTGTGCCTCTCGGTGGATCGGTTCAGCGTCGGGAGTCTCGATCCTGTTCAAGGGTTCGGGCTGCCCGAGTTCAACGTCAAGTCCGAGGCTGCGATCAATCGCCAAGCGGGCAACGCGTATCTGACGACCGAGGCGTTCGATCGCAACGCTCGGCTCCCCGGCGTGAGCATGGGGCTCTTCAACAACGTGATGGCGATCAATGAATCCGATACCGCCGTCGCGCCGTACGACGATCCGAATCGCAACTTCGGGCTTCTCCCGCAGACGGTTCCGGGCGGACCGGTCTTTGCAGATACCAACGACGTGGACGGCGGCAGCCCGCCCATCCCGAGCGGCGACGATATCTTCTTCACCATGACCGCTGCCTCGCCCTCGCTTGTGACGCTCGCGGGAGGTGGTGGGAACGGCGCGACCATCTTCTCAGATTTCACCCCGTTTGGCCCCGGCGGCAACGAAACGGTCTACAGCTCGAGTGCCGACTTAGGACTCACCGCCAGCGACGACATCGACGCGCTCGTCGTCTTCGATGATGATCTCGACAGTGTCTTTAGCCAAGGCGATCAGGTGTTCTTTAGCCTCGCCCCCGGCTCACAAACACTCGCCGATCTCGGGCGCAGCGCTGCCGACGTCTTTACTATCCGTTGGGGAGAATCCATCGAGCTCTTCGCAGCCTTTGACGACATGGGCCTGTTGTTCGGCGACAACCTTAACATGCTCGCGTTTACCGAACTCAACGGCACCGCTCTCAACACGATCAATACCAAGATCACACCCACGCCGGGAACCGTGACCCTCGCGTTGATCGCACTGGCTGCCAAGAGCAGACGTCGGCGACCGCATGCCAACCGTGTTGGTTTGTAATAACACTGTTCTTCTTCGCGCAACTACTATTCGCGAGCACGACGCAGCAAACACTCGATCTCTTGTGAACGCTGGTGGTCTGTACCGAGTTGTTGGGTGCAGACTCTCAACGCCTCCTTGAGAACACTCTCGGCCTGTTCGGTCTCCCCCAGGCCGAGCAGGCTTTCGCCTAGGTACCGTCGAAATGCAGCGAGATGTGGGTGCTCATCGCCAAGCACCTTAACCCCGGTTTCGACCGCACATCGCAGGTGCTTCTCGGCTTGTTCGTATCGCCCAAGCCTGCACAGCGTGCCGCCCAGATTCGATGCCGAGATCAGTGTGTGGGGATGCTCGCATCCAAGCACACGCCGTCGTGCTTCGAGCGTTTCTGCATGGCGGGTGGCAGCCTCCTCGAAACGCTCACGCCGGTAGTACCAGCTCGCAAGGTTATTGAGCGCGGTGAGCGTGGCTTCATCATCAGGTCCAAGCTCGCTGCGACTCAAGCGAATCGTCTCAAGATGCAACGCCTCGGCCTCTGCAAAGTCCCCCTGTCGCGTGCGGATCAAAGCAAGATGATTCAACGAACTCCGCAACGCTTCGTTGGTCCCGTCTTTGATCTGCTGGCGTTGGGCGATCGCTTCTCGTGTGCAACGCTCTGCGTCGGCGTCATCGCCAAGCTCGTAACTCACCGCGGCACAATCATCGAGCGCACACAGCGTGTGCTCGTCCTGTTCGCCTAGATGCTCACGGCACAGCTCCAGAGCACGCGTGAGCTGCGGGCGTGCGGATTCGTACACGCCAAGGCTGCGATAGGTCCGACCGATCGTGCTACGGATAGCCGCTTCGACGAGGGGCGCATCAGAGAACCGTTCACCGATCACCGCTGCTGCCGTATCGATCGCCGAGATCACCTTGAGATCCCGCCCCTGTTGCTCGGGCGCAGCACCCGCAAGAATGTCCTTATTGAGAAACTCCGAGACGGCGTGCGTGATCCGTGCCTGCTGATGGGCTTGGCGTCGATCTCTTTCGGCCGCTGCCGATGCCTCACTCGCACGAGTCTCGGCGGCCAAAGCACGGTCCCGCTCCATGCGGGCTCGAACAAGCAACAACAACGCGGCAACGAGCCCGCCCAGCAACACTATCGCAAGGACCGCAAATGCGATCGTCGGGGCCAAACGGATCTGCCCGAACGCAAGCAGCCCGAGCGTGGTTGCGAGTGCTGCGATCATGACCGTGAGCAACACCGCGCGGTGCCTCGCCACGAATCGGCTCAAGCGATACATCCCAGATGGCGGCGCAGCAAGCACCGGCTCCATCCGCATCAACCGTTCGAGGTCATCCGCAAACTCCGACATCGAGGCGTACCGCATGGTGCGGTCCTGATGAATCGCACGCATCACGATCCATTCAAGCTCGCCGCGCGCACGCCTCAGCAGGCTTGGGACGCTGGTATCTCGACATTTCGCAGCATCATCGATGCTCTCGCTCATCGAAGCCAGTCGAGCCGCCGGTCCGAGCATGTGAGCGCCCCGCATGACCCGGCCTTCCGCTGTGTCAGGATCAACCGGCAGCACCCCGGTGATGAGTTCGTAGAGCACGACGCCCAGCGAATAGATATCCGAGCGTGTATCGATCTCAAGCGAACTCATCTCGGCCTGCTCGGGACTCATATAGCCCGGCGTGCCGATCATCTGCCCGTGCTCGGTGAATATTGTTTTGTCAGTGAGTTTCTGATGCAGTGCCTTGGCGACCCCAAAATCGATGATCTTGGGCCTCGGCCCGGCCTGTGTCGCAGCAACAAGAATATTAGATGGCTTGAGATCCCGGTGAATCACCCCCCGCTGATGCGCATGCTGCACCGCGCGGCACACCCGTGCGCACAACTCGAGCCGTTCCTCTATGCCCACACGGTGCTGATCGCAATACTCGGTGATCGAGATGCCCGGCACATACTCCATCACAAAGTAAGGCTGCGTGTTCGAAATCTGCCCCGCGTCGTACACACGCGCGATCCCCGGATCATCCATCATCGCGAGCGCTTGGCGTTCGGACTCAAATCTTGCAACCACTCGCCGCGTGCCCATCCCGCTGCGGATCACCTTGATTGCAACTCGCCGCCGCACCGGGCTGGTTTGCTCTGCCAGATACACCGTCCCCATACCACCCTCGCCGATCTTCTCAAGAACCTGGAAAGGCCCGATCGACGAGCCCACAAGATCCTCGTCGCCAGCATCAAAGAACCCACGCTGATTCGCGCAGCGATCGGCCTCGAGCAACGCCATCACTCTGTGCCGCAACTCCGTGTCATCTTTGCAACGCGCAGCGACAAACGCCTCGCGCGATCCCTCGGGTGCCTCCAACGCATCGGCGAGCAACTCCATCTCATCGAGATGTGCCGACCGCTTCGGCTTTGAGTTTCGAGGCTGGTGCGAACTCACCCGCTCTCCCCGCTGAGCTGCATCGAGAGCCACGCACGCCCGAACGACCACTTGCGCTTGACGGTCCGAGTCGAGACTCCAAGAGCCTCCGCCACGCCTTCGACACCAAGGCCCGCAAAGAACCGCAACATCACCACCTCATGCACCTCGGGCATCTCGGTTCGCATCGTCTCGAGCGCCGATTCGAGCGCATCGAGTTGCTCATCGTTCTGCTCTGCGCTCTGACCATCGCGGCTGCCGAGCAGCATCGAGATCACGTTCTCGTCCGCATGCACCTTGACGCCGTGGCGACGCCTCCCGCGTTCGATCAAGATCCGCGACATCGCGCGGGCCGCTGAGGCAAAGAAATATGCACGGTCCTTAGGTGCAACCCGCTCACCCCCCAGCAGCCGAACGTACGCCTCGTGAACCAGCGCGGTCGGCTGGAGCGTGTGACCTGGGGTCTCTCCCGCCATCTTTCGAGCCGCGATTCCCCGAAGCTCGTCGTAGACAGCCTCCCACAGATCAGACCGCGCCCGCTCGTCGCCCTCACAGGCATCGCCGAGCAGCAGCGTGATGTTGCCGCGCGCAGCGGGATCTTCGGGAGCCGCATCTTGAGGAACCGCATCTTGAGGAGACACATCTTGAGAAGACATAGATCCAGTATCACGATCCTGCCTGTGCAATGCAAACAGAACCCCTTAGGTATGGGGTGGAGCGAGGCAAAGGTGGTCAGAGGGGGGCTCAGCCCTTTGGCCGAACGCGGTCGATCGCTTTGAGCCGAGCCACGAGCAGATCAAGATCGGCCTTCTGGTACGGGTCATAGATCCCGATGATCTCACGCTTGGGCCCGATGACAATGAGCTTGGTCGGGTGCTGGATGTTGGACATGGTCGAGCCATCTTCGAGCGTGATCAGATTCTCTTCACTGGGATCTTCGGTGATGGCAAACTTGAGACCAACCGTGGCGATATTCTCGATCGCGGCGTAATCGCCCGTGAGGAACTTCCATCGGGCGTGGTCGATCCCGAAGTTCTTGGCGTATTTCGTGAGCACCTCGGGCGTATCCCGCGTCGGGTCAACGGTGATGCTCAGGAACCGAGTATCAAGCCCTTCGGCTTTCTGGTACACCCCGAACATTCTGCCGGTGACGATCGGGCACGCAAGCGTGCAGTGTGTAAACACGAACGAGATCACCGTCACCTCATCGTCGAACACTTCTTGTGTCTGCGAGCGATGATCCTGATCGATCAGCTCAAAGTTCGGCACGACCAAGCCCGCCCCAACCAGTAACGGGCTCAGCGCCAACGGGTCCCGCGGGTCGAACGCGGTCACTGTTCGCGAGAGCTGAACGTGTGTTGTTGAACCTTTGATTACGACATCGGCGTCGATGGGCTTGTTCTGCCCGGCGCGGATCCCCATAAGGGTGAACAGCGCGATCACAGACGCACCAAGAAACAGCATGGCCACGATAAGAAGAACGGTAAATCGGTGGGGCATGGCGTGTTCAATAACCTCTGTGTGTGGGCGGGTTCGCTTTGGTGCTAGCCGAGCCAGCTATGAAGCAATGCGTCAACGACCAGCATCAACAAAAGAATCGGCAGGTGAATGATCGAAGCAAAGAAAACCGTCCGGGCGTTCGCATCGGTGCGATCTCGATAGAGCCTCAGCGCAAGCCTGAGCACCATCGCCCCGCTGATGACCGCAACGATCCCATACAACCAACCGGTCTGCGTGGGCATGGTTGCGATCGGTACAAGCGTCGCTATCACCATCAGCACCGTGGTCCACCAGATGGTGGGCATCGTGCGCCGCCCCTCGGGGTCGTCAACCGAGAGCACCCGAAACCCTGCCCTCGCGTAATCTTCGCGGTACATCCAGGCGATCGCCAGAAAGTGCGGGATCTGCCACATGGTCATCAGCGCCACGAGCGTCCAGCCACCGATCGAGCCAGCGCCGATGAGGCTCTCGAGCCCGCCGCCCATCGCAGCCGACCACCCGATCATCGGTGGCAGCGCTCCCGGGATTGTTCCTACAAGCGTCGAGAGCGACGTAAAGCGTTTCGATGGTGTGTACGCGAGCGTGTAGACCGCTGTACACGCCGCTGCGAGCATCGCCGGGGCCCATCCGCTCGCAAGCCACAGCAGCACCGAGCCCGCGATCGCCAACACCAATCCCAATCGCAACACCGTTGCGGGTTCGAGTCTCCCCGCTGGCAACGGGCGTCGTTGCGTGCGCTTCATGCACGCATCAGGCCCGCGTTCCATCCATTGATTGAGCGCGTTGGCGCCGCTCGCTGCGAGCGCTGTACCGATGGCCACGCTCGCCGTTTGCGCCGCGAGCCATCCGAGAGGAGGCAACCCTCGATCCGCTGCCACCAGCGCCGCGCCGAGTCCAAACCCGACGAGCCCCGTGATCGTCACCATCCGAGTAATGCCCGGCTTGGTCGAAGCGATCAGATCACGCACCAGTGAAGGCGGAGCGCCCGCATCTCGCTGCCCGACATCCATGCCGGGTTCGATGGGGGCCGCCATTGAACTGTCCGCTGCCTGCTGCGTCACACCGTCTCCGAATCGAGTGAGCCATTCTGGTGTAGCAAGAAAGAATCCGGCCACACTGTAGCCGGACTCGGGGCTCGGCGTTCCATTTGCATGCTATCGACGGGTCGCCGAGGCGGACAGGTTATCCGATCCCCAAACCCCAGTCGCCGGGGTCCAAAAGACTCTCACAAACGAGTTGTCCGCAGCCCGCCCGAAGACATTGAGACTCCCGTCCCGAGGTGCAACTCCAACGAGCGGCCCGCCCACAATCGAAGCGGCCCCATTGGGCAACGCATCGCTCAGCGAACTCGTCGCCCACCCCGCATCGGCCCGCGATGGGGACCACCAGTACACGCTCAGCTCACCCGTCACGCGATCAATCCCCGCCACGTTGAGCCCGTCCCACGATGAGACATAACTCGACACCGTCGCCGGTTCAAGCATCGGCCCGCCCGTCAAATCGGTCAGGCTGTTCTGAGCCCAGTTGCCCTCGAACGAAGGCACCCACCAGCTCACCTGCAACTCGCCGCCCGCGTCGATTCCAGCGATGTTGATCCCCTGCCACGAGGTCAGATACACCGTCAGCCCGCCCACCAAAGGCTCGGCCCCAAACGCGGTCGTCAGATCACTCGCGGTCCAGCTCCCGCCAAGCGAGGGCGCTGTCCACACCGACCAGATCGTCCCCGCGCTATCAAGCCCCGCGATATTGAGCCCGCCCCAACTCGTCGCGTAACTCACGAGCCCGGTGAATGCCGGTGTCGTGATCCCCGCCGGCGTGAGATCCTCGACCGAGATGTTCTCGAATGCCCACGCCGCCGACCCGTCGGGGTTGGTTGCGCCGTTCTGGAAGTAGTGCAGCACCTCGCCCGTCGCAGACAGCCCCGTGACGTGCGCATAGCCCGCGGGATCGAGCATGACCTCAAGCTCGCCCGCGATCGCCACCGCTCCCGTGATCTCGGCAGTTAGCACCCGCACGCTCCAGGTGTCGTCGTTGCCTTCGGTATAGAGCGAGAGCCCCTGATCGCTCACAGCAACCGCGGTGCTCGTGGTCCGGTTAGTGTCGATCCAGCTCTCAACTTCGCCTGTGATCGTCGGGCCGCCCGCGAGCCGAAGCAGGTCGATCGCGTACCAAACTCCATCGTCTTCGAGTTGGTATGTGCCCGGACGTCCGAACTCGACCGGTCCGGGCACGCTGAACGCAACGTCATCCTGTGGCGAGTTGGGGTTGCCGTCAGGCAGTGTGGAAAGATCTCGCACGCCGAGCCCAAAGATCGGCTGCGCCCCGAGACCGAACGTCGATCCGCGTTGGGGAATGAGCGTCCGCCCGTCAGCCCCGACTCGGAACTGGAGTTCAAGCGTGGTGTTGTCCTCATCGAGGGTGAGCCTTGTGCCCGAGAGATCCCAGTCGCCTTCGCCGAGGGGGTTGTTGAAGATCCCGCTGTCCCAGTCATCGAGATTGAACAGCTTGTACTCGCCGTTATCGAACAGATCGAGCCGATACTGCGTGAGATTGAATCCGCCACCGCCGGTGGTGGCCCCGATCCAGTTATACCCGCCGACGATCTGCGCATCACTGACCGATTCGGTCTTGGTGCCCACGCCGATATATACCGTGCCGTCGTTGGTGTCGAGGTCTGCGAAGATGATCGACCGACCATCGGCGCTCAGATAGAACCGTTCGCCGTGATCTGACTCGTACGCATCACCACGCACCCGATCGAGGTTCGATCGTGATCGAGGCATGAGCCCGAGGTCTTCGTCCCAGTTGGCCTCGTCATTGTTCGCGTCGATCTCAACATTCCCAGACACGCTAAAAAAGGTGCCGTTGGAGAAGTCGTACCCGATGACCGAGAACCGGTACGTCCCGTTGAACGCCGATTGCGACGGGTTCGTGGCGATCTCAGCCATCACCTCGACTTCTTCGGACGACGCGGAGTTCTCAGCGAACCACCACCCCATCGGGTACCCGTCGGTGTTCAGGAACTGCGTGCCGTTGGTTTCAACGGGGTCGTTCGAGAAGAACGCGCGGTCAGGGTCACGTTTGACCCGGCCGTCGCCGTCGAGCTTGGTGATCCGGTCGTACCAGAGCGAGCTGCTTTCCGAGCGTCGTCCGCCGGGGCCATCAACCCACACCTGCGCAGCGGTAATCTCGCCATCATCGGCGATCACGCCCTCGGTGTTCCACGTCTCGACGCCCAGCCCGCCTCCACTCGTCGGAGCCGCGACCAGCCCAAAGCTCGCAAACGAACTCGAAAGCACGATCCTTGATTCGAGGGTGTCGAACAGATCATCGAACGTGTGACGTTTCATAACGGATCCTCTTTCGAGAGGTGTACCGGCGTGTCTCGGACGGGGCTGCCCGAAACATCCAACAACAAGAAGTAAGAGATGAACGCGATCTTTATTCCGACCCCGCCCCCCCCGCCCCCCCCGCCCCCCCGCCCGTGTCGCCCGGCGGCTCACCCCGAATCTCACTCTGCGTCTGGGCGGGTCATTGCGTCGGGGTTGAGCAGCCGATCGAGTTCTTCTTCGGAAACGATCTGCTGAGCTTGCGCAACTTGGCGGACGGTCTGGCCCGTCTTAAAGGCTTCCTTGGCCAATGCAGCGGCCCGATCATACTCGAGCACCCGCGCCAGGCTCGTACACATCGCAAGCGACCCCTCGATCAGCTCGGCGCACCGTTCCTCGTTGACCACGAGCCCCTCGACCGCGCTCGTGCGGAACATCACCGCCGCGTTGGTCAGCAGGTTGATCGAATCGAGCAGATTGGCAGCCATCATCGGCATCGCCACGTTGAGATCAAGCAAACTCCCGACGCCGCCCAGCCCACCAAGAGTCGTCGCCTGATCGTTTCCGAGCACCTGACAACACACCATCATCATCGACTCGCAGATCACCGGGTTGACTTTCCCGGGCATTATCGACGAGCCCGGCTGAACCGATGGCAAGCTCAGCTCACCGATGCCGCAACGCGGGCCGCACGACAACAACCGGATGTCGCTCGCGATCTTCGACAGACTCACCGCGATCGTGCGCACTTGGCCCGACGCCTCGACAAACCCGTCCTTGGCGTGCTGGGCTTCGCAGTGGTTCTCAGCCTCACGAAACGCGATGCCCGTCTTCTGAGCGAGCGACGCCGCGACCATGCCCCCGAACTTGGGATGCGTGTTGATCCCGGTGCCGACCGCAGTCCCGCCAATCGCCAGCTCGGTCAGTGCTTCGATCGCTCGCTGTGCGCGCGCAGCGCCAAGCCGAGCTTGCTGCGCATAGCCCGCGAACTCTTGACCCACACGGATCGGCGTCGCGTCCTGTAGATGTGTGCGCCCGATCTTGACAATCGTGTCCCACGCCCGCGCCTTCTCGTCGAGTGCATTGGCGAGCGCTTCGAGTGCGGGCACCAACCGATCTCGCAACTCGACCGCTGCCGCGACGTGCATCGCAGTGGGGAAGGTGTCGTTGCTCGATTGGCCCATGTTGACGTGATCGTTGGGGTGTACGCCGCCAGCTTCGAGATAGTCCGCGTTCTTGCTGTTGCCGATGGGTTTGTTCCTCGCCAGGCAGATCAAGTTAGCGATCACCTCATTGGCGTTCATATTCGTGCTCGTGCCCGAGCCGGTCTGGAAGGTATCGACCGGGAACTGGGCTGCGAGCCCGCCGTGATCGCCAAGCCCGGCTTCAATCTGGCTGCACGCCTGCTCGATCGCCTTCGCCCGGGCCTCGTCGAGCCGACCAAGAGCAGCGTTGTTGCGTGCGCACGCCGCCTTGAGCATCGCGTAGGCCCGAATCACGGCTGCGGGCACCGGCCTGCCCGACACCGGGAAGTTTTGCACCGCTCGCTGGGTGGAAGCTCCGTAAAGAGCGTTGGCGGGCACGCTCATCTCACCCATGGAATCGCGTTCGGTTCGCTGTTGCATCTGGCTCATGAGCCTCTCCAGCTTGGAGGTGTACGATTCTGACCCGCTCGAGGCGGATTCAATGAAAATATCGGCATCCAAGCCTAGGAGGATCTGGTACGCTCATATGGGATATCGGCGATGGGGGACCGTACACCGCTGCCCGAGGCGTCCCGAGCCTCGACACGACGAGTCCGCCCCTGTAAAAACCACGCCCGTACACAAAGCCACGGAGCATCAGCATGACCATCAAGATCAATCGTGTATCGAGAGCCCTTGGAACGCCTAGCTTGTTGATGGTGTGCTGCCTGATGGTGATTGTGCTGGGTGTTACGCCAGCAGAAGCTCAGCGAGCCCGACAACGCAATAAGCCAGCCCCAACTCCCACCCAGCCTGTCCCCGTGAAGGACAACGATGCAGCCGACCCCCATGACCCACATGACCCCGATGCCTCCAAAGCTCCCGAGGTCACGCCCGATCCAACTGCAGACACCGTCCCGGATCCCGAGGACGAAACGAAGGCCATCGAACTCGAACCCACTCCCTTCCTCAAGCTCCGTAACACGAAGCACTGGACGTTGAAGGCTGAGGTCTTGATCCAGTCGTACCAAGACGCGCCGCGAGGCCCATCCGATCGGCGTGAACTTACCATTGTCCCTCTTGATTTCACGTCGGCGACCATCGTGTTCCCGGTCCTCGTAAACACAGGCTCATCACGCACCATGATGACAGAAACCGAGCATGGCGAAGTGCCCGCGTTGGTCGGCGAGGTGCGGGTCAACGACCGAACGGTGCCCCAGGACATGGCGTTTGTCTCCCGCGGAATCAACGGCAAGCTGCTCCCGAGTAACACCTGGCGTGCCCAATGGCTCATCGCCAACCCGGACCGCTCGGGGTTCAAGAATGTCCGCCAGTTCGATCTTCAGTTCGAGCTGCCCGTCGAGTGTTCGGAAACGCAGTTTGATGAACGCCGCGCATCGGCGATCGACTGGCCCAAGGATGGGTGGCCCGAGGTGGCAGAGGCTGCACTCGAACCCGAGGCGTTTATCGATTTTGACCCGAGCCGACGCAACGGCACCTACGACACCAGACCCATGGACGCCATGCTCAGCAAGTGGTTCGATGGCAACGACCCCAAGAAACTCCGCCCGGTCGTCCTCGCTAAGTGGATCGCGGGCAATCTTGCTCAGAGCATTCAAGTCAACGGGAACGGCCTCAAAACAGATCGACGCACCTCGCTGATCGCGGGCTTTGATCTCCAAGACCCATCGGTGACCGTATCTACCGGGCGAGGTTCAGAGTTCGACATGACCAACCTGCTTGTCGCGATGTATCGTCGCGTCGGGCTGCCAGCTCGAGTGGTCATCGGCTACGACGTCGGAGTGGATCAGGCAGGCAGAACGATCTACGAGTCGATTGACGGAGATACCGAGGCCGAGCTTCGTGCTTGGGCCGAATTCTGTCTCTACGATGAGAAGAACATGACGCTCGGTTGGATCCCGGTGGATGTGGTGTCGATGCGAAAGAATTCGAGCCGAATGCCGCCGAAGTTTCTTCAGCGGCCCATCAAGTTTTTTGGAACTCATGACGAACTCGACGAGGTCATCCCGGTCGCACACCAGTATGCACCCGCCAATACCAGCACCTCGTACTACAAATATCCGGCGTTCTGGGGATGGTTCGTCCAGCCACGCCCACCGGTCGCCGGGTCACAATCCATCCGCTTTAGCGCCATGAGCACCCCTCAGCGGGCACGTCCGCATCGTCGGTAGTCGTTCAGAGCCACTGGCTCACAGCCCGCCGCCCCAGCGGTTGAGCCGATCGATCCAGTCAGGTTGCGGCAAGAACGTATAGCCCCCGGTCGTTGGCTCTCGAAGCTCGACCTCGACCCGTAATGCCGTGTGCCCGTCAAGAAACACGAGGTTGGCTTCTTCCTGTTGCTTGTCGGTCCATAGGTAGCCGCGATCCGCGCCGTCATCGAAGGCGTAGATCGGGTGCGTCCCGATCACCCACGTCCTCGACATGTTATGGATCGGTGGCATCCGTCCGCCGCCCGAGGGGACGAGCGTCGGGTAGGGCTCCCCGAGTGGATCTTCATCCGGCGCGTGATCGTTCATCGTGTAGCTCGATCCGAGCAGATCGTACATGGATTCAACCC
>CAYUVO010000018.1:0-33961 GCA_964448185.1 uncultured Phycisphaeraceae bacterium
GACGACAGCTCCGGTGTTGTCAACGCGCTTGCCCAGGCTCTCGGCCCAGAGCTGACGGAACCAGTCGGCGAGCAGGTAGAGGTTGTTGGCGTAGGGCATCATGACGTGGTTGTGCTTGCCCTTGGACGTGCCCAGCTCAACGAGCAGAGCTGCGAGCATGGCGGCGGGGTTCTTGTCGAGTTCGGGACGTGTGCAACGCTGATCCATTGAGGTTGCGCCGTCGAGCAGAGCGTTGATGTCGATCCCAGCCATCGCGGCACTGAACAAGCCCACGGGGCTGAGCACGCTAAAGCGGCCGCCGACGCCATCGGGCACGGGCAGCGTGGTGTAGCCCTCGGCGTCACAGATCTGCCGCATCGTGCCCTTGGCGGGATCGGTGACCGCGACGATGTGGTGCTTGGCGTCCGAGCCGAGCGCTTCGTTGAGCCGATCGCGGACGATCATGAACTCGCTGGCGGTCTCGGCGGTTTCGCCTGATTTACTGATGACGTTGAAGAGGGTCTTCTCATAGCCGCCGTTGGTGCGGCAGAAGTCCATGACCGACGCGAAGTACGCCGGGTCCACGTTATCGACGACGAACACCCGCGGGCCGCTGCGTGTGCCGGCATCGAGCAGGTTGTGCGTCGCAGGGTTGAGCGCACTTTGGAGTGCGATGTTGCCCAGAGCGGACCCGCCGATGCCCAGGACGACCATGTTCTCGGGTTCGCCACCGAAGTGCTTGCGGACCTTGGCCACCGCGTCGTTGACGCCATCGACGTGTTCGGTGCGCATGGGCTCGCGGTGGAGGTCCCGCCAGCGTTCCCAGCCGGTGCCTCGGGTCTGGGCGAGCTTGTCGGTCATGGCAGCGGCGGCTTTGGCGAGCTCGCCGCCCGAGGCGAGGCGGTCGGGGTCGAGGCCGTGGGGGCCGACACGTTGGGAGAGGCAGTTGGCGTAGTCGATGGTGAGCATGCGCAGAGCATACCGACCATCTCCAGCACAGGCAGCGAGTCTTCGGGTGGGGCGAGTACCAACGATCAACTCGACTCTCGATACGACTCACCTGGCCATTGGTTGGGTGGACCCGATGCCCGGCAGGGATAGAGGGGTTACGCTGAGGCATGATTCACCCTTGGCACGACGTGACGCCCAGCGTCCCCGGGCATGACCTGCCCCAGACATTCAAGGCCATCATCGAGATCCCCAAGGGCTCCTCGAATAAGTACGAACTCGACAAAGGCTCGGGCATGCTCATGCTCGACCGGGTCCTGAGCAGCGCGGTGTATTACCCCGCGAACTATGGCTTTGTGCCCCAGACACTCGCAGAAGACGACGACCCGCTCGATGTGTTGGTGTTCTGTGCGGAGAAGATCGAGCCCATGTGCATCTGCCACGCACGGGTGGTGGGCATGATGACCATGATCGACGACGGGCAACCCGATCACAAGATCATCTCGGTGCTCACCAACGATCCCGAGTATGCGGACTATGAGAAGGCGAGCGATTTCCCGCGTCATACGTTCAAGATGCTCAAGCGGTTCTTCGAGGACTACAAGCAGCTCGAAGGCAAGGGCGTCGAGGTCGATGAGATCATGCCCGCAGAAGTCGCCCACGCGATCCTCGAAGACTCGATGAATCGGTACGCTACAGCTCGCAGGACGGGCTCCATCAAAGGGTTGATCACATGAACCCGTCAGATTCGGTCGCTTCATCTCGTTCAACACCACCTTGTGTACAAGAGGCCAGCGTGTTTCCACAGCTCGAACAAATCCTGATCGACCGCGCCAAGATCGCTGAGCGCGTAGCGCAGATGGGCGTTGCGATCGGCGAAGACTTTGCCAGCCGGTTGCAGGCTGAGGGTGTTGATGGGCTCATCGAGGACCGCGTGGTGATCGTCCCGATCATGGCGGGGGCGATGATCTTTACCGCCGATCTGATCCGGCATATCCCGCTCAAGCTCCGGCTCGAAATGCTCGCGGTTTCAAGCTACCCGGGCACCGCGACTCGCAGCAAGGGCGCCAAGCTTGCAAGCGAACTCACGAGTGATCTTACGGGCAAGCATGTGCTGATCGTTGACGATATTCTCGATTCGGGCCGAACGCTTCGGCTGGTGCGTGACTTGCTTGATGAGCGCGGCGCTGCTTCGATTCGTGCTGCGGTGTTGCTCGATAAGCAGGGTGTTGACCGAGTGCCGCCGCCCGATGGGCATGTGTTTGCGGAATACATCGGGTTCGAGATTCCCGATGCGTTCGTGGTGGGCTACGGGCTCGACTACGACGGCTGCTATCGGAATCTGCCCGACATCGGCGTGCTTCGGACATGACCCCTGACTCGGCGCATTCACGCGGGCTGCCAGCGGATCTTGCGTCGTCGATCGGCGGCGACGAGCGTGTGCTCTTCGCGGTTCGGCCCGGTTTTTTGTTTATCGTGGCGTCGTCGTGGAAGTCGTTGGTGGGGCTTGCTGTGATCGCGGCTGTGTTCTTTGTGGTGCCGGGGATTCACTGGCGGTGGGGGCCGATGCTCAGCACGCTCGCCGCGATGGGTCGGCTGCTCTGGGCGTTCGCGGTATGGTGGAACATCCGAGCGGTGCTGACCGATCGGCGTGTGTGTGTGAGTGCGGGGGTGTTTCGGCGGGTGGTCTCGACGCTTGAGCTCGACCGGATCGAGCACATGGCGTTGAGCAAGCTGGTGGTTGAACGAGTCTTTGGGCTTGGCACTCTTTGGATTGCGTCCGCGGGGACGGGCGGCTCAGAAGTCGTGTGGCCCATGCTCAATGCGCCCGAATCAGTGCTGGCGATGCTGCGAGAATCGGTGCCCAGGAAATCGGGCCAAGGGCGCAAGGGGGCAGTGCCATGAGCACGCAACAAAGACCCATCGTCATCGGGATCGCGGGCGGGATCGCCTCGGGCAAGTCGGCCTTGGCGGATGCGTTTGAGCGGCAGGGATGCGTGGTTTCACGTTCGGATCGGCAGACCCATGAGCTGTTGGTACGCGATGACATCAAGCGGACACTCGCCGAGTGGTTCGGTTCGGAGATTCTTGATGAGCAGGGCGGAATCAGTCGCAAAGCCTTGGGGGGCATCGTGTTCGCTGATGACCAGGCGAGACGTCAACTCGAAGGATTGCTGCACCCGATTTTGCATGAGCAACGCCACGAGTTGATCCGTGGGGCGCGGGCCCGGGGCATCGCAGCGGTGGTGATTGATGCTCCGTTGCTGTTCGAGGCGGGTGTGGATGCGGAGTGTGACGTTATTATTTTTGTGGACACGCCGCTCGAAAAACGCCTCCAGAGGGTGGTAGAAGGGCGTGGATGGGACCAAGCGGAGCTTGCTCGGCGAGAAAATGCCCAGATAGGGCTTGATGTAAAGCGGGCGAGGGCCGACTATGTTGTAGAGAACGCTAGCGATCTGAGCCGATTAGACCGCTACGTCGAGTCCCTGCTACGGGAACTCCTCCACGACTCATCAAAAGACGATCGTCTCAAAGAGTCATAAAGACACGTCCACCGACTTCCCCCCCCCCGATCTCTCCCCCCTTTCATTTCCTTGCCCCGCACTGCCGGGCACACGCCCTTTCTCAGAATGGAATCGAGCAATGGCCAAAGCGACCCCCGTCGCCGAAGAAGGTTCGCTCTCCGAGCAGACCCCCAAGGCACGCCGCACCCGCAGCAAGACGACCGCGAGTAAAACCGCTACGAAGTCTTCAGCCAAGACGCCCAAGCCCGCTGCCAAAGCTGCAGCGAAGTCCGTTACCAAATCGGCCTCGAAGGCGGGGGCCAAGTCCACTACCGAGACCAAGCCAACAGGCGAGTCCGCCTCGGTTGAGAAGAGGGCCGACAAGGCTCCGGCCCGCGCCGCATCAAGCTCCGAGCAGGGCTCATCCTCAGCATCGGGTGGCAGCCAAGCCAGTGACAGCTCTGGTGGTGGTAGCTCAAGCCAAGGCACCGGCGGCGGAAATGGTGGCGACAGCAGTGGTGGTGGTGGAGGTGGGGGAGATCGTTCGCAGCGCCAGGGTTCGGGGCATCACGGAGGCCATCGTCAACAAGGCGGCGGCTACCAAAGCGACGGCGACGGCCAGAACAAGCGACGCAAACGCAAAAAACGCAACAAAGGCCCCGCCAACAACCAGCACCGTCAAGGTAGCGGCGGCGGCGGCGGTTACAACAGCACACCCGCTTATCCGTCGCACATCCTGCCGAGCGATGAAGAGCTTGAGCGTGAGGCTGCCGAGCTCGAAAAAATCGCGGCGAACATCGACCCGACCATCGAGCACGAGCAGATCTCGATCGCCGAGCTTCAGCGGATGGATCTTGATGCGTTGTTCGAGGTCGCCGAGCGCGAGGGTCTCGAAGACGTTCATCAGATTCCCAAGCAGGATCTGATCTTTAAGATTCTCAAGGCGCGTGCGACTCGGCTTGGGCTGATGTTTGGTGAGGGCACGCTTCAGATCATGTCCGATGGCTTCGGGTTCCTCCGCAGCCCCGAACAGAGCTACTTGCCCGGCCCCGACGATATCTACGTCTCGCCGAGCCAGATCCGCAGGTTTGGATTGCGCCGAGGCATGATCGTGCGTGGCGCGATCCGCCCGCCCAAGGAGAGCGAGAAGTATTTCGCGCTCCTGCGGGTTGATTTGGTCAATGGTCGCAAGCCCAGCGAGATCCACAACCTTGTCAACTTCGAGGATCTCACCCCGCTCCACCCCGAGCAGCGGTTCGTGCTCGAAACCACGCCCGACGTGATCGAGACGCGGGTGATTGACCTCGTCGCTCCGATCGGTCGCGGGCAGCGTGCGTTGATCGTGGCCCCGCCCCGCACGGGCAAGACCGTGCTGTTGCAGAAGATTACCCGGGCGATCACGACGAACTATCCCGACGTCAGCATCATCGTGCTGTTGGTGGACGAACGCCCCGAGGAAGTGACCGATTTCCGTCGGCACACCGAGCCTTCTGTCGAGGTCGTCGCGAGCACGTTCGATGAGACTTCCAGTCGGCACGTCGCGGTTGCAGACGTCGTGATCGAGAAAGCTAAGCGGATGGTCGAGTTCGGCGAGGACGTGGTGATCCTGCTCGATTCGATCACGCGATTGGCTCGTGCGTACAACGCCGAGATGCCCCATTCGGGCAAGATCATGACCGGCGGCATCGACGCCAATGCGCTCCAGAAGCCCAAGAAGTTCTTTGGCGCAGCCCGCGCGATCGAACGCGGCGGGTCGCTGACCATCATCGCAACCGCTCTGGTCGACACCGGCTCCAAAATGGACGAGGTGATCTTCGAGGAGTTCAAGGGCACGGGCAACAGCGAGCTGCATCTTGATCGCAAGCTGGTCGAGAAGCGGATCTACCCGGCGATCGACGTCTCTGCGTCGGGCACCCGCCGCGAGGAGTTGCTGCTCGATCCCAAGGAGCTTGAGCTGGTGTACAAGCTCCGCAAGGTGCTCAGCGATATGAACGTGGTCGAGGCGATGGAGCTGTTCAAGAGCCGGCTCAAGAAGGTCAAGACCAACGCCGAGTTCCTGATGACCATGGCTCTGGGCTAGAACCAGAGCTAAAGCACTGGGCTCGAGCATCGAATGACAGGTGGGCACTCGCTCGCGTGGTCGGGTACGCTCTGGCTTGAACGCCTCCGGGATTATCGGGGGTTCTTCATCGGTCGGAGTGATGCCGGATCGGGAGCGATGCCTTGGGAGTTTCTCGTACCGCGAGTGCTGCGTTGGTGGTGGTCACCGCGATGCCTTGGGCGGTGCTCATGGTCGTGGGGGGGCTGTGGCTTCTGACGGGTGGGACCTCAGCGGTGATCGCGTTGTCTTTGCGCGAACCGGGGGCGATGCTGGGCGTTGTACAAGTAGGCGGGGTATTTTGGGTTGCTGCCGGACAGTTGTTGTTCATGAGCTTGGTAGCGGACCGATTGTTTCCCAAGGCGAGCAGGCGTTTGGTGGCGCCGTTCGAGGTCGTCACCAGCGTGGTGCTCTTCGCGTGTGTTGCATGGCTGATGGTGTTGTTGGTCGGGGTGTTCGGTGGATAAGGTGAATGCTGGATGATGAAGCTCACGAAGCACATGAAACAGGTAAAGCAGACGAACTCAGCAGGGTGGGTGCGGTGGGCGGTGGCTTGCGTCTTGGCCCTCTTGGTGACGATGCCTCAACCTGTAGGGGCGCAAACAATCGACCACGACGACTTGCTCGCCCGCGAGCTTGAGCGCTTGGCGCTGATCGATATCCGGCTGGTGGCGTCGCCGGGCGAATCGGACTTTCGGGTGGCGGGCGTGCTGCTCGATATGGCCCGCCAATGGGACCCGGACGATATGGAGTTGCTGCGTCGGCGTATCGAGGTGGCGCAGGCTGCCGGGCAGACCCGCGTGGTCGATGCACTCAGTGACGAGCTGCTCAGGCTCGATCCGAATGACACGACCGCTCAGCTGCGGGCCATCGCCTCGAGAATCCGTCGCCAGCAAACCCTCGGCGACCGCCTCGCTCAATACCAGAGGCTGATCGACGCGGGCTCGATCGACGCCTCCGTGCGAAGCAGGTTGGCGCTCGACTCGGCGTTGCTGCACCGCGAGCGCGGGGACGACAAGGGCTTTGCACGCGATCTTGCTAAGGCCATGCAACTCGACGCGACGAACAAAGAGGCAGCCCTGCTCGCGTGGACTCGGTACGCCGAGGGGCTCGACGACGAGTCTCGATTTGAGCTGCTCATCAACCTTCTGTACGCCGATCCGCTTGATGCTGCGGTGCATCGTTTGATTGCGATCGAGCTGCTCGCTGCGGGTTCGTTCGATCGGGCGACACGATTCCATCGCAACGCGGTGGCACTCACCCGCGACGCCTTTGCGAATCAGGTGCCCGAGTGGCTCATGAACGAATCGTTGGTGCTTGACTGGTATATCCAGGGGCCCGAGGTGGTGCTCGAACGACTCAACGTGGATTTATTGAGGCGTCGCAAGCTCGCTGCTTCGGCTATCGAGCAAGCCCAATCGCAGGGGCTGCCCACCGTGGGGATGATCACTCCGGGTGAGGTCCGGCTGACGCCGACGTTCGCGCGCGAACGCATCGTCGCTGCGTGGCTCTTGGGTGATACGCGCACTCGGATGAGCGCCGCTTCAGATCTGCGCAAGGACATCGAGGACTGGACCGAGGAGTTGCAGGACCCGCGCAACCGCCCGCGGGGGGTCGACCCTAACGAGATCGCTCGGCAGGTAGCGCTCGAGACGGGCGAGGTCTGGGCGTTTGCCGCTTGGGCCGATACAGCGCCCCAACTCATTGAAGTGCAAATGGAGATGCTCGACCAACGCCTCGGGGTTGATTCCGCGCCCTACCGAAGGCTCGCCGCGTACCGCGAACTCCGGCTCGGGAACGTCGAGAAGGCGATCAGAGAGATCAGAACGCTGCTCGTCTATGGCTACGTCATCGACGAGGCGGCGCTTGCGATGGCGCTCGAACATGTGGGCGAGATCGACGAGGCTTCGCAGTATTACCGGGGCATTGTTGAACGCATGCCGCTGCGCGCGGTCGGGGCATGGGCACGGCAACGGCTCATGGGACTCGATAAACCCGACGTGTTCGCGAGCGCATACCGCCCGGCCATCGAACGCCTCTCCGACGGCATCCCGTTCTGGATCGATCGCATGATCCGGGACCCGTCGCTGTTCATGCGATTTAGGGCCAAGGTCGTAGAGAGCGGGCCGCTCGCAGCACTCACACCTGCGCAGGTCACGCTCAAGATCGAGAACATATCGAGCATCCCGCTGGGTGTGGGTGATGGCAGGACTATCGGGGGCACGGTGATGCTTACGCCCAAGCTGCTCGTCGGCATGCACAAAGAGTTTCTGCTCGCCCAGCCCGAGATCGTCATGCTCACGAGCCGGCTTCGGCTCAAGCCGGGCGAATCCATCGAGGTCACGGTGCGCGCCGATGCCGGGCTTCTGGGCTGGGCACAAGGCGTTGGCGCCTCGACGACCGTGCGCACCGATTGGCGAGCCCTCCACGGCTTCTCTATCGGCTCGACCGACGGCATCGCCCGCAAGGCGGTTACTGGACTCGAATCGGGCACCGGTTCGGTCACCTGGTCGCTCTTGCCCGAAGCTCTCGAACCGACCGACGACCTGATCGATCGACTCGAATCTGCGCCACCATCGGGATTGGTGACGCTCCTCGCGGCACTGCGGGTCCAACTCATCAACGATGCGCGTTCAGAAACGGGCACTTTCACGCTCGACCAAAAGAGCCGGCTCGCCTCGATTCTTGCTCAGCGTCTTCCGACGCTTCCCGAGCGCGAACAACTACTCACGCTGCTGATGGTCCCGTCGGCTCGGTTCGTCCCCGGGCTCGAAGCGCTCGATCGCGCAGCCCTCGACAGCACCATTTCTCAGGTCGCTGCGGTTGCTCTGATGACACGGGTCGCCGCGTTTGATGCACCCCAGCTCGGCGAGTGGGCGGACAAAGCCGAGCAGAGCCACGCTCAGCAGCTCGCACAAGCGCTGCTCGAAGCGAGAGCCATGGGACGTTTGGGCGGGTATATGCAAGCGGGTCCGGAGTTTGACACGTTGGCACCGCGTCGGACGTTGTTGCTGGCGCCCACGCCGTGACACCCGACGACTCGGCTCCTTCTCCTCAGGCATCACCGCCGACAGCGGCGCGATGGTGGTGGAGCGCCAAGGGCGGGCTGGTCGTTCGTTTCGCGATCGGCCTTGTGCTCTTTGGGCTTGCGATTGGGCTCGTGGTCACTCAACGGGAATCTCTGAGCGAATCGTACGAAGCCATCGGTCAGGCAAATCCCGCGTGGATCGTGCTCTTGATCGCGTTGCCTTTGGGCAACGTGGTGTTTACTGCGTTGACGTTTGTGGTGCTCACGGGTCGGTATGCGCGCGTCTCGTTCTGGGAGATGTTTTTGTTGATGCTCTTGGCGGGGCTGCTCAACTATTTGCCGCTGCGACCGGGCATGGTGGGGCGAGTCGCGTACCACCGGCAGGTCCACAAGATCCGTGCGACCGATTCGGCCAAGGTCGTCCTCCGCGCGATGCTATCGAGTGCCATCAGCCTCGCGGGCATGATCGTAGTTGCACAGTTGGCGTCGGTCGTGGGGCTCTCGCAAACCTGGTGGGCGGTGCCGGTGACGCTCGTGCCCGGCACAGCTTGTGTGCTCATCGGGTCTGCGATGCTCAAGCGAAATCCCAAGAGCGGGCTCTCGCGGATGGTCATCGCAACGGGCTGGCGATGGGGTGACATGCTGCTCTGGTCGGTTCGCTACGCGGTGGTGTTTGTGCTTGTTGGTGCGCCGATCACCTGGGCGGAGGCGACGTTGTTTGCAGCGGTGAGTCAGGCCGCGATGATTATCCCGCTCTTTGGGAACGGGCTCGGGATGCGTGAATGGGCGATCGGGGCGTTCGCGGGGCGTCGCGCGTTGCAAGCCGGCGGTTCGCACGCCGAGGCGCTCACACAGATGACCGCTTCGGGTCTCACGGCGGATCTGGTCAATCGGGCTGCCGAGTTGGTGATACTGGTTCCATTGGGCGCGGTCGCGGGTGTTGTGCTGGCGCGCCGAACGCGCACGATGCGCACCGACGAGCCCCAGCCGGAGAACCCGCCCAAGTGATCCCGTTCTTCGTGGGATTTGGCGTCCTGATGTGCGTGCTCGCGTTCCGCGGCCGCAGAACTCTCTTAGGTGCCGTGGCGGTGCTGATTGGCGCCACGATCTTGATCGCTCTGGGGGTCGCTCATGCGGTGTTCTCTCGCATGGGAAACATTCCGGGTGCTGCGGTGGTCGTGGGGATTATCTATTACCCGTACATCGTGCTCGTGATTCTGATCTCGGGTTGGTTTGTGCTCTTGCCGCGCGAACGCAAACTCAAAGGCCGATGCGGCGGGTGCGGCTACGACATCGAGAGCCTTGCGGGCAGAATCGAACACTGCCCCGAATGCGGATTCCGCGTGGTGCGTAGACAGCACAGTTCGCGTGAGATCGCCGAGTACCAACGCCTCAAGTGGAACCATCGGAGTTCGCTGCCCGCGAGTGATTCAGCTTCGAAACCTCTGGACCAATCCCACGACCCCGCCGAGGATCAGCACCGCGATCGGCACGCCGAGGATCAGCCCCCAACGAAGCCAGCCGAACACTGAGCTGTCGAGCGCACGGACCAACGGCACCGCCCGGGCTTGGGCGCTCGGGGCGACTTCCGCATCGCGACCCGCGAGCCAGAGGATGCCCGATTCGAGCAGCTCGATGTTGCCCGGATACAGCAGCACGCTCCGGCCGTCGATCTCGCCGCGACCCAGTGCCACGCCGTCGGCGAACCAGCCGTTGGATCCGACCACCAGCACTCGCTGGGGCTCGCCCAGATGCGTGCGTTCGATCGCCGCTGCAACCGTCCACGGCCCTTGGTTGCTCTCTTGCTCCTGGTCAAACGTGGTTTGCTGCAACAGCATCCCACGCTGTGCGTGTGGCGTGGTCCAGATTCTGATCCACTCGCTCTCGGCCCAGCGACCCGGACCCTCAAGCTCGTAGATCTTCGGGGCACCCGTAGTCATGGGCACGGGCCAAGGCAACAGCGTGGGCAGGCCGCCCAACGCCTCGGCGAGAGGATGTCCCGAGGAACGCTCTACATCGGCAGCAAACGCGGTCGCGTCGATCTGCGTGATGCGGCCTTGGGGGCCAAAGGTTTCGCTCATCAGCGGCGTACCGGTGTGCGCCTCGATCCCGAGTGGCTTGAGCGCCTCGGCGAGTGGGTCTTCACCTCCAACCCCCGGGAGCACCGAAGGGTTGAGTGAAATCAGCATGCGTTCGCCTCGGTCGAGCAGATCGCTGATGGCCTGGCCTATCGCGGTGGCGCGGGCGGGGCCGCTGGTCGCGGGATCGTTATTGCGCGAACGCACGCTCGAGTCCGGCGCGAGCGTGACGTAGACAACGGGCCGCATTCCCGAAGGGTCGATCGCATCTATATCCGGCGGCGGGGCGTTGGCGGCACCCGCGGGCCATTCGATGACGTCGATCCCGCGCGAGGCGAGCCGATCGAGAACGCCATCGAAGCCGTGGAATCGGTCGAGGATGGGCGTGAACTCGGCGTGCATGAGCACGACCAACGGGCGGTGGTCGTCGAGCAATGCTGCGAGCCCCGAAGCGATCGCGCCCTCGGCTGCCCGGCGAACATCTGTGCGCGCCAGCCCAGTAGATGAAGAGAACACGTCGTCGAACGACATCGCCGAGACACGACCCGGTGCGAGCAACAGCACGCCTTGGCCGCGTTCGAGCGCGCGCGCCACACGAACCACCGGCGGCGGGGTGACCTGGTCGAGCAGGTCCGCCGCGATCGCGGTCTGGTCGCGTTGCTCACGGATTACAACCGCGAGCGGCTTGCCCGTGGGTTCGGCAGCGACCATCGGGCCGAGCGTTTCGAGCTGTTTGGTCAGCGCCCCGAGCAGGTCGGCGAGGGCACTGCGCGTGTCGTTGGCGCTGGCAAGCGTGAGCGGACTGAGATCCTGGCAGGCGGCGTCGGCTCGATCGGCGAGCTTGATGAGGTCACGCGCCATGATCCGGGCGGCTGCCCCGTCCTGGGTGTAGCTTCTTGAAACTCCCGGGCGCGAGCGCTCCATGTCTGCGAGCCGAGGCGAGAGGGTGGCGGTGAGCCAGTCGGCGCGCGCGCGGGCTGATTCGACGCCTTTGAGAATATGAGCTGCGAACGTGTCGAGTTCGGTTGCGTGGTCGGTCGCGAGGTCGTCGATGAGTTGTTGGTAGCCGGTGGCGCCACTGGGCGAGGCGGTATCGAGCACCGTGACACTTGCGCCCCGGTGCGTGTCGATGAGATCGAGCACGTCGAGGACTTCCTGGCGCACTCGCGGTTCGATATTGCTGACCGGACCGACCGCCACGATGCGCACGCCGGAGGTCTGTTCATCAGCGGCATCGAGCAGGGCAAGGGTGCGCGGCGCGAGCTGTTGCTCGCCCGCAGCGGTCAGATCAAAGCGCACGCCTGTGCGATCGGTCAGCACGACCAAAGCCACGCCGATTGCTGCGACAATGACCAGAGCGAGCACGCCGAGGATGAGCGAGACCACCCGTTTGCGTCGGGCGATCCCGGTACGGACGACAATCTCTGCTTGCGGGGTGTTCTGTGTGGTCATCGCACCCGCCGCAGTGAGTGGAAGGTGGCTGCGAGTGTCAGAGCCCATGCGATTGCTGCGACGAGGAAGACGACATCGGAGAGCGGGATCGCGCCTCGTGCGAACAGCCGAACGCGGGGCCGAAGCGCGATCGCGCGACGGGCTGATTCGACCCAATCAGGCAGTTGCTCGGCCCGAATGCTCGGGAGCACGAGCCACGCGAGCAGCACGAAGAGCGTGGCGAGAAACGCGAGGGTCTGGCTCGATGACGCGGCCGAGGCTGCGAGCCCGACCGCGAGATAGACGCCTCCGAGGAGCATGAGCGAGAGGTAGCCGCTGAGGAGCGGTCCCAGATCGGGCGATGGGTCGGCGATGGCCCAGAGCATGACGGGGTAGACGAGTGTGGGTGCGAGCATGGTCAGCAGGGTGAGCAGCCCGCCGAGGTATTTACCCAAGATGAGGCTGGAGATGCTCACGGGCGAACCGATGAGCAGGTCGATGGTGCCGGTGCGGTGTTCTTCGCTGAGGAGTTTCATGGAGACGGCGGGGACGACCGGGAGCAGGAGCCACTCGGCGGCATCGAAGAATCCTCGCAATGAGGCGGCGGCTCCGGGGGCGAGGGTGGTCAGCGCGACGATCGACCCTCCGAGTGCGCACAGCAGCGCGGTGACGACCCAGCCGGTGGGGGTGCGAAAGAACGAGGTCCATTCTCGCCACGCGATAATCCAGATGATTGAGATGGTCGAGAGAGTGCTCAAGGCTTCACCTCGGCAGCTTCAACGAGCCGGGTAAAGACGGCTTCGAGCGAAGGACGATGGATCGTGAGTTCGCGCAGCATGAGCCCTGCGAGGGCTTCTGCGACGGCTGAGGACAGGTCTTTGGTGCGTGGGTCGGCGTCGGCCTGGGCATGGACCCAGCCGTCGGGCATGTCGGTAGCTCTCACACGTCCGACGCCGGTGACCGAAGCGAGGCGACGGCGGAGCGCCTCGCTCTGTGCTTTGGCTTGAACGCTGATGGTGGGGTTGCCGCCGTGTTGGGTGATGAGGTCGTCGGGGGTGCCGTCGGCGAGCAGGGTGCCGCCGGCGATCACGATCACGCGGGTGCAGATTCGTTCGACTTCGCTCAGGACGTGGCTCGAGAGCAGGGTCGCGCGGCCTTGGGCGGAGCCCCGGACGAGCTCGCGTGTGAGCTGAACCTGCGTGGGGTCAAGCCCGTCAGTGGGTTCATCAAGAATGAGCACGGGGGGGTCGTGGAGCAGGGAGGCCGCGAGCCCGACCCGCTGGCGATAGCCCTTGGAGAGGGTTCCGAGGCGTTGTCGGGCGACGCTGGTGATGCGGCAGCGTTCAAGATTCTTGTCGGTGGCCCGCTTTCGCGCTGCTCGGGGAAGACCAGCGAGAGCTGCTCGGTACATGAGATATGAGCGAACGGGCATTTCGGGATGGAACGGTGCGGATTCTGGTAGGTATCCGAGCATGGCCTTTGCTTCGCGGGGAGATGCGATGGCGTCGATGCCCTTGATTCTGACAGCTCCCGAATCTGGAGCAACCAGCCCGGCGATGGTGCGGATGGTGGTTGACTTGCCTGCGCCGTTGGGTCCGAGCAGCCCGACCACCTCGCCTGGGGCGAGCTGGAAGCTCACCGATCGGACGGCGTGGACGTGGCCGAAGCGTTTGGATATTTCTCGGACGATCAGCATGGATAGAGCACAGATTGAACAAGCGGCGTGCCGATGATGATACCGACCCGAGGAGATTGTGCTCTGAGCGGTGATCGAGTGGCTTAGACTCTGTGTGATGCGGAGCAAGTTAGGGAAGGACGCGATGGGACGGGGACGTCCAAAGCTACTGATTATTGGTGGGCCCCACATGCCTGCTTGTCAGCTCAGCGCAGAGCTCGCTGAGCGGTATGACGTGGTGATCGCCGATTCGGCGCATGGTGTCGAAGAGCTGAACGAGGGCGGGGTCGAGGCGGTGCTCATGTCCCCCGAGGAGCTGGCGCCGCTGCGTGGTGAGTTGGACGTGGAACCCGCGATTGCTCTGCTCAACGCGATAGGCGAGGGCGTGTGCCTGGTCGGTCCTGACGCGGGAGTGGTGTGGGCGAACGACCGGTTCTGTGCGTTCGATGAAACGGTTCGTGCGAGGGTGATTGCGGTGTGCCGAGAGGCCCGCGAGTTTATTGCTCGTGCGGATCCATCGAGCAGTCCCACATGCAAGTTTGATATTGAACTCGAAGACGGGGGCGCGTTGTACGAGGTGTTTGTATCACCCGCGGTTCTTTCGACGGGCAGCGGGCACGTTGCAGCGGTGGTGCGAGATGTGAGCAAACGGGTTCGGATGGAACGCAAGATCAACGCGATTGATCGCGCGGGCGCGACGCTGATGGATGTGCAGGCGGACGAGGTACGTCGTGCTCGCCCGGCGGAGCGGTTGAAGCTTTTGCAGGACCGGATTACACAGTACACGCACGACGTGTTGCACTTTGATCACTTTATTGTTCGGCTGATCAATCAGGAGACGGGCAAGCTCGAGCCGGTGATCAGCGAGGGGATGCCGCCGGGGGCTTCTGATCTTGAGTTGCTCATCGAGAACGAGGGCAGCGGGATCATGGGCTTTGTGGCGGCCACGGGCCAGAGCTACTTGTGCGATGATGCCGAAGCGGACGAACGGTTTTTGCCTGGGTTGCCCGGCGCGAGGTCATCTCTGACGGTGCCGTTGCGGCTCCAGGACCGGGTGATCGGTGTGATGGACATCGAGAGCAAAGAATCGGCGGCGTTCAGCGATCTGGATCGGCAGTTCGCGGAGATCTTTGCCCGGTATATAGCGATGGCGTTGCACATGCTGGACCTGTTGGTGGTCGAACGGTGCGCGACGAATCAGTCGTTGTCGGGCCGGGTCGAGGGCGAGCTTCGGGAGTGTCTTGAGGACATTCTTATGGAGACGGATTGGCTGACGGGGATCAAGACCGATGATCCTGAATTGGCTTCGCATGTGGAGCGGATCAAAGTGGATGTCGAGCGGATCCGTAAGCGGGTTCGTGATGTGGCGGACGGGCCGCAGACACTGCTGGGTGTTGAGCGAGCGATGGAGCACAGTAAACGTGACCCGATGCTCTGTGGCAAGCGGGTGCTGATCGCCGACGACGCCTTGAAGATTCGTCGGATCATTCGCGATGTCCTTGGCGCACTGGGTTGCGAGGTCACGGTGTGTGCGGACGGCGGGCAGGCGATCAAGGCGTTGGAGCGTTGCATTGCCGAGGGGCAAGCGCCGTTTGATCTTGTGATTTCTGATATCAAGATGCCCGACCGCAACGGCTACGAGGTCTACAGCGCCGCGCGCAAAGCGATCCCGGACATCCCGGTGGTGCTGATGACCGGGTTCGGGTACGACCCGCACCATTCGATTGTCCGGGCGAGCGACGACGGGTTGCAGTGCGTGCTCTTCAAGCCGTTCCAGATTGAGCGGCTGCTCGAAGAGGTCCGCAAGGCTTTGGTGCCCGCGCCTGATTCATCGGGCGAATCGTAAAGATACAGTTCAATATCGCTACACCGAGAGCAGGTCATCAACGCTCAGTTGGTTGATGTGCTCGACCACACGGTGGGCGTTTGCGAGTTCGCTTTTTGGCACGCTGTGCTCGACAGCGACGACGCCCAAACCAGCATCGAGTGCTGATCGAGCACCCGAGGGCGTGTCTTCGAGGGCGACGCAGTGTTCGGGCGAAAGATCGAGCAACTCGGCGGTCCGCAGGTACGGCTCAGGGTGTGGCTTGCCTTGGGTGACGTCATCGAGCGTGACGATGGCACGCGGAACGGTGGTCAGGCCGAGGGCTTCAAGGACAGCCATCACGGTCTGGCGGCGCGATCCCGAGCAGACGGCAACGGGTACGCGGTCGGCTGCGGCTCGGACCAGCTCGGCGGCGCCGTCGTAGGCGGGCACGCCTTCTGATGAGAGAATCTCGGCGAACACCTGGTGCTTGGCGGCGGAGAGATCGAGGAGCTGGTCGTGGGTCAGGGTTCGGTTGTTGGCCCGGGCGATATTGACGAGGGAGGGAAGATCGCCCACACCGACGCACAGCTCGATGAACTGCTCGGGGGAGAGGTTCATGCCGAGGTCTTGGGCGACCATTCTCAGGGCGCGTTCGTGGATGGGCTCGGAGTTGGCGAGCGTGCCGTCGAGGTCGAAGATGATGCCTGATCGCATGATGGGTCGAGCCTAGGCCCGGTTGGATGCGGGGCGATACACTCGGCGCATGCACCTTGTGGTCTTTGATGATGGCACGGCCGAGTTGTCCCCGTTGACGGACTTTCGCGCTGTATTTGATGTCCGAACCGGGGCTTTGACGACGCTCGAACGCCACGAGGCGGACCTCGGGCTGCACGTCTCGGCGCTGTACGTCCCGGCTGCCATTGCGGCGCTCACCGGCGAGCGGCACGATGTGTGGATCAATCGGCTCGATGCCGATGCGGACGATTTTTTGCTCCTCAATGGACGCTGCCCGCTGTTGCCCGATGGCGCACGCTCGCTGGAACCGGGCATGGCGTTGTACGCACCGGAGGGGGAGTTGATCGCGGCGAGGGTGCCCAGGACTCAGGCGCACGCTCTGCTCACGGGCACGCACGCGGACTCCCTCGATGGGGTTGCGGTGGTGCTCGCCGAATCGCACACGCTGCTCGAACGGCCCTGGGAAGTCATCGCGGCGCTGGATTCGTCGCTGCGGTTCGATCTCGACCTCATCGCGCAGCACCGCAAGCGCGCACCGATCCCCGAGGGCGTGACGGTCATCGGGCCTGCTGAGCGGGTGTTTTTACACCCGGATGCGACGGTGCACCCGGGCGTGGTGTTCAACGTGGAGGACGGCCCGGTCGCGGTTTCGTCGGGATCGGAAGTGATGCCCGGAGCGGTGATGTTCGGTCCCAGCTCGATCGGGCGAGACTGCGTGGTGCATCCCAACACGGTGGTGCGTGGTCAGACGTCGGTGGGGGCGCACTGTAAGATCGCGGGCGAAGTCGCGGCGTGCATCTTCCAGGGGTACGCGAACAAGGCGCACGAAGGATTTTTGGGTCATAGCTTCGTGGGCGAGTGGGTGAACTTTGGTGCCGGGACCAACGGCTCAAACCTGCTCAACACCTACACGCAGATATCTGCGAGCGCGACCCCCGGCGGGGCGAACAAAGAGCCGACGGGGCAGACGTTTTTGGGCGCGATCATCGGGGACCATGTAAAGTTTGCGATCGGGAGCAAGATCTCGACGGGCACGGTATTGCACGCGGGGAGCATGTTCGCGGTGTCGGGGTTTATCGTCGGGTGTGTGGGGCGGTTTGTGTGGGCGACCGATCGGGGCGAGAGCCGGTACAAGTATGATCGGTGGCTCGACACGATGCGTGTAGTGATGAGCCGGCGAGGACTCGAACCCGGGCAGGCGTACCTTGATCGGGCTCGCACATTGCACGACGCAGCGATGGTTGTGCAGGCGTGAAACAGTCGTTCTATCTTATTGACGGGTACGCGCAGTTCTTTCGTGCCTACCACGCGGTTCGCACGCCGATGACGAGCCCGGTGACGGGCGAGCCGACGAACCTAACGTATGGCTTTGTGGGGATGCTGCTCAAGCTCTTGCGTGGTGACCAGCCGAACATGTCGGGGCCGCCGGATTTATTGGCGGTGGCGTTGGATGTTTCGGGCGATCGCGGCACGTTTCGCAGCGAGTTATATCCGGCGTATAAAGCGACCCGGCCGCCGCCACCGGATGATCTGCCGGTGCAGGTCAAGCGGTGTGTTTCGCTGCTCGAAGCGATCGGTGTGCCGTTGCTCAGCTCAGAAGGGTACGAAGCTGATGATGTGATCGCGACGGTTGCCACGCAGCTTCGAGAGAGCGATGTGCTGGTGCGTGTGATAAGTAAGGATAAGGATCTCAAGCAGTTGTTGGCTGCGGATGCTTTTGAGATGTACGACGTTCACACGGACATCGCGTTTACCGAGGCGATGTTGCGTGAGCAGACGGGGCTGAGTGCCGAGCAGGTGCCGATGATGTTGGCGCTCATGGGAGACACGGTTGATAACGTGCCGGGAGTGACGGGGATCGGCCCCAAGACCGCTGCTCAGCTCGTGGCGGAGTTTGGAACCTTAGAAGCGATCTCTGCCGAGGTGCTCGATGACGCCAAACCAAAGGGCGAGTGGCAGATCAAGGGTAAGCGGCGAGAGAACATTCGAGAAGCGCTCGATCGGCTGCCGATGAGCCTTGATCTGGTGACGCTCAGAACACAGACGCCTATCGAGTTTGAGTTGGACAAGTGCGAAGTTGCATTGGTTGATCTCGAAGCACTGGAACCGATCCTTAAAGAACTCGGGTTCAATCGCTATCAGAGCGATCTTCGTGCGTTGCTGGGTGGCTCGGGTGCGAAGGGTTCAACGACACGCATTCCCGAATCTCCGCCAGCGGATTCGTTATTTGCTGCCGGGGTCTGCGACAGGCATTCGCAGGTCCGCGAGGTGCAGGGAGACTACCGCTGCGTGCGCACGCTGGGCGAGCTCGATGAGCTGGCCATTGAGCTGCGAGCAGCAGATGTAATTGCGATCGACACCGAGACAACGCATATCAGGCCGATGCGTGCGGAGTTGGTGGGGCTGAGTTTTTCGGCCAAGCAGGGGACGGGTTGGTATGTGCCTGTGCGCGCGCCCGAGGGCGAGGAGCATCTAACAGTCGATCAGGTGCTGAGCGTGCTCAAGGAAATCATTGAAGATGATTCGGTTGCGAAGATCGGGCATAATCTAAAGTATGATTTATTAGTTCTCCGCAATGCCGGAGTGCGTCTTGGTGGGATTTTGCATCCGATGAGTTGCGACACGATGGTCGCGAGCTATCTGATTGACGCCTCGCGTTCGAGTCATAGTCTTGACGCGTTATCGCTTGCGTTGCTCGAACGTGAGAATGTATCAATCAAAGACCTGATTGGAACGGGCAAGAATCAGAAGACGTTCGACCAGGTGCCGTTGGATCAGGCAACGCCTTATGCGGCGGAAGACGCGGACGTGTCGTTGCAGCTTGCGTTGCTCATGCAGCCGCAACTCAAAGACGCTTCGCTCATGGGGCTCATGACGGAACTCGAGATGCCGTTGGTGGCGGTGCTCGCGGAGCTTGAATACAACGGCATCCATGTTGATCCCGACGAACTCGATCGACAACGCGCACGGCTCGAACTCGAGATCGAGCGGCTTCGTAAAGAGATCAACGATGCTGCACTCGAAGCGGCGCACCGTACGTTTGATCCAGATTCTCCCAAGCAGCTCGCGGGCTTCTTGTTCAACAAGCCCGATGACGACGAAACGCCCGGGCTCGGGCTTCGGCCTCTGCGTCGCGGCAAGACCGGGCCATCGACTGATGCGCAGGTGCTCACCAAGCTTGCTGCCAAGCCCGAAGTAACAACGCCGATTCCGCAGCTCGTGCTGGATTATCGCCAGCTCACCAAGCTCGTCAACACCTATCTCGGTGCGATCAAAGATGATATTCTGCCGAGGACCAAGCGGGTTCATGCGAGCTTCAATCAGACGGTCGCCGCGACGGGTCGGCTCTCATCATCGGATCCTAACTTACAGAATATCCCGATCCGCACCGAGATCGGGCGAGAGATTCGTAAGGCGTTTATCGCGGAGCCGGAAAATGTACTCATCGCAGCGGACTATTCGCAGATCGAGCTTCGGCTGCTGGCACATCTTTCAGACGATCCTGCATTGATTGATGCGTTCATGCGGGGCGAAGACATCCACCGAGCCGTCGCGGCGCAGATTCATAACATCAAACTCGAAGACGTTACAAACGAACAACGCTCGGGCGCGAAAATGGTCAACTTCGGTATCGTCTACGGCATCACCGCCTACGGCCTCGCATCGCGGCTCGATATCTCCAACACCGAGGCAAGCGATATCATCGCGGGATATAAGCAACGCTTCGCCGGGATCACAACGTTCCTCGAAGAGTGCGTCGAATATGCACGCACGCACGGCTACGTCGAGACGATGATGAAACGACGCAGGCCGATCAATGAGATCGACTCGAACAATCCCTCTCGCAAGGCGATGGCCGAGCGGATGGCGATCAACTCGGTTGTGCAAGGATCGGCTGCGGACCTTATAAAGATCGCGATGGTGGATCTGCACGAACGCCTCGTCTTGGACACGCCGCAGGACGCCCTTATAGGCACGCGGATGCTCTTGCAGATCCACGATGAGCTTGTTTTCGAGACGCCGATCGAGCGCGTCTCCGAGGCGAAGGGTGTGATTGTTGAACGGATGGAGGCCGCGATGACGCTCAAGGTGCCGCTCGTTGTGGATGTTGCATCGGGCCAGAGCTGGTTTGAGAGCAAGTGATGCAAACTAAGATATGGACAACCCGATCGCTGCTCGCTTGGATGGGCAAGGCATTTGCAGACAAGCAGCTCGACGACCCTCGGTTTTCAGCTGAGCTGCTCGTCGCGCACGTTCTTGGCTGCGAACGCATGCGGCTCTACATGGAAGTCGATCGGCCCGCGACCACTAATGAACTCGCCAAGCTCCGCGAGCTGACCGCTCGTGCGCTCAAACACGAACCCGTGCAGTATCTCACCAATGAAGCGTGGTTCTATGGCATGGCTTTCAAGGCCGACCGCCGGGCGCTGATCCCGAGACCATCGACCGAAACACTCGTTGAATGTGCGATCCATCATCTGCGGGCGGACGGAGCGCCCGCGGGCAAGGTGCTCGACCTATGCACCGGGAGTGGTTGCGTGGCGATCGCATTGGCAAAGAATCTGCCGGCGCGTGAACTCCTCGCGACCGATATCAGTGCCGATGCGTTGGCGATTGCGAAGGAGAACGCGGACACACTTGGCATGAGCGATCGCGTTGAGTTTGCTGAGGGCTCGCTGTATGGAGCGTTGAGTGAGGCATATGACGATGGACGTTTCGCAGCGATTGTCTCGAATCCGCCTTACATCCCCGATCATGAGTGGGGCGAGGTGCCGGCGAACGTCAAGGACCATGAACCCGAGCTGGCGTTGCGCGGCGGTGAAGACGGGCTCGACCTTGTGCGGCCGATCATCGAAGGCTCAGTCGAGCGACTTGTTCCCGGCGGTTTATTAGCTATAGAAGTCGCGATGTGTACCACTGATGCAGTGCGCACGCTGATGGAACACACAAACGGGCTTACATCGGTGCGTGTGCTCAAGGACTTCGAGGGGCTCGATCGCATCGTGAGGGCGATCGTCTGAAACCCCGGCGATTACAGCATGAACAGCTCGTCGGGGTTGACCACCGCAAAGATCGTGTCGCCCGGTTCAGGGTCTGGGCTTTGGCCCGTGACGACATCGAGTTTGGTTTTATCGCGGAGCACGAATAGCACCTTTGCACCTTTGCCATACAACATGCGGAACTGGTCGTATGTGAACTCGTTGCTCAGCGTAGTCACCTTGACAATCCCGCCGCGTTGGTGGTAGCTGTCGAGCTCCTCAAAAGTGGGTGTGTCGGACCCGATCGCTCGGCCCTGAAGATCTTCGGAGATCCCTTTGCGTTTGGTGCCTTGTTGATGCGGGATGAGCTGATAGATGTTGGCCTTGTCGAGAATTCGTGAGAACCGCTGGGCGACGAGTGCGTTGACCTCGTCGTTGGGAGTGGCTGCGAAGACGCGGCCGATGCCTGTGAGATCGATCTCGTCCATGGCGTGTTCGCCCAGAGCGTTGCCGTACCACACGTTGAGCCCGGCCATGCGCGCCGATTGAATGTTCTGGTAGTTCGCATCGACCAAACGGATCTTGACGCCCCGGTCGTGCAGCGCCAACGCCAGATCACGGACCCAAGGGAACGCTCCGACGATGAGCAGCCCCTGCGGGTCAGTGTCGGCGATGCCCAGCCTGCGTGCGAGCGGCGCAGCGGTCAGCCCATAGAACACAACGGTCACAAGGATTACCGTGAACACGATCGGGCTGAGCAGTTCGGCGCCCGGAATGCCCTCGCTTTCGAGCGCGAGTCCGAACACGGACGCCACTGCGGCGGCCACAATCCCGCGCGGTGCGATCATCGCGATGAGCAGCCGTTGCTTTCGGCCAAGCTTCGAGCCCATCGTGGAAAGAAACACACCTGCGGGCCGGATGAACACGATGAGCACCACGATAAATGGGATCACCCCGAGCCCGATGTCTTTGAAGCCCGCAAGATCAAGCCGAGCGCCGAGCACGATGAACAGCATCGACAACAACAGCACCCGCAGGTTCTCCTTGAACTCGAGGATGTGATGCACGCCGACGACCCGCTGGTTGGCGAGCACGATGCCCATGATCGTCGTAGCGAGCAGGCCGGATTCTTTTTGTACGAGATCCGAGAGCGCAAAGACCACCATCACCAGCATGAGCGACACCGGGTTTTGGAGCTGCTCGGGCACGAGGTATCGCTTGAGCAGGAACACCAAGAGCCACGCGGCTGCTGCTCCCATCCCGCCCCCGACGACCACCGTGAGCACCACGCTGCGGAGCATCGACGCCAACGGCATGCCGAGTTCTTCACCGCCCCTCCCTACGAGTAATATCTCAAATACCAGCACCGCAAGCAGCGCCCCGATCGGGTCGATCGCGATGCCCTCCCATCTGAGAATCGGGCCGCTCGGGCCGATGGGCCTGACGTGGGTGAGTAGCGGGCCGATGACCGTTGGTCCGGTCACCGTGAGAATGGCTCCGAGCAGGACTGCGATTCCGGGGGAGAGCCCTAGGAACAGGATCCCGCCCGCTGCGACCCCGACCCAGGTCACCAAAGCCCCCAGCGAGATCAGCTTCCAGACCACCGTGTTGTTGGCTGCGATGTCCCGGAACCGCAGCGTCAGACCGCCTTCATAGAGAATCAGCCCGACTGCCATCGAGATCAGAGGCAGGAGCAGGTCGTCCCCGAGCCACCGCGCCGGGTCGAGCAGGGGCTGACCACCCGGGAGCACGAGCGCCGATACAGGCCCTGCGAGAATGCCAAAGGCGAGCAGCAGCAGAATCGAGGGCAGTTTGAGCCACCACGCGATCCACTGGGCACCGACCCCCAGGGTGAGCATGAGCACAAAGCCGATCAGAATATCTTGGTGTTGCATTCTGAAGGTTCCTCGACCATGCTAGAGGCATGCAGCGTAGCCAAGGCCCGAGCCTGTGGATCATCCGCCACGGCAGAGCCGAATCATCAAGCCCATCAGGCCACGATACCGATCGCTCCCTCGATGAGGAAGGACGCCAACAGGCCCTCTGGCTCGGCGAGACTCTCGCTGCGGATGCCGCTCGGCCAGCCGTCATCGTCGCAAGCCCAGCGGTGCGGACATGGACCACCGCACAGACCATCGCCCAAGTGCTCGGGGTCGCAGCGGCGCGGTGCCCGCTGCTGACGTGTGAGCATCGGCTCTCGCATGCGATCGACACGCTCAACCAGACCTGGGGCGAGCATCCCGATGCGCATGTGGCACTCATCGGGCACAACCCGACGGTGAGCGAACTGCTCTCGTGGCTCGTCGACGGGATCGGTCAACCCGGAGTGCATCTGCGGACGGGTGAAGCGGTGCTGCTCGGACTTGGCGGCTCGGTTCCGCTTGAGCAGCCCGGGGGGGCGATCCTCGAGAAGTTCTGCCGCCGGGGCTAAGCCTGGGGGGCAAGCCAGCAAGGCTCACTGTCGGGTCTACACAGAGGCGAGCGAATACACTCCGTGCATCATGAGCTACATCCGCACCATTGACGAAGCAGATGCCACCGGCGAGCTCGCCGAGCTGTACGCGAAGTTCTCGGGACCCGATGGCTCGGTGGACAACGTGCTCAAGGTGCATTCGCTCAACCCGGCATCGATGGCGGCGCACTGTGAGTTATATGTGCAGGCGATGAAGATGCAAAGCCCGGTGAGCCGAGCGGAGCGAGAGATGATCGGGGTGGTCGTCAGTCGAACCACCGGCTGCGCGTACTGCCTCACCCACCACACCAAAGGACTCGAACACCTGCTCAACAGTGACCGAAAGCCTCTCGCTGACAAGCTTTCTTCGGGTGATGATGCTTCGCTCACCGAGCGAGAGCGAGCCATGACCCGCTACGCAATCAAGCTCACGCGCGAACCCAGCAACATCACCCAGAGCGATATCGAGGCGCTGCGCACAGCAGGGCTCGACGATCGTGAGATTCTCGATGTGGCACAAGCGGCGGCGTACTTTGGCTACGCCAATCGCATCGTGCTGGGGCTGGGTGTCTGCCTTGAGACCAAGACGCCGGGATAAGACGTGTAGTGGACCTATAATCCGCCCAGCACCCGTCGAGCGATGCAGGCTCGATTCACAAGGACGGCCCATGGCCCCGCGACCAACCACCGCAGCCCATCTCCGTACACGCAAGGACCACGCGGCGGAAACCGCTGAGGACTATGTCGAAGCGATCGCCGAAGTGATCGAGCAACGCGAGACGTGCCGGGTGACGGATCTGGCTGAACGCTTCGGCGTGAGTCATGTCACCGTAGTGCGCACGGTCAAGCGGCTGGTCGATGCCGGGCTGGCAACAACCGCGCGGCATCAACCCATCGAGCTGACTTCCAAAGGCAGGCGGTTGGCCTCGGACTGCAAAGCTCGACACGAGACGGTGTACCGGTTCTTGCTTGCGATCGGGGTTTCGCAGCGGGTCGCTGCCATTGACGCGGAAGGCATCGAGCACCACGTCAGCCCCGAAACACTCGCGTGCTTCGCAGCGTTTACCAAAATGCATGCCAAGATGTAGAAACCATCGAGCCCCAAGACCGAGCCCCAAGACCGTACCCGCCATCGAGCCCCAAGCGGGAGCTTGGGGTGGAACACTTTGCGAGGTGTTCTCTCTGCGTTACATCCCCGTCTGTCGTAACAGCAGCGAGCACACGCTATGCGTGTGCAGCAAAGGCTTGCCCGCGACCGGGCAGATCTCGCCCGATGAGAACAAGCCGGTCATCGGCAGGCTCCCCGGGCCGGTGTCAATCGCTCTGCCTGGCTTGGCGAGTTCGGGACCCGGGACCAAGCGGTTGAACGCTCGGCTGATCGAGCCCGCGTCGTGATTGGGCTTGCCGAATAATCCACGTCCCCGGCCTTCACCGATCAGTGTGATCGCAGCTGCGGGCGGGCCGTGAAGTTTCTGGACATCCATCAGTAGCGCCAGGTCTTCAGCCGCTGTCGTTCGGTCGCGGATATGGAACCGCACGGTTTGACCCACCCGCACAAAGTCGTTGAGCGCGAGAGCGTCTTGTTCAATGAGCACCCGAGCAACATCACGGATGAGGTAGTCCCCGCGACCAAAGCGGGGGAGGTATTCGTTGACCACGCGCCCGAGCAGCACGCCACGCCGCGCTGCCTTGCGGACCTCTTGGGGCTCGCGTTCGAGCACGTCACGCAGCACCTGCGCAGCGGGCCGACCACCGAGCTCATAGATGATATTGCGTGATGCTTTGGTGACGAGGCAGTTCTCGCCCACGGGCCTGCACCCCTGGCTCACGAACGTGGTGGCTTCGAGACGATCGCCCCCAAGACTCACCCCGACCACGCCCCGCCGGTGTATCTGCCCATCGAGCATGAGCGTGACGGGCGGGTGGTACATGCCCTCGGAGTCTTTGGATCGCACGCCCCGCGTGCCGATGCAAGCACCGAGGATTGGCATGTCATGCTGACCGATCGCTTCGACGAGCGAGGTGCTCGGAACGCTCGCGGTGTCGGCGAACAACATCGCTGCGCGGGCTGCGGGGATCGCGTTGTGTGCTTCTTCGGGTGTTTCAAAGGAGAAGGGTGTGGCATCGACGCCACTCATCGCGATTGCTGCGCACGCGGTGCCTTCTTCTGACTCGAGCGCACCACCGATGACGCCTCGGCCGATCGCACCCACGAGCACGGCAGGGTTGAGGCGTTCGCGGAATCTGCGGGCGATGTCCGCTGCGGCCTCGCTGTGGGCTTTGCTCAGGCAGAGCACGACCAGATCGCAGGGCTTGTCCAAGAGCGACTCGATGCGTGCGCACACCTGGTCTGCGGCTTGGACGCCGTCATCGAGGCCCGACAGGCCGCTGGCTGCCTGCAATGAACCGGGCATCGATCACCTTTACGTCAGTCACACAATCAGACACACGAACGGAATGTCAGCCCCCGGGTTGGAGCACGCTGACGTTGTTGGTTTTGACCAGTCGAACGCCCAGCGTCGGGTCGATCCCGATGGTGCCGGTAAACCCGACCACGCGGCCGACTTTCTGCGCAAGCCCGAGTTGTTCGGTATCCGACACATACGCGATGGTCCGGGTGCCGGTCTGGTCGACCGAGACAATGCGGTAGAGCATGGGCAAGCGCAGCCCGTCGTAGATCGTGCTCGGGACAAGCTGACCGACGACCGTGTACGCGGCGCGCGATGACGCAGCACTGATGCGGCGTTCGACTTGCGTCGTCATAACCGTGATGGCCGATTGCTGGGCTGCGAGCTCGCGGCGGCGGTCACGCAGGTCGATCATGACATCGAGGACCGCGAGGCGTTGGTCAATCCGGGTGGCGGTGGACTGGTCGTAGGCTTGAGCACCGAGCTGATCGCGGACCCGTTGGAACTGATCGCGCAGCTCGCCGAGCTCTGCGGCCATCAAAGACTGCTGACGAACATTCGTGAACACCGCTTCGAGATGCTCCACATCGAGCGAGGAATCGATCATCGCTTCGAGCTGTTCGACTCGTTCGGCGGTGTCTGCCGAGGGCTTAGGAGTTGTCGTCAGACCTGGCGTCGAATCTGCGGGCAGCACCTCGATGGTGTCGTTGAGCGGCGGCACGTCGATGACCGCATCGGTGACGATCTCTGTGACCATATCGGTCACGTCGGTGACCACCGGCACGACGATTTCGGTCGTTGGTGCGGTGGGCGTGTTGGTCGTCACGGGCTGCATCTGGTTGCTCGTGGGCTCGGGGGTGGATTCTGAGCCGGGGATGACGATCTCATCGATGAGCGAGATGACTTCTTCGCCCGTTGGTTCATTCGTCATTTCGACGGCTGGCTGAGAGGTGATCGCGGCTGGGGCAGGGATTTCATCCGTATTCGTAGGGGTTGGCGTGGCTTCTGGTTCGAGACCCGAATCGGCCAAGAACTCTGCGATCTCCTGCTCGGTAGCCTTGCGGATCAGGCTTGATTCGACGAATGCCCGTGCGCTCGTCGGGGGTGAAATGACATAGGCCGCGATCGAGCCATCGCCTTTGGTGACGGGCTTGGTGTACGTCAGAGAGTCTCCCGCGACGAGTTCGGAGCCTTGTGGCAGGAGTTTTTGCCAGCTCCCGCCGTAGCCCCTGTCGAGGCTCGAAGCGAGCAGAGAGGTGGGGCGGGTGACCTCAAGGGTGTTGTTGCCCAGGTCCTTGACGTCTCGGCCAGCAGCAAATGCGGTGGCTTGTTGGGGGTAGCCCACCCTTGCCCAGCCGCCCCCGGCTCCGTCGACGCGTAGCATGGAGCCCGCGTCGAGAATGGCCACCGTGTAATACTGGGGCATATCGCCAGCGCGGAGAGTCGTTTGGTCAACCGTGACCACCGCGTAATACGGCTCAACCCGGTTGATCTGGGCTCCCGCGAGACCCACAACGGACGAACAGACCCAGACAGCGACGACGAGCGAGGCGTTGAGATTCCACGGTTTCAACATCTTGAGAATCTTCAACGTGTTCTTCATGGCGTCTTCCTTGCTCAAAGAGTCTTCGTCCAGATCGTCCCCCGCCCGTCCTCCCATGCGTCCGTCTCCACCGCACTAGAACGATGGGTAAGTCTCTTGAGGCCTGCCGGAGATTGGGGAAGCGTGAGGCGGATGAACACCGTAGTGTAACCCGTTCACAGGCCGCCGAGGGGCTCATTGGAGCCAAGGATTCAAGACCCATGCAGACTTCTTTCTCGATGCGTCCGATTCATCTGCTCATGGCCCGTGGCTTGTCACGCCCAGCACTGCGAGCCGCTCTGGCCACAGGGGCAAGCGTTTCCGCCGGACTCGCCCTTATGGCTCTGGGCGGCTGCTCCTCGCCCTTGGCGCAACGCGGCGAGGCCGATTTGCGTGCCTCGGTCATCCAGGCGGTCCGCCAAGAGATCCGCTCGGCGCAGGCTCATCCCGAGCCTCGGCAGACCAGCCGCGTGGATTATGTAGCGCAACTCCCGATTGAGCCAGAGTTTCGGGCCGAGGGTGCGTTGATGGCCGGGCCTGCTTCGTATCAGGGCGCCGAGCGTGACATCGGAAAGGACCTCTTCGGCAGCGCCTCGGAGATCGTCGAGATCTCCCTCGAATACGCCATCCGAACCGCGGTCGATAAAAACCTGGCCATCCAGTTCGCCCGGCTCCAGCCCGCGATCGCCGAATCACAGGTCGTGCAGGCAGAATCCGCGTTCGATTGGGTCTTTACCAGCAACCTCACCTGGTCCAACTCGGACTCGATTACGCCCACACTGAGATTCCTCGGAGCGACCAATCGAGGCGTTCAACAGTCCAACAGCCTCAACTCGACCAGCGGGCTCCGCAGACCCACCACCAGCGGCGGGCAGTTCGCCATCGACCAGACCCTGATCTACAGCGACACCGACGCCCCGGGACAGACCTTCACGCCCGATCCTTCGACCTCGCTCGATCTGACGTTCACCTATGACCAGCCGTTGCTGCGAAACTTTGGCTCGGACGTCACGCTTGCACAGGTCCGCATCAATCGCAACATCGAACGCGATGCGATCGCTCAGCTGCAATCGGATCTCAACCAGCTCGTCCACAACGTCGAGTCGTCGTATTGGGACGTCTATCAGGGCCAGCGAAATCTGATGATTTTGCGAAGGCTGCTCGAACGCGGGATCGTCGTGCAGAATCAGCTCGAGATCCGCAAGAACGAGGGGCTCGACGTCGATCAGGCGCAGCTCTCCGACGCGGTCTCGCGGGTGCAGTCTCGTCGGAGCAACGTGGTGACGGCTGAGATCGCGCTGCGACGCAACAGCGATCGGCTCAAGCAGTTCATCAACGACCCGAGGCTGCCCGTGGGCTCGGAGGTCTTGCTGCTGCCCGCGGATCATCCTATTGATGAAGCCGTGACCTACAGCCTGCTCGACTCGATCACCACCGCGATCGAGAAACGCCCGGAAGTCACCCAGGCGATCTTGTCGATCGACAACTCGTCGATTCAGCAAGCCGTCGCCGACAACCTTCGGCTGCCCCAGCTCGACCTGCGGACCCAGTTCGGACTCAACGGGCTCGACGACGATCTCTCGGTGTACGACACGACCTTCGAGGGGCACTTCATCGATTACCTTGTGGGGTTGGTCTTTGAGCAGCCCATCGGGAATCGGTTGGCCGAGTCGAGTTATCGCCAGCGTCGGCTCGAACGCCAGCAGGCGGTGCTCTCGTTCCGCAACACGGTGCAGAACATTGTGCGTGAGGTCAAGGACGCGCTGGACTCGGTGAGGCTCAACTACACCCTCGTGAATCAGACGCAGGCGGCGCGGATGGCAGCAGCCGAGTCGCTGCGGTCGCTCGAAGTCCAGCTCGAATACATCCAGGGCCGGACCGCGCTGCAACTCGATCAGTTGCTTACCCGTCAAGAACGGGTGTCGAACGCAGAGCAGAACGAGATTCAGGCGCTCGCCGATTTCAACAGAGGGGTCAGCGACTTGCACCGTGCCACCGGGACGATCCTTTCGCGCAACCGCATCGAGTTGGTGGTGCCCGATCCGGTCGGCGGCAACCGCCAGTGGTCGGGCGTGTCACTACCAGCACCGACTCCCGCAGCGCGCGCACAGCCGACGCCAACCCCAATCCCAACCTCAGCGGCTGAAGAACCTGTTGCGTCAGTTGCTCCGGCTCCCGAAGCGACACCCGAGGCAGCGACGCCCCAAACGGGGCGCATGACTCCGGTCGGTCCCTGATGCCCATCGAGCAGCCAACGCTCGAAGCCATCCAACGCGGGGCCGAGTTGCTCAGGGGTGGCTCGCTTGTGGTGTTCCCGACCGAAACCGTCTATGGCCTCGGTGCCGACGCGAGCAATCCTGCTGCGGTTGAATCGGTGTTTGTGCGCAAGGACAGGCCAACGAACAACCCGTTGATCGTACATGTTGCAGATGAGCGCATGGCGATGGCTGTGGCAGATCAATGGAGTCTGTGCGCACAACGACTCGCACGGGCGTTCTGGCCCGGGCCCATGACGCTGGTGGTGCCGGCGGCTTCGTGCGTGCCGGGCGTGGTGACGGCCAATGGCCCGACGGTCGCGGTGCGGTGTCCGGCGCACCCGGTCGCTCGCGCGCTGCTCGAAGCGGTCAATCGGCCCTTGGTCGCTCCGAGCGCGAACCCCTCGGGATATGTATCACCCACGCTGGCATCGCACGCGGCGGGGCATTTCCCGGACCTGCTCGTGCTCGATGGCGGGGCGTGCGAAGTGGGGATCGAATCAACGGTCTTCGCGGTCGAGACGCTGGAGATCTTGAGGCCCGGCATGATCGGATCCGCACAGATCGAGGAGGTCTTGGGCGAGCCGGTGAGGGTGAGAGAGACAGATGAAGCCGGGCAGATCGAGGCGTCGCCCGGCAGGCTCGGGCCGCACTACAGGCCGCGTGCGCGCACAGTGCTGGTGGATGACCTGCCTGGGTTCGGGGCGGGGCTCAAGGCGTTGATCGGTTCGTGCGAGAGCGGGGGGGCGGTGGTGGTGCTGATGCAGGCAGGGTGCGAACGCTTGGAGCATGCGGGGGCATGTGTGATCGAGCTGCCCGTTTCGGCTCGTGGGTATGCAGCGGGGCTGTATTCGGCGCTGCGTCAGGCGGATGAGGTTGTTGGGGGGCGAGTGGGGGTGGGGGGAGGAGTTAGCACGATCGTGGTGGTACGCCCGGACGCGAGCGATGGCGACCCGATGTGGGCCGCGATTCTCGAACGCCTCTCGCGAGCGACGAGCCGGCATGATCCCTGGGCGTGATTTCTGGGCGTGCTCCTTGGACGCGTTGCTCCTATCGTCTGGTCTCGGCGGGTGTTTTTCATGGGGTGATCCCATCGAGACGTGCCGATGTTGCGAACAAGACCCTTCAAGAAGATGAGCAGGAGAGCCAGCTGTGACGACCAAGCTCCGTATTGCAAACGCGCCGGGTGATGGGATCGGTTCTGAGGTGATGGACGCGGTGGTGGCGGTGTTTGACGCTGCGGGGGTGACGGGTCATATCGAGTTTGTGCCCGTGGAGATGGGTGAGCGGGTGTTTGCGAAGGACAGCCGGGGGATGACCGACGAGGCGATCGCGATGGTCGAAGAGTGCGGCGTGCTGTTCAAGGGCCCCATGGGCACGCCGATCGGGGGCGGGGGCAAGTCGATCAATGTTTCGCTGCGAAAGATGTACGGCGCGTATGCGAACATTCGGCACTTCCAGGCGTTGCCCAACGTGGAGACGGTGTTCTCGCGGGCGGGTGTGCCGGTAGATTTTTATGTCGTTCGAGAAAACGTCGAAGACACCTACGGCGGGATCGAGCACCGGCTCACCAACGACGTGATCGAATGCAAGCGGCTGATCTCGGCGCCCGGGTGTGACCAGATTCATCGAGAAGCATTCGAGACGGCGCGCAGGCTCGGGATCAAGTCGGTGATCTGCGGCCACAAAGCCAATATCATGAAGATGACCGACGGGTTGTTCCTCGATCGGTTCCGCAAGATGGGCGTTGAATATCCCGAGATCGAGACGGGCGACGTGATTATCGATGCGTTGTGCATGAATCTTGTGCTGCGACCTCAGAAGTATCAGATGGTGGTGCTGCCCAACTTGCAGGGCGACATCGTGAGCGATCTGGCAGCGGGGCTCGTCGGCGGGCTCGGGTTTGCGCCCAGCGCCAACATCGGTCAGCACATCTCGATCTTCGAGGCGGTTCACGGCACGGCCCCGGACATCGCGGGCAAAGGACTCGCCAACCCGACGAGCCTGCTGCTCAGTGGGTTGATGATGCTTCGGCATATAGGGCTGCGCAAGCAGGCCGCGATCATCGAGAACGCGCTGTTGGCAACGCTTGAATCGGGCGTGCATACCGGGGACTTCGGCCAGCAACTCGAAACCGATGCGGTGAGTACCCAGGCGTATGCCAAGGCGATCATCGACCATCTGGGTAAGAAGCCGGCGAGCCGCGAACCGATCAGTGAGGATGTGAGTGACGCGATCGATCTTGAACGCTCCGAGCGGCCGCGGACCAACACGCTGATGCAAACGTTCGAGACGGTTACCAGCGTCTTCATAGGCTGCGATATCTATCTTGATACGACGCTCAACCCCAACGAGCTGGCGGATCGGCTCAAGGGGATCTGTTCGACCACGCGGTTCAAGCTCACGATGATGTCCAATCGCGGCACGCAGGTGTGGCCCAGCTCGAGTGTGTACACGGAGATCGTGGATTACTGTCGGGTGCGGTTCGAGCTGCGAGACTTGCACGATGCGCCGTCGCTCGGGCAGGCGCCGATCATTTCGCTCTTGGGCCGGATCGCGGAGAAGTTCGGGGTGACTGACTATCAGCCGCTCAAGCACTTCGATGGTCAGCCCGGCTACTCGCTCGCGCAAGGGCAGTAATGAAATCCCTCTGAATCCGAGGGGTTCCTTGCGAACTTGACACAAAGGGATTCCCTCTATTCGGTGCGATCATGGTTTATTTTCCCCTCTGGTGGAACAACACCGGATCGAGTCCGTTTATGTTGGGACAGATCATGCGGTGCGTGCCATTCGAGGAGAGAGTGAGTTATGCGCGGCCGGGTGACAGAGAGTTTTTTAGTATTGGAGTTTGAAATGATTCGTTTTTCGCAAGCATTAGGCGCTATCGGTGTGCTCGCAGTTGTTGGTTCGGCATGTGCCCAGGACGTCGGAGATGTTCGCGTTGATGTGACCAACTTGGGGAACAGTGATTTCTTCCTAACCCCCGCGTGGTTCGCGTTCTCCAACGGCACGTTCGATTTCTTCGACGTGGGCAGCGCCGCATCGAGCTCACTTGAAGCAATCGCTGAAGTCGGGGACGTCAGCGGGCTGGTGACTGACTTCGCCAACTCGGGCGTGCCGGGCAACCTTCAGGGAGTCGCGGCCAATCCCGCGGGCTTCGGCGGTGCGCCGGTGATCGATCCGGGTGAAACCGCGACGGCGTACGTCACACCCATGAACCCTGCGGCGTACCAGTTTTTCAGCTTCGCCTCGATGGTGATCCCGTCGAATGATTCGTTCATCGGCAACGATGATCCGTTGGCCTACCGCGTGTTCGACGACAACGGCGATCTCACCGATGCCAGCGGCACGTTCACGATCCAGATCTTCGGCTCGGATATCTGGGACGCGGGCACCGAGCAGAACACGGGAACCGGTGCCGCGTTCTCAACACTCGGCGGCATGGGCCTTGACGAGCAAGGCGTGGTAACGCTTACGACCCAGCCGGGAGATCTTTCGGTGTTCCTCGGCACGCAGACTCCCGCCGGGACCACGATCAACACGCTGATCGATCCGCAGATGTTACTGGCGACGATCCAGATTTCGATTGTGCCTGTGCCTACACCCGGTGTTGCGGGTCTGCTCGGGCTCGCGGGCCTTGGGCTGGTACGCCGCAAGCGATAACCCCTTGGTATAGATTAGCACCAACTGATTCTCGCACACGGATCAACTTGGTGTATCGATTCCAGTGAAGAGCCCGTCGCATTGAGCGGCGGGTTCTTTTTGAGTAGACATCACGTCCTTGTTGTTGAGTCGGATCGCGGAGAAGTTCGGGGTCACGGACTACCAGCCTCTCAAGCACTTCGATGGCCAGCCGGGCTATTCGCTCGCCCAGGGGCAGTAAAGAGACCAAGCAGCATACAGGATGAGAATTGTGTTGCCCAGATCGTAACTTCCCATTACACTCAAGCACTCTTTTGTGTTTGATCGAAGCGAAAGGCAGATAATGGCAACTAGAATATC
>CAYUVO010000018.1:34061-38031 GCA_964448185.1 uncultured Phycisphaeraceae bacterium
TGGCAGCTCTCTGGCAGCTCTCTGGCAGCTCTCTGGCAGCTCTCTGGCAGCTCTCTGGCAGCTCTCACAGCGACCCTTGGGGTTGTTGCGTCAAGCTACGGGCAGATCGATTGGGTACATCTTGATTCCGACACGAGTGCATGGCTCGATGCGGCACACACGCAGCGAGCGGATGTGCTGATTTTGGGCGACAGCGTGGTGGTATTCGGAGGTCACGGTTGGGACGATGGATTGAATCGCGCTGGGGCAGAACGCTACGGGCTTGCCGGCACGGGTTTGCTGTACGAAACTTCCTCGGGCGACGGATTTCGTCTGATTACTCAGTTCGGGTGGATCACCGATCCCGATGCGGCCCCCGCGCCCCTCACCAACTTTGCGGTCGCAAGTCATGTGTATACAACCGGAACCGGATCCCAGCGGCGCATCGGAGTGCTCGTCAACGCATCCTCCGCGCTCGCCGGAGCACCTCTTGAGCTTTCTGCTTGGGGCGTGAGCGCTTCGGGAGCAGATGTGCTGCGTGGCGCTGCACGCTTGGGCATCTCTCCGTTTAGTACGATCTTCCAATCAGCAACACAGACTCTGCTGTTCCCAGCACCAGGTATCGATCATGTCGCGTTTTCCATTGACGGGAACCTTACGGCTCAGCCTACACCTCTGGATTATTTTATATCTGGCTCGGATGATTCGAGCTATGTGTATGTGCGAGCACTCAAGCAAGATGACCGTGGGATCACGGTGACCAGCGTGGGTCTCGGTGGACAGTCGGTGCGGTCCCTGTACACGAATATGTGGACAGGCGGAATCTGGGATGCGCAGGGACGGGCAGCATTTCTCGACGCGATAGTTCAAGGTGGCTCAGGCAAGCTGTTGGTGCCGATCTTTGAGGGTTTCAACGATCGCAATGAATCACAGCCAAGCCTTACGCTGGGGATCCTGCCCGGGAACTCGCCCGCAGCGTTTGGGGACAACATAGATACACTGATCGGTGCAGTACAAGCCGACTGGGCGTCGACGGGGCGGCCGAGCGATGATCTTAGTTTTGTTATCTTCGGGATGTATGATATTAATGGTGATAATACCCAGTTGATCGATTACTCGGATGGGCTGCGGACGTACGCCCAAGGCACAACAGGCGTTTCATATCTCGATCTGCGTAGCTTTGGGGTGAGCTTCGATCAAGGCCAAGGTCAGGGCTTGTTTGCGGACGGATTGCACCTCAACAGATCGGGAACTCAATTTTATAGTCGGCGGATCTTTGATGTCCTTGAGTTTGCTCGCTGTCCGGGCGATATCGCAGATGACTCGGGCACGATCGGTCCAGACGGGCAGGTGTCGTTTGGTGACTTCCTCGCGCTGCTCGGATTGATCGGGCCTTGCCAAGTTGGTGGCATCGGCTGTGCGGGAGACATTGCCGACGATTTCGGCTCATCTGGTCCCGATGGACAAGTCTCGTTCGGTGACTTCCTTGCGATGCTCGGTGTGGTCGGTCCTTGCGACTGATGGTCTTGGAGAGTGGGCAAGAGTCAAGAGCCCCTCGCTGATACTCAGGGCTTGTAGGAGCAGGCGCGGCCTTGGAGGGGTTTAGTCGTCTTGGCGTTCGAGGCGTTCGACGGTGCCGTCACGATCAACAAGGACTTCGTCGGCTTCACGCAAGAACAGGCCGTGATCGATGATGCCCGGCACATCGTTGAGTGACGCTGCGAGTTCTTCGAGGTCGTGTTCGGGGCTCAGGGTGACGTCGATGATGAGGTTGCCGTTGTCGGTGAGGTAGTGTTCGCCTTCGAGGGTTTTGCGGAGCGAGCCGGTGAGATCGAGTTCGCTCAGGTGAGACTGAATCGAGGCGAGCCCGAAGTACATCACCGCGATGGGCAGCAGCCGGTGCTCGCCCAGGTGATCCACGAGCTTGTCCTCGCCGACCATATAGACGCACCGTTTGGCGGCCCACGCGACGACCCGCTCGCGGGTGAACGCCCCGCCGGCACCCTTGAGCATGCGGAGCTTTGGGTCGATTTCGTCGGCGCCGTCAAAGAGGAAATCAATGTTCTCAACCGCGGCGAAGTCGATGACCGGGAGTTGATGGAACCGTGCGAGCGTTTCGGTCGCGTGACTGGTACACACGCAGCGGAGATCGGTGAGCCCTTCTTCGCGGACACGTCGCGCGAGGGAGACCACGCCGCGCGACGCGGTGCGTCCGGTGCCAAGGCCCACGATCATGCCCGATTCGATGGGTGCGACGGCTGCCTCGGCCAGTGTGTCGATGGTCTGTTGCTCGCTCATGGAACGCTCCTCGGTGGTTGCTGCTGGCGGCGTGTGCTTTGGGGAAGTTTCCGCGAGAGCCGCCGGTCGCAAGGCTTGATTCTTCGCACGCTCAAGGCCCGGGGCCAGTCGGAACCGTGGTTGATGGGTGAATCGTGCGGCGTCTATGGTGAGCGATGCTCAGCACCCCGCAAAATCAGCCCTCAACGCGGTTCGATCAGATTGTTGTCGCCACCGGCAACCCGCACAAGGTCCGCGAGCTCAACGCGATGCTCGGGGCAGCAGGAAGCCACGGGGCGGGGTTTGTCTCGATCGCCGAGCTGCCCGGCGGGCCATGGACCGAACCCGTCGAGGACGGCACCACCTTCGAGGCCAACGCGACGATCAAGGCCCGTTCGTACGCGAAGCAGACCGGGCGCGTATGTCTGGCGGATGACTCGGGCCTCATGGTCGATGCGCTCGGCGGAGCGCCGGGCGTGATATCGAGCCACTACTCGACCGATGGCTGCGAGACGGGGCTCGATCGTGAACAGCGTGACGAGGCGAACAACCATCGGCTGATGAAGGATCTCGCTGATGTCGAGCTCGAGCAGCGCGGCGCACGGTTCGTGTGCGTGATGGTGCTGGCGATGCCTGTGAAAGATGGTCAGCCCGAGATTGTCGCGATGACTCGAGGCGAGTTCGTTGGGCGCATCGGTATGGCCGGGCCATCTTCGCAAGGAGGGGTGCCCCGTGGCGCGCACGGCTTCGGCTACGACCCGCTCTTTCTTGTGTCGCCCGAGTACACACAGACCAGTGCCGAGCTGGACCGCAATCTCAAGAACCGCATCAGCCACCGTGCGCACGCGGCGCAAGCGATGGTCGAACGCATTGAGGCGTTGCGGAGCGAGCGCTAGATTTTATTCCCTCCCCAACTCCCCCCCCCGCTCCCCCTCGCTGACACTCAGGGCTTGTCGAGAAACAGGATCGCTGCGCATAAAGACGGCCCCGACACTGCTGCCCGGGCCGACTGGAGGAGAGAGAGTCGGGAGATTCAAGACCGTCGTCCCGCAGGGGTAGTACGCCTCTCGATCGGCGTGGGTTCGCGGAGGCACACAAAAAACGAAGCCGCCCGTTATGGGGCGACCTCGTGGATTTGCATGGGGATTTGATGCCGGGCGTCTGCGAGAAGAGCCTTAGCTCTTGTCTTCCTTGACCTCGAACTCGGCGTCGATTACATCGCTGTCGCCAGCAGCCTCGGGGGCTGCCTCGCTGGCGTTCTCGCCCGCTCCAGCCTGAGCGGCCTGCTCGTACATGATCTTGCCCAGCTCGCTTGCGGAGCTTTCGAGCTCGGTGATCGCAGCCTGAATCGGCGCGGCCTCGTCGCCTTTGAGCTTGTCTTCGAGGTTGCTGATCGAGGATTCGATCTTGCCACGCACGTCGCCTTCGACCTTGTCGCCGTGCTCGTCGAGTGCTTTACGGGTCTGGGCCACGATGCCTTCGGCGCGGTTCTTGAGATCGACCACCTCGCGACGCTTCTTGTCGTCTTCGGCGTGAGCCTCGGCTTCGGCCTTCATCTTCTCGATCTCCTCGGACGACAGACCGCCCGAGTTGGTGATCTCGATGTTGCTGGACTTGCCGGTCGCCTTGTCGGTCGCGGTGACCTTGAGGATGCCGTTGGCGTCGAGCGCAAACTCGCCCTCAATCTGCGGCGTGCCTTTGGGTGACGGCGGGT
>CAYUVO010000019.1:0-37011 GCA_964448185.1 uncultured Phycisphaeraceae bacterium
GACTCACAGCAGTGATACCCATGAGTCCGCCCACTTGTTCGGTCGGCGCTTGGACATCACCGCTTGAGCCTAACCGCCCACGAGCCTTCCTACCGATCAACTCGATTCTAGGCCTTCCCCCTCTGCAATCCCCATCCATCCCGCCACCGGCACCACCGCAACTTGTTTCACCAATCCGCTGCCAGCTCGGCCACAATGTCCCGTGCAAGCTCCGCCATCGCCTCACGCTGGCCCACCTCGATCGGCTCCCCAACCCCCCGAACCGGGATGAACGACCCCGCCGACGAAAAACCCTCTCGGGCGACCTTGGCCTCGCCCCGCGCGTTGTCCTTCCACGCAAAGTCCACCGTCAGCACAAACACGCTCTGCTCGACGTACCCGCGCTCGATCGCAAGCGTCCGAAGCCGCGCATTGGTAATCGTTCCCGAGAGCGTCGTCTGAGCCTCCGCCACCGGCACCACCCGCCAAGGAGTCGTGCTGTGGATCTCCGTAATAATCGCCTCAGTCAGTTTCGCCCCGAGCCCGTTGGAATACGTCTCATTCTCAAAGATCGGCACCGCCACCGTTCGCACCGAGGTGTCGTGCAACGAGCCCATGGTGTACCCGCCACCCCCAGAACACGCCCCGAGTTGAACCGCGCTGAGTGCCAACAGAATCAACCCTTCCCGGGCCCACCCCCTCATCGACCGCCCCCGATCGGGGTCATCTGCTTGATCCGTGGCGTGCTTGGCTCGGGCTGCGCAATGGTCGGTGGTGGTGTCGCTTGCATTTCAACTTCAACGTCGGGCGCATCGTTCTCTGTGGGTGCATCCAACATTGCCTCAGCTTCTATCTGTTCATCAAACCAGCCGTGCTCGCGGAGCAACGCCACCGCCTCGGCAGCCGCAGCCGTGCTCGGATGCTTGCGGATCAATCGCCGCAACGTAAACCGCGCCGAAACCGGGTCCTTACGCTTGAGATACCACCGCGAAGTCGTCAGCATCTGCGCCGCTGCCGAGTGGTCGATCCGCGCCACCAACGCATCTCCAACCCCCGATTCCTGTGATTCCACCGGGAACCGTGAGCGGTAATCATCAATCAATGCCCGCGATTCAACCAGCCCCGCCGCCGAATACTTAGGCCCCTTGAACTGCCCGATGTTTGAATAAATCCGCCGTTCGGTCGCGTGGACCCGGTACTCGGTTTGCGGGAAGTTTCGTAGCAGGATGTCGTACATCTGCGCCGCGAGCTCCAGCTCACCTTCACGGTAGAAAAAGTCCGCAAGCTCGACCGCCGCCGTCTCGGCAAGCCGCGAGCCCGGCAGCCTCTCCTGCACCCGCATCAACAGCTCGGTGCCCAATGGCTTCGAGTTCTCGATCCGCATCAGCCCGAACCACTTGCGCCGCAGCCCGTGCAAATACATCTGACCGATCTCGAGCTCACGCGTCACCGCATCCACAAACGCGCTGTCCGACGGAAAGTCGTTGATAACTGTTTCGTAGTCGTACAACGCCTTGTACTCGTCGCCGTCAGCTGTCCGCGCGTCCCCCCGCAAGAGATACGCCCGCGCCAACAGCGGATTCTGCGACGTCTCGTGATCGTCGAGCCATTGATCGATGATGTTGAACGCTTTGCCCGGCTTGTCCGCCGCGATCAGCGAGCGAACCTCAGCAAGCACCGCCGCATCAGAACCCGGTTCGGGCGCCGCGCCCTGCACCCATTGGCCGTCCTCGCCGAGAACGAGTGACGAACCAGTCCCATCGTCTCTTTCAGGGCTCTGCCCCTGCGCAGCCCCCCAAGAACTCGCTGCCATCGCTGCCGCCATTATCCACCGTGTGCATCGCATGCTCACAGCGTAGCGACCACCACACCCCTGCGGCCCAAACCCGCGATCAACCCCACAAAACAACCGACCACGCATGAATGCGAGGCCGGCTCGGAGATGGAAATGAAATTCGCCTGAGTCCTGAGTCCCAGATGTTTCAGCGCCTGCGACGGGTCGCCACGAGCCCAGCAAGCCCCAGACAAGCTGCAGAGGCCGGTGCAGGGATCGCCTCGACCTCGAACACCACCGTCATCGAGTACCAGTCACCCAGCCCGCCGATACTCCCGACAAAGAACGGATCGCCAAACACCCCTGACCAGAAGCCACCCGTCATCAGCCCGTCCCAGTCCTCGATCGTGTCGATCGTCGCCTGAGCCTGGCCCTTGATGACGTCATTGGGATCGTCGGTCGCTCTGCGGAAGAGCGTCTGCGTGCCGTTGGTCGCCGACATCGAGAACCCGGTCAGCCTCACTCGATCAACCCAGCTCTCGAAGGGCAAACCGCCATTCTCACTCGATCCGACCCGGATCGAGAAGTGCGACGCAGCACGCCCGAGCACGAGTTGACCAGCGGGCACCAGCGGGCTTTCGTCTTCGGTGCGCATCCGAATCACCACCAGCGAGCCATCGCCGCCATCGGTGCGATCTTGCTCATACCACTCGGCGATCACCTCGCGGCCCAGTGTGTTCGTCCCAATGAGCGTCGGGAATGTGTTGTCCGGGCCGGTCCCCTTGGGGGTTTGGCCGTTATTGATCAAGTTGAGCGTGTTCGCTCCGCCGTTGATGCTAAAGGCTTCGACCGTCAGGTCGAGAACCGCTCCCGCTCCGGTGATGTCTGCCATTGCGCTGCCCGCAAGAGACACAACCAAGGCTGAACAAATGCCTGATATTGCTGATGCAGTGCGGTGACCCATGATCCCCTGACCTCTCTATCAACATCTCCGAACGATGCACTTTCCACAGCACATCACTCCTCACCCAGCACCGACACACAGATCGGCACCCCTTCAAGGTGCGCCCTGCACGTCAGAGAACCACAAATCCGGCCGATTTTGCGGAATGAAGGGGAAGTTCTTGCCGATCAAAGCACGAACTCTACCCATTTCATTGGGCCCGCGGTTCTCGGCCCCCCCCTCATTCACATGATTCACACCGGACCTCTTCGCTTGATCACATGGGGCATATACCCCACGTCGCCAACTTGCACACCCCATAACCAAGCCACCTCCGCGCGATAGAGTGACTTCGTGGAGATTTCAGCCGAACCCCCTCAATCCGACCACCCCAAAACCAACCGTCGAGAAGCCTCCCCAGCGGTGCTCGTCACCGGGCTCGGAGCCGTCTCGCCCATCGGAATCGGGATCCCCAACTACATCGAAGGCCTCAGAGCTGCCCGCTCAGGAATATCCCTGCTCGATTTTGAGCACCCGGCGATGAAATCCACCGTCGCAGCCCGTGCCTCCGCCTTCGATCCGAGCGCCGTCCTTGAACCTGCCGATCTCCGCCGACTCCCCCGCCACCTCCCCATGGCCCTCGCAGCAGCCCGCGAAGCCATGACTCAGGCGGGTCTGCTCACAGAATCAGCTCTCACCTGCCCCGTATCCCATGCTGAACACACCGGCCTGATCCTCGGAACCGGCGGCGGAGGCATCGATTTCACCCTCGACCAAACACAAAGAATGCTCCAAGACAAACGAGCAAGCCTCTGGAGCGTCACCAACGCAACCCACGGCAACCTCGCGGGAGAACTCTCCATCCGCCTCGGGCTCCGTGGACCCTCCCTGTGCATCTCCACCGGATGCGCCTCATCGTCCGATGCGGTCGGGCTCGCGATGGATCTACTCACCTCCGATCGGCCCGGGGCGCCTCGCGTGATGGTCGTCGTCGGGGCCGATGCCCACATCCGCTGGGAGACGCTCGCCGGGATGGAGTGGCTGGGAGTCATCACAACCCGCGACTACCGCGAAGATCCAACCAACGCTCCCGCTGGATGCAAGCCCTTCGACCTCCATCGCGACGGCTTCGTCCTCGGCGAAGGCGCATGGGCCATCGTCCTCCAGCGTTCATCCTCCAACCCACAACCTCAGCCCCTCGGCGAGATGCTCGGCTACGGCTCGACCTGCGACGCCTACCACCGTGTCCGACCCAACCCCGACCTCCGCGAAACCGTCCGGGCCATCCAAGACGCTATGACCCATGCACAGCTCACGCCCGCAGACCTGGGCGCGATCCAATACCACGGCACCGCCACCAAACTCAACGACCAACACGAATCGCAAGCCATCGCACAAGCACTCGGCTCGTGCGCACAGTCGATTCCCGGTTCGAGCATCAAGGGCGCGATCGGCCACCCGCAAGGCGCCTGCGGCCTCGCCTCACTCGTCGCCATGTTCGGCGCGATGGGTCACCCTGAGCCGTTCATACCGCCCACACTCAATCTTGAATGTCCCGATCCCGAGTGCCCGCTGGATTACACCCCGTTGTGCGCACGCGACGTGAGCGAGGCAGACGCATCCAAGCCGTTCATCGTCAACTGTCTGGCGTTTGGTGCGAAGAACAGCGTGCTCGTAGCGAAAGCGATACGCGCCTGATTTACCAGATATTGCGAGAGGCGTAGGGCACCACTGCCCGACCGATCATCACCGCGATGGCAGTTTTGATGAGCATCCCCGGAACAAACGGCACAAACCCGCCCATCACCGCCCCGCCAAAGCTTGTCCCCACACCATCGATCTGATGCACCACCCATAGCCAAGGCACGCCGATCGCAAAGATCACCAGATGTGCGCACAAGCTGGCCACGATCAACGCAAGCCAGCCGCGGATCGAGCCGTCGGGCTTGCGCACGATCCACGCTACGACCGGTTGGCATGCCACGAACCCGATGAGGTACCCACCGCTCTGGCTCGTGAGCGTCGCAGCCCCGAAGTTGCCGTCGGCGAACACCGGTACCCCGAGCACTCCTACCAGCACATACCCCAGAAATGCGAGCGTCCCGAGCCTCGGACCGATGCACAAAGCAGCAAGAACCACCCACAGCGTCTGGAGTGTTTGCGGCACCCCAAAGGGAGGCAGCGGGACCGCGAGCCAATGCCACCACTGCGTCTGGCTCGTGAGAGCTGCGAGCAACGGAAACCCGATGACTCCCGCCCATCGCAGCGTCTTGGCCCAGTCGGCGGGGGTGTCCAGTGGTCGGTCGGCTGGTCGATCGAGAGGCCGATCGGTCGCGGAATCTGAAAGTGAAGCCCGGTGCATGGCCCGATGGTAGGAATCGCCCACCATCTCAAGCCCGCTATGCTCAGTTCTTGAACGAGGAGGTCTCGATGCTGCGCACACTGATGGTCGTTATGGTTCTGAGCTTGGGACTCTCGGGGTGCGCCTCGACGGGCATCGCGCTGCGTGAATCCTTCGGCCAAGCCAAGCGAGAACAACTCGTCAGCCGGGTCGAAGAAGCCCGCACCGAGCAGGGCCAAGCCAAAGAGCAGTTCGCAAGCGCCCTCGACGAGTTTCAGGCCCTCACCGAGCACGACGGCGGGAATCTCGAACGGCTCTATCGCAAGCTCGACAAGGAACTCGGGAAGAGCAAAAAACAAGCGGGCGACGTCTCCAAAAAGATCAAGGACGTCGAGAACGTCGCCAACTCGCTGTTCCGCGAATGGCAGACCGAGCTCGGGCAATATTCCAGCGCCGATCTTCGCCGAACGGCTGAGCGTCAGCTCGTTGAATCCCGCAACCGCTACGACGATCTGCTCGCCGCCATGAAGCGGGCGGAAGCCTCGATGCAGCCCGTGCTCACGGCTCTGGGCGATCAGGTTTTGTTCCTCAAGCACAACCTCAACGCGAGCGCGATCGCTTCGTTGGAAAGCTCGGTGCTGCCGAGACTTGAGGCGGATATTGCGAGGTTGATTGCGGAGATGGAAGCCTCGATCGCCGAGGCCGACGAGTTCATCGACGCCATGACCAATGGATAACCAATGGCTGATGCTCAGCACAGGGTCCACATAAAACATGCCCCTGTTGCGAGCTATCGACTCGATCTCAAAGTTCGTCTCTCTGTTCTAGAGCTAGATCACTCTCAGGGCTCAGGAGCCCGCCGGGCTGTCCGATACCCCTTGGGTGTCTTCCGCCAAAGCTCCCATCACCGATCTTCAGCGAACACGGCTCATCGAGCGCACCAAGCGTGTCTATGAGCAGTCTCTCAGGGGCATGCCGTTCAGCTTTATGGTTGGGGGCATGGTCGTCGCGGGGCTCGAATCGGCCCGCGGCTCGATGGACCTGATCTGGTGGTGGGCAGCCCTGGCGATCCTCACGCTGCTCCGGCACAACCACGCTCGCCGGGTGCTCCGCACGGGCATCACCGAACACAACGCTGAAAAGCTCTCCGCGTGGTTCACCGCTGGCGCAGCGGTCGAAGGGCTCATGTGGGGCATCTCGTTTCTGCTGGTGGCGTATTCCATCGGCGGACAGGCGACGGTGTTCATGGGCTGCGCGGTCGCGGGGATCAGCGTGGCTGCACTGACGACCATGGCTGCGGGCCGATACGCCTTCCCGGCATTCCTCGCGGGCATCGCTCTTCCGGTGCTTATCACACTGAGTACCGCGATCCACGCGGACGGCGCGAGCGTCGGCGCGATGGTGGTGCTCTTTGGGCTCAATCTCTCGCTGGCGTACTTGCACTCACACGCTGCGAACACCGCCGAGATTCGGATGCAGTTCGAGCAGCGAGCGACGGTCAAGGCGCTCGCCGAGGCCAATCACCGCATCGAGGTCATGAGCCGGACCGATGCTCTCACCGGGCTCGCCAATCGCCGCGAGTTTGATGATCGGCTCGAAATCGAGTGGCTTCGTTCCGAGCGGGGAGGCGAGCCGTTGGGCATGGTGATGCTCGACATTGATTGGTTCAAGGCCTTCAACGATGCGGGCGGGCACCCCGCGGGCGACGAGTGCCTGCGTCGGGTGGCGATGGCGATGCGGGCAGCGGTCCACAGGCCGAGCGATCTGGTGGCTCGGTTTGGGGGCGAGGAGTTCGTGGTGCTCTTGCCGGGAACCGACGCGGCGGGAGCGCTCGGGGTGGCTGAGCAGTTGCGAGCCACGATCGAACGACTCGCCCTGCCCAGACCCGATACCCGAGGTGGCGTGGTGACCATCAGCGCGGGCTCGGCCTCGATGCACGCGAGGGAATCGGAGAGTTCGGGGTCGCTCATCGAGGCGGCTGACCGGGCGATGTACCGTGCGAAATCCGAGGGGCGAAACCGCTCGTGCTCGCTGGACGCACACGACCAAACGCTCGGTCTCGACCAGGCGGGCTGAATCCTGTTTGGTAGCCCGTCCCTCATGAGGACCTCAAGCGTGGAAATGTGCTAGGCTCACAGCGGTTTTTCCATCTCTCTTTCTGTTATATTTCCCGACTGATTCTGCCCTGATCCAGTTATGACACCCGACGACCACTCCAATCCAAACGGGCCAGACGAGCAGCCGACCCAGCCCCCCCACCACCACCCCCAACAGCCCCCGGCTGATGGGGCTCGTCCAAGGCCCGCCACCTCGCCCAGCGAGTTCGAGGCCGAGACGTACATTGGTCATGGTCCGCCGGGCACCGAGCCACCCTCCGCACCCAAGCCACCCAAGCCCACGAGAGGCACGCCAACTGCACGCCCCGGCAAACCCGGTGCATGGAGCTCGACCGGGTCCACCATCCTCAACAATCCAGCGCCAACATCAGCGGGTAAAGGTGGAGGAGGGAGACCGATCTCGGACAGCTGGGACCAGACCGCCAATGCGGTCACCGTGGCACCCGGCGGGGGCGACAGCGGGTTCGGCTCGGCCAATACCTTGAGCCGAGGCCACATCGGTCAGTACCCCGTTGAGCGTGAACTCGGTCGTGGCGGGATGGGCGTGGTGTACCTTGGGCGCGACGAGAATCTGGGCCGGGAGGTGGCCATCAAGGTGCTCCCGGACATGTTCGCCCAGCATCCCGAACGGCTCGCACGCTTCGAGCGTGAAGCGAGGCTGCTGGCATCACTCAACCACGCGAACATCGCTGCGATTTATGAGCTGGGCGAAGACAACGGCGCACGGTTTCTTGTGCTCGAATACGTCCCGGGCCTGACGCTGAGCGAACGCCTCCACGGCGGGGCGCTGCCGATGGACGAATCGCTGCACATCTGTGCGCAGATCGCTGAAGGGCTCGAAGCGGCGCACGAGAAGGGTGTAATCCACCGCGATCTCAAGCCCGGCAATGTGAAGATCACTCCCGAAGGCATCGTCAAGGTCCTCGACTTCGGGCTCGCCAAGGCCTCCGGCCCGGACAGCTCATCGCCCGCACATCCAGATTCGGCAACCGCTGGGATCGGCGACACGCAAGAGGGCATGATCCTTGGCACCGCCGGGTACATGAGCCCCGAGCAGGCTCGCGGCCGAGCGCTCGACAAACGAACCGATGTGTGGAGCTTTGGGTGCGTGCTCTTTGAGTGTCTCACGGGCAGATCGCCCTTCTATTCAGACACCGTCAGCGACACGATCGCATTGATTCTGCGGACCGATCCTGATTGGGCTGCGTTGCCTCCCGAGACGCCTGAGAAAGTCCGCGAGCTTCTTCAGCGGTGTTTCATCAAGGATCCCAAGCGTCGGCTTCGGGATCTGGGCGAGGCACGCATCGAGCTGCAAACCGCGCACGAATCGGTGTCATCGTTTGGAGCGGCGGGCTCGCCATCGGGCTCACACGGCGCACCTGCAAAGGCAGCGCCGACCAAGGCTCGCAGTTCGATGATGGATATCGACTCGTGGTGGCAGTATGTGCCTTGGGCGATGGCCGGGCTCTCGGTGGCGGTCGCTGCAATCGTGACCGCGGTGCTTATTACGCGCGATGACGCGGGCCCGGTCAGAGGCCGAAACGCATCCATCGCGGGCGTGATTCGTTTTGCGTTGACGCTGCCTCCCGGAGCTGCAGCGGACGCTCGCGGCCCGACACCACTGATGGCGATCTCTGATGATGAACGCGGATTCGTGGTCAACGTCGTCGAGAACGGCAGACGGCAGATGTACGTTCGCATGTTCGATCGAGAGCGGTTCCAGCCGGTCGCCGCTTTGGCGGGCGGTGCCGGGCCGTTCTTCTCACCCGACAGCCAGCATCTGGGCATCCTTCAGCCCGGGAGCATCCAACGCATCACCATCGGCGCTCTCGCTGGTGGTCGAGGCGGGACGACCACCGTGGTCGATGGGATCATGGGTGAAATCGCTGGTGCAACATGGACCGATGATGCCCAGATCATCTTCGCGGTCACCAGCGGCTCGGGCAAGGGGCTCTATCGCGCTCCGGCCTTGAGCAGCAGCCGCGTGGGCGAACTCGTTCTCGCAGCGGAGAACCAGGACGAACTGGTCTGCCCCCGCTCGGTGCGTGGAAACCCGGACCTGTTGATCTACACCGCGCGCACACCCACGGGCTCGTCGGTGCGGTGGCTCTCGCTCAAAGACCCGGCGAACAAGAACGGCACCATCATCGAACGCGGCGGCTCGGGATTCATCATCGGCAAAGGCACGCAGCGGCATCTGGTCTACGCGATCGGCGGCTCGCTCGTCGCCCAAAGCGTGCGGGTGACCTCGGCGGGCATTGTTGCCGGCGGCGGGGTCGAGACCATCGCAGCGGGCATCGCGTCCGACCGCGACGCCACCCGATTTGCACTCTCCGACGACGGGCTGCTGATCTACCTTCCCGAGATGGTCGCACAGCGAACGGTCCGCAGCCAAACGCTCAGCCCCGTGATCGAGGGCGCGTCACAAGCGGCTCAACAAGCTGCAGACATGCTCTCAAATGTTGCGGGTGCGGTGAGGATCGATCCCAACGATCCCAGCCGAATCGCCTCGATCAGCAGCGACCCGTCGTCGCCCGTGCGGGTTGTTCGCAACAACCAGAGCGTCGCGGTCCGTGGCGTGCTCGGCAAAGTCACCAGCCTCGCATGGCGGCCTCGGTCCAATAGGCGTTCGACACTCACGCTTGGTATCTTCAACGGCGGACAAACCACGCTGCGAGAATGGGACGAAGCCACGGGGCAGCTCTCTCTGCTTGCACGCAGCGGAGGGATCAACGATCCGCTCGTTCACACCTGGAACGCCGACGGCTCGACTCTTTATCTCTCCGCCGACAGCGGGGATTCTGGCCGGGATCTCTTGTTCATCAACGAGAACGGCAAGTTCACCCTGCCGTCCGAGCAAGGCGACGAGTTCGACGCGACCATCTCGCCCTCGGGAAGGCAGTTTGCGTTCACGCTCACCATCGAGGGTTCGCCACAGGTTCATCTGCGAAGGTCCGGCGATGAGAGCCCGCATTCGCTCGTGCTGCCCGGCAGCCCCAGTTGGGCACCGCTCTGGATAGATCGCACGCTCACCGAAACCGATGCCCAATCCGGTGCGGGCACGCTGCTCGTCATGCGTCCCGACGGGCTCCACGCGGTGGCGATGTCATCTGACCCATTGCGGCCCTTTGGCAAAAGCACGCGGCTGGTCGAGATGACCAGCGTGCCCGGTTCGCCACGCGAATATGACGCGGCCCCCGATGGCTCGTGGGTGTTGCTGCCGGTTGCTGCCAACACTCAGGGCAGCGAGGTGCGTGTGGTCGTCAACTTCGACGACCTCGTGGCAGTGACCTTGCAGCCAGCTCAGTAGATCAACTTCGCATCGGCATATCTCACCACAGGAGCCGGGACTTTGCGGCGAGTTACCATCATCACCACCGGCGGAACGATCGAAAAAGTCTACGACGAACGCACAGGCTCACTCGCCAATAAACGCTCGATCATCCGCTCGATGCTCAACCGACTCCGGCTCGAAGACACCGAGATCAATGTCGTCGAACTCATGAGCAAGGACAGCCTCGAGTTCGACGACCGCGACCGCGAGCGCATCATCGAATGCGTGCGCACCTTCGGAGGCGACGACTCCCAATCGACCGGCGTGATTATCCTTCACGGCACCGACTCGCTCCACCTCACGGGCGAAGCGCTGCACGCGGCGTTTGATTCGCCACCCGTCCCGATCGTGCTCACCGGAGCGATGCGTCCCTACGAGATGAAGCGTTCGGACGCTTTGCAGAATCTCACCGAGGCGTTGTTTGCGACGTCGTCGCTTGAGCCGGGCGTCTATTGCGTGGCGCATGGCAGGGCACTGGAGTTCCCGGGCGTCACCAAGGACCGCGACCGCTCGACGTTTGTCAAAGACGAGTAGCCAACTGCGAGCAAAAACAAACACTGCTGGGCAAGCCAGCAGTGCCATGAAGGAATCTGTTTGTTGAGAGTAACTCAGCCCTTGATGCCGGTGATCTTCACCGTCGTGTACCGTTGGCGGTGGCCCGTCTTGCGACGGTAGCCCTTCTTCGCACGAAACTTGTGGATGTAGAGCTTCTTGCCCTTGGTCAATGGCTCGACCACCTCAGCGGTGACCGTTGCGCCCGAGACATAGGGCAGCCCGATCGAAGCCTTGCCCGCAGCGTCCGCATCGGTATCGCCCAGCATCAGCACTCGATCAAAGGTGATTTTCTCGCCTTCGGGAGCTTCGCCGCCCTTGTAGAGGTCGATGAGGATGACTTCGTCAGCGAGGACTTTGCGTTGTCCGCCTGATTCTTCGATGATGGCGTACTTGGCCATGAGGCTGCTCCTGAATGCCGCGCGGCGACGGGGCGGGTGCTCTGCTGCACCCGGCTTGAGGCCCGATCCGCGACGGGCCGTGATGATAGGCCGCGATCTGGGGTGATGGAGTGAGGCCTACGAGGCCATGTAGGACCGAAAAATCCCGGTTTACACTCTTGCTTCGGTCTTGTCCTTGGATTGCCGCTCGACACGCCGGCGGATGCCATGATCGAGCACCTGTTTGCGGATCCGCACATTGTTGGGTGTGATCTCCACCAGCTCATCGTCCTCGATGTATTCGAGGGCCGCTTCGAGCCCGATCGTTCGCGGAGCCTTGAGGCTCACGAACGATTCCTTGTTGGCGCTGCGGATGTTGTTGAGCTGCTTCTCGCGGGTGATGTTGACCACGAGGTCGTTATGGCGGCTGTGCTCGCCGATGACCTGCCCCGAGTAGACCTTGTCGCCCGGCTTGACAAACAGGATGCCTCGGTCGGCGAGATTCTCGACCGCGTGTGAAGTCACCGGCCCGGACTCGATCGAGATCATCACGCCGCTGCTGCGACCCTGTCGCTCGCCGCTGAGCGGGACGTATTCATCGAAGCGGTGGTGCATGACCGCCTGGCCCTGAGTTGCGGTCATCAGCTTGCTCCGTAAGCCGATCAATGCGCGGCTCGCGATGCGGAAGACCATGTGCGACGATTCCGAGCCGCGAGGCTCCATGGAGATCAGCTCACCCTTGCGCGCACCGACCATTTCCATCACCGACCCGACCGCTGTTTCGGGGGCTTCGACGACGAGCTCTTCGATGGGTTCGTGCGTCACGCCGTCGATGTCTTTGAGGATCACGATGGGCCGACCCACCGCCAGTTCGTAGCCCTCGCGTCGCATGGTTTCGAGCAGGATGCCCAGGTGCAGGATGCCGCGACCCGACACGATGGATTCGTCCGTCGAGCCTCCGGGTGCAACCCGCAGCGCCACGTTGCGTTCGAGCTCTTTTTCCAGCCGATCCTTGATCTGCCGACTCGTCACGAACTTGCCTTCTTTACCCGCGAACGGTGAATCATTCACTCGAAACGTCATCGAAATCGTCGGCTCGTCGATCGTGACCGTGGGCAGCGCCACCGGGTTGTCCGGATCGGCGAGCGTATCGCCTATGTACACGCCTTCGAGCCCGGGCACCGCGCACAGATCGCCCGCACGCACCTCGTGGGTATCGTGGCGGCCGAGTCCCTTGAAGCACTGGAGCTTGGTGACGCGCACCGTCTTGCGCGAGCCGTCACTCTTGAGCAGCGTGACCATCTGCCCCGAGCGCAGCACGCCCGCGTAGACCCGTCCGATCCCGATGCGGCCCGTGTAATCAGAATAATCGAGCGTCGTCACCAGCATCTGCAACGGCTTCTGGTCGTCGTCGCTCGGCTCGGGAATGTGCTCGATGATCGCCTCAAACACCGGACGAAGCGTGCCCTCGGTCGTCGTGTCGGAGGTGTCCTTGCTCGACCAGCCCGACTTGGCTGATGCGTAGATCACCGGGAAGTCCATCGCGTGCTCATCGGCGCCAAGATCCACCAGCAGATCGAACACCTGGTTGATCACTCGCTGAGGCTCGGCGTCGGGACGGTCACACTTATTGAGCACCACCACCGGGAGCAGCCCGGCCTCAAGCGCCTTGCCGAGCACGAAGCGGGTTTGGGGCATCGGACCCTCGAACGCATCGACCACCAGCAAGCAGCCGTCGGCCATGCGGAGGACTCGTTCGACCTCGCCGCCGAAATCCGCGTGACCGGGCGTATCGATCACGTTGATGCGGAACGTCTTGCCGGCTTCATCGGTGTAGTCGATCGCGCAGTTCTTCGATAGGATCGTGATCCCACGCTCGCGTTCGAGCGGGTTGGAATCCATGATGAGCCCGTGCTGACCGCCCTCGAGTTTTTCGAGTTCACCTTCGCGGAAGTTGCCCGATTGCTTGAGCAGTTGATCGACCAGCGTGGTCTTGCCGTGGTCCACGTGGGCGATGATCGCCACGTTGCGGATGGGGGGACTCGTCGGGGGCATAGCTCGGGCTCCAGCGGTCCCCTCGAACCGAAGGGAATAGACAGCAAACAAGGAAAACAAACAGGGCGCGTGGGGGGCGGGGGGTGACTGTAGCGGCCCGGCGATGCCCAACACACGCAAATCCGTCCGCCCAAAGACCTTCGATCTGCGTCCCGAGCGACCGAGAACCCCGTCGGGCGGCGGTGCCTTCGGCACAACTCACCTAAGACCCCGGCTTGAGCGGGCTCGAAGGCTCAAAGGCTGGACACTCGCTCGCCGTCGCGCACTCTGTGATCAACCGGGCCACGGTCGGCCCTGCCTCAACCTCAGCCGGACCCGCCGGCGGTGACAGAAACGAGAAGAACTATGGACAACGCCCTTTGCCGGGCGGCTGGTGCTCTCGCGCTGGCTGCTGGTCTGATCGCCCCCTCGGTCGCGCTCGCCGACATCACGCTCTACGAAGAAGACTTCGAGACCGGCCCGCTCACCAGCCTCTGGGACGCCAACTCCAAACTCACCACCAACTCGTTCCTCTCCACCTACAACGGCCGCCACAGCAAACAAGGCATCCAACTCGTCATCCCCTTCGACAAAGCCCTCGTCTTCGGCAACAAAGACATCGGCACCGGCGGCGGTGGAGGTGGTGACAATGGCGGCGGTAGTGATACCGGTGGCGGCGGCGGCGGCGGCGGGGGTGGTGGCGGCGGCGGCGGCGGCGGTGGGCCCACCACCTTCTGGCTCGAGTTCGACCTCTACATCATCGACTCGTGGGACGGAGCAGACCAGTTCGGAACCGACCTCTTCGAGGTCTCCATCAACAACGAAGTCGCCTTCTCCGAAAGCTTCGACAACCACGGCGGAACACAGTCCTTCCGTGAGCCCGACCAGTTCGGACAGTTCGGATACAACTTCGCCTACAACGACGCGATCTACCGAGACATCCGAATCCCGTTTACCCTCGACGAAAACCAAAACGAAATTAAGATCAACTTCCGAGGCATCGACCTCCAGGGATTCATGGATGAATCCTTCGGCATCGACAACGTCTCGATCACCGCAGTGCCCGCGCCCGCTTCGGCGATGCTCGGTCTTGTAGCAGCCGGTGCTTGCAGCAGGCGTCGTAGAAGAAACTAACCCGTGCCACTGACCCGCAACGTGGGTCAGTGTTTTCAACAACGCTCAACAGCACTGACCCCGAAGACGGGTGTCAGTGACACAACGAACACCACTCGTTCGATGCGAACACCTCTGATTGCGCATCGGGTGACAACGGAAGTACCGCAAGCCGCGAAAGAAACGCCGCCTCGAACCGATCCGAATACAGGTGGTACTCAGCACTGTTGCGCGTGTACGCATAGTCCTTGTCGATCATCCTCTTGAGCTTGGTGATCCGGCTCTGTGGCAACGGATGCGTGCTCATAATCTCAAGATTGCGTGGGCCTTCCGACGCCGACTTAAGAATCTGCTGAACCTGCACAGCGCCCAACGGGTCGTACCCGGCGCGGACCATGTACCGCACGCCGAGCGCATCCGCTTCGTGTTCTTGGTCACGACTGAACTTGAGCAGGTAGCCCTTTCCCCCGGTGCCGATGATCTGTTGAGCGGCATTCGCCATCGAGCCCGAATCGCTCATGGACCCGATCGCTGCGATCCCGACGGTCAGCACGCCCGAGACCACTCGCGAGCGTGTGATGCGGTCGTTGACGTGTCGGGCGGTGACGTGCCCTATCTCGTGCCCTATCACCGAAGCGAGTTGTGCTTCGTTGGTCATGCGTTCGGCGAGCCCGCGAGACATGAACACCTTGCCACCGGGCAGGGCGAAGGCGTTGATCACTTCCGAATCGAGCAGCGTGAACTCCCAGGGCAGGCTCGGCGCGTTGCCCTCGGTGAACTGGACCATCCGCTGACCAACCTGTGCAAAGTAGCCCCTCAGGTTCGGGTCGCTGACCTCCCCGCCGTATTCTTGGGTGAGCCCGGGAGCTGCCTCGATGCCCAGGGCGATCTCCTGTTCGGGGCTCAGCGAGTCATACTGGAGCCGACCGGTCGTCGCGTTGGTCGAGCAGCCTGTCCCCCCCACCAGCACCGCCGCTGCGACCATCGAGGCGACGAACCCCACGAGCCGTCTTGTGTGGCGACTTGTGGGACAACTGGTAGGGCGGTGGGATGGACTGTCTGTGGTGAATATCCTCTTGATAACCCTGAGCATCGCTGCGGTCCCCTCTTTCTATAGGCCCGAGATTCAGCATCCCCCTCTGAGGCGTGCAATGATCGGGCACGAGTTTCAATATGCCACCAAAGCCTATCAGCCCCCCATCCCAAGGCCAAGCCCCCCCCTCCCCCCCCACCTCCACCACTGCGGCCCCCCCCACCGCGTGGACGCCCGAGATGCTCGACAGCGACCCGCACGCCAAAGACGACAAGGCCCAGCGGGTCCAGAGCATGTTCGCAGCCATCGCTCCTTCGTATGACCTCAACAACCATCTTCATGCGATGGGCATCGACCACCTCTGGCGCAGGGCTGCGGTCAAAGCTGCGAGCGTCCAGAGCGGAGATCGCGTCGTAGACCTTGCCTGTGGCACGGGCGATCTGACCCAGGCGTTCGCCAAGCACTCCCCCGCTGCTGCGGTGCTCGGGATCGATTTCACACCCGAGATGCTGGTGTGCGCACGCGAGAAGCGTGGCAAGCTCGACGCCGAGATCGCTGGCAAGATCGACTATCAGCAGGGCGACGCGATGGATCTCGACCTTGAAAGCGAGTCGGTTCAGGTCGTTTCGATGGCCTTTGGGCTCCGCAACGTCCAACAGCCCGAACTCGCCATCGACGAGTGCTTCCGCATCCTCACCCCTGGGGGCCGACTGGTCATCCTCGAGTTTGATCAGCCACGATTCGCACCCGTCCGCTGGTTCAACAAGCTCTATTGCGAGACGATCATGCCCCGCACCGCGACGCTGATCTCGGGCGATCGGTCGGGGGCGTACCGCTATCTGCCCAAGAGCGTGGCCTCGTTCCGCACCCGCGATGAGGTGCTGGCGATGCTCGACAACGCCAATGGCGGGAAAAATGGCGAAGAAAGTCGCAGCTCCGAGAATTTGCCCGCCACGGTGCGTGGATTATCGTTCGGGCTCTGTGCGTGCTACCGAGCGATCAAATCGCGGTAAAGCACCGATTCGGACCTTCGTTGTCCGATAAGTCTCGCTATTTCTGTGTGTGATGGTCCGAATCTTGCGCGATCGAACGCGCGTGGCGAATCTTGGGGTCAACTCCCGATCGTTCGCTTGGCCCGTCGTGTACGGGCCTGTCGGCGGAGGTCCGGCACGAAGAACCAGAAGCGATCACCAACGCGGTCGGCAGGAGCCACTCGCGGATCACCGGCCCTCCCCGGAGCACTCACACCATGTCTGACAAGGACCTCGAACGCACGATTGAAACCCTCTTTGAACTCCTCACCGCTGGCGACCGAGCCGGCGCTCGAACATATACGGACCAAGCCCGAGCCGAGGGCATCTCGTCCCGCGAACTCGCAGCCGACGTGTTCTGGCCGACCTACGAGCGGATCGACCGCTTGTTCCGAGCCGACCAGCTCTCGGTCGTGGCCCACCGCATGGCCACACGCCTGCTGCGAGTGCTCGTGGACCAGAACGCGGCCCACATGCACATCCCCACCACCATGACCCACAGCATCCTCGCGTTCTGTGGCCCCAATGAGGCCGACGAAATCGGTGCCCAGATCGCCGTCGATCTCCTCGAAACCGAAGGCTTTAGCGTCACCTTCGGCGGCGGCGGCGTTCCCCGCGACGAGGTCATGGACCAGCTCCACACTCGCCGACCTGATTTCCTGCTGACCTTCTGCTCGGCTCCCGCTGATCTGCCCATGATCCGCGAGATGATCGATTCGATTCGAGCCATCAACGCCTGCCCGAATACGCGCTTCGCGGTCGGCGGCGGCGTCTTTAACCGGGCTGAGGGGCTTGCAGAAGAGATCGGTGCCGATATCTGGGCAAGTGATCCGATCGAGCTGGTGATGGCTCTGATCGACGATACCGGCCGCCAGATGTCCACCCAAGAGCGGGCTGCCGGGACCAAGCAGACCAGTCAGCGCCGCAAGGCCGCGTAAACGATCTGCGCAGACCCATTTTCACACCATTCACCGAACAACAGCCTTCTTTTCTGGGAACGAGGGGAGGGTTGTTGTTCTTTTTGGGTGTCGTTTGGACCCGGAGTGGGAACCCGGACGTCAAAACTCACATAGAGAGCAAAGGGTGGACTTCCGGGGCAACCCGTGGGGCCGGATGTGGTATCTTGGGGGTCAGCGGAGAACTTGCATCATGGAACGAGCAGAAGAACGAATGCTGATCCGGAAGGCTGCCAAGGGCGACCGCGAGGCTGCGGGTGCCTTGATCCGTGGTCATCAGCCCTCGCTGTACGCCTATATGTTGCGGATGAGCGGCAGACCCGACGTCGCTGAGGACACGGTGCAGGAAGCCTTTGTGCGTGCGCTGACACACCTCGACCGATTCGATGAGCGGTATCGCTTTAGCACATGGCTGTTCACGATCGCTCGAAGGCTCTACGTCAATGCCTGCCAGAAGCTCAAGCCCGCATACGACACCGACATGGTGGCGTCTCGTAGTGGCAAGTGGGAACGCCCCGAAGACGGGATCGCCGACACGGACGCGCTGGATTGTGCCAAGGTCGATCTCCAGGATGCGTTGCAGACGCTTTCTGCCGAGCAGCGCGAAGTAGTCGTGCTGTTCCATCAGCTCGATTGGTCGATCTCGCTGATCGCTCGGCATCTTTCGATGCCCGAGGGCACGGTCAAGAGTCATCTGCATCGCGGGCGGCGCAAGCTGCGAGTGGTGCTCGAGAGCGAACGCGGCTCACGGGGTCATATCTCCGCGACGATGGGCGAGCACATCATGGCCGATCCGCTCGATGTGGACAGGCCTTCATCACATGAGAACCGCTCGTCGCATGACGGGTGGAGGGGGTAAGTCAGCGTGAGTCAGCCGCTGGATGCACATTCTGATGACGGATGCGGTGACGCTTCGCCCGGTCCCTTGCCTGACCAGTCGCCCGACCAAACGCCGGAATCGTTCGATCGTTTGATCGACGAGATTCTCGACGGCGACGCGGCCTCTGAGAGCCTCGGGCGTGCCGACGCTCCGGGCCAATCGTGGCGTGATCTTGCGATGCTCCGCCAGACCACCGAGTTGTTCGACGAAGATCTCGAAGTGCCCGACCAAACCCACATGATTCTCAGCGTGGTCCATAGCAAGCGAGGGTTCGCCACGCGCGGTGTGCTTCACCGGATCTCTTCGACGCGAGCCTCGATCGCTGCCGGGTTGCTCGTCGCGCTCGGACTGTTTGCATTCGCCGAACACATGGGCCTCGGCTCGAGCATCCGGGGCGATGTTGAGCCCGTGACGCAGCTCAGCGCTTCGACCAGCCGGGACGCTGCTCGGGTGAATACCGCGATTCGTGATGCGATCATGGAGTGGACGGATTCTGCCGAGACGAGCACCGCTTCGCAGACGCTTGCGACACGCCAAAGAGAGACTCAGGAAGCTGGACGTCTCGAGCTGGCCCACCGTGATGCGATCCACATCGAACCCGAGCATTTCGCTGGGCGATCCGCGGACGCTGACCTCCGGCTTCGGCTGACCATGATGAAGCGGCGAGCCTCGGCTACGTCGCCCGACCGATTCGGTCGGCTGGTGATCTCGTATCCGCCAGCTGTTCGGAGTCCGAGGTTGCAGACCGCTGGGTTGTCTGGTGCGTTCTCGGGGTCGTTTGGAGAGTCGCCTGTCTACATGCAACCGACCTATAGCTCGACGCAACACATAGTATTTGGACCGCTCTGGAGTTCACCCCAGCCTTACCCTGGCTCCGAGAACAGCTTTGAGAGCGGCCAAAAGCCTTGGACTTTGGACTCCCAACTCAAGCTCAAACCGATCGGCCAACCGATTCTCGCACCCGCGACGGATCGTTTTCCGTCGGACCTGCCCCGCTAGCAGCGTACAACCGGTACAACTTGATAAGTGCCCACTCAACGATCGATCCCAACTCGTGTGCTGTGTCTGATCATCGCCTTCGCAGCCGTGCTCGGGCATGCACCGATGGCACGCGCTCAGCACGCTGTTCGATCGCTCGCATCGCTTCCCGAAACCGTTGACATGGCTGTAAGCGTCGTGGGCGCTTCGAGCCTGATGCGGGGCGATCGGCCTTTGCTTGTTGCGCTGAGTGAGTGGGGCTGGGCACAGGAAACCAAGCCCGCGTTTGAGGTGCTCGCCGATCGGCTTGGCGAGCCCGCGGAGGTTGCGTTCAGCAGATTGCTCGGTCGGCGTGCGACGCTGGTGATCCGAGAGCACGAGGGCGAATCGCACTGGGTGGTCGTGAGTGAAGTGGACGCCAAGACCGCGGCGAGGCTGCCCGGTCAGCTTGAGGCCAAGCCGCTGCGGATCAGTTCGACGCTGCCGGTGCAGGGTCTCGAACGGCGTTCGTTTGAGTTTACCATCTCGCCGATCAATCCCAACACGAACACCGCGTGGGCGTTTCTTGGGCCCGCTCGTGCGAGCGAGTTGTTCGACACCATCGTGGGCAGCGTCATGGGAGCGCCGGGTGGGCCGCGCACCCTTTCGCAGGGTGAGCATGCAGAACTGTTTAAGAATGCGCGCAAAGGCATGGGCGGAGCGATCGCGGTGTTCATGCAGCGGCCTGAACCAAACCGAGCGGTGCTCGCCACGGCGTCACGCGACGACACGGGATGGGACGTCACGGCGCGCGCACGGCCCGCAACTGATTGGTTCCCGGGATTGCTCCCGAACGCTGAAGAAACCGCGAACCTAGACGTAGAGAAGTTACCGGCGCTCGCTGCGCCGACGCCTTCGGATGAGTTGCTCTCGGTGTGGTCGTTGCCCTGGCATGATGAGCCTCGGCTCGATGCGGTGACCGGTTCGGTGCTCGGGCAGGTGTTGTGGTCGTGCATCAAGCCTTTGCAATCGCCGCGAGGGTTTGTGCTTTCTCGCTCAGCGAAGCGCACCCAAGTGATGGTCGCAGCGTTGAGCAGCCAGCCCCAAGCGGCGCTCTCGCACGCCGACGCGGTGCTCGCTTCACAAGCAGGCGCAAGCAACTTCGGCGGTCAGTTGCCCGATGCGGTACGCACATCGGAATGCAAGATGCCCTCGGTATTCGCAAAGACAGCGTTGCGATCGGTTGCATGGGCCACGCCGCCGCCAACTGCATCTGATCGCGAAGGCTCGCGTTGGCTCGTGCTGGTGGCTTCGGACAACAGCGAGCCGGGATTGGCCGGGATCGTCGATCAACAAGCGCAGAGGTGTGAGACCCGAGCCGAGCCCGAGGCGGGCATCATGCTCAATCATGGACGGATGAGGCCGCGAACCTTGCTTGCCGGATTCATGCAACAACCAGAGCATAAACTCGAACAGCCCAGCGCAGTAGATCTGTTACGCACCATCGAACGGATGCAATGGCGGATGGCACTCGTCGGCGATCAGCTCCGCTCACGCCTTCGGCTGGATCTGTACGAGGATGACCCTGCCCCCCGCTAACCCATCAACTCGCCGATGATGTCGAGCCCTCGTTCGATCTGATCGGGTGGCGAAGCGAAGCTCAGGCGGAAGTGTGTGTCACGCTGAGAGAACGCACCGCCTGGAATCAGCAGCAGATTTCGCTCGATGCACTTCTCGCAGAACTGCGTGCCGGTCATGCCTAGGCGTTCGGGCACCTTGGCGAAGGCGTAAAACGCTCCGCCGGGCACGGGCAAATCGGTCCACTGCGAGAGCCGATCGACCACCATATCGCGGCGGCGTGCGTACTCGGAGATCACGTCGCTCATGTCCGATTGGGGCACCGCTGTGCAGCCATATTGCAGAGGCGTGGGTGCGCAGACGAACGTGAACTGCTGGAGCTTGGCCATCTCGCGGAGCAGCATCCGAGGACCGGCGGCGTATCCAAGACGCCACCCGGTGAGCCCGAACGTCTTGCCGAAGCCGCGGATCAACAGCACGTCGTCCTGCGTGCCCGCTCCCCGACACGGGCTGGGCAACGCGGGCGTGCCGATGGCAGAAGTCGCGGTGCGTGACTCGGGGAACAGGAACTCGTCGTAGATTTCGTCGCTGATAAGCAGCACGCCCCGGCGTGCGCACAACTCACGAATAGCATCGCACTCCGCCTGCGAGAGCACGACGCCCGTTGGGTTTGCGGGCGTATTGAGCAGCACGAACTTGGTCCGCTCGGTGATGAGCGGCTCGATGCGCTCGGCGGTCATCTTGCCGTCGGGGTACACATCGCAGAACACCGACGTCCCGCCCGCGAGGGCTACGAGATTCGGATACGCCACGAAGTATGGATCGGCCAAGATGGCTTCATCACCCGGATTGAGCAACGCGGTCATCGCGAGATACAAGGCTCCGCTGGTGCCGCTGGTGACGAGGGCACCGATGCCGTCGGCGGTATCGCTTGTGTCCCAGCCGAGATCGTTGCGGAGAATTGTGGCGATGGTGTCGCGGAGTTCGGGGGCACCTTGTGTGAGTGAGTAGCCGTTGCGTCCCGATCGGATGGCTTCGATGGCTGCGGCCTTGATGGGCTCGGGCGTCTCGAAGTCGGGCTGACCTATGGAGAGGTTGATCGGGTCTTTGAGGGTGGCACCGAGGTCAAAGATGCGACGGATGCCCGACATCGAGATGGATGTTGAGCGCGCAGCGAGCATCTCTTTGATGTTGAGTGCGGGCTGGGCGGTGTCTGGCTGCGCGGGGCGTGCTTTAGTAGACACGGGTCTTGGCCAGACCGAACGCCGAATCCTTCTTGGGATCGATCTTGCCGTCAGCGATTTTCTTTGCAAGGCGCTCAGCGCGAGTCAGGACCGAACGTGAGCCGGTGAGGTTCGTGCGAACTTTGAGGGAAGTGTCGATACTCATGGTCGTGCTCCGCGTGCTTGGTCGAAGCTCGATGGCTTCGTGCTGTCTGTCATTGCCCTGTGAGCCTGTTCAAGGAACATACTTATCCCAGAACGGCTCTTGAAATCCTGTCGGCCCGCCGTCTTTGGCCCAGACCGCCCCGATCCGTTTGGCTCGTAAGACGAGCTGTTCGCGGTCGCGTCTGCTTGAGGAGAACTCCCGGCCACCCGGGAACCCCTGCGAGAGATACACGATAAACCGAGAAGCGGGTCGGGCAGTATTGTTGCCTCTCGAACGGTTGCTTTCCAGCGGAACCATAAAGGCATCCACTCCGCCCGCGATCAGGCGGTCAACACCTTCGCGGGCATGGGCTTGTTCGAGCGTCGCCAGACGCAGGTAGTTGTACCCGTCTTGCCGAGGATCGCCTCGTGTTCCAGCGGGCGATACTGGTTGCTCAACCGGTATTTGATTGGTGTTTCTCGATGATGGCGGTGCCACGGGGGGCGTGTCGTTGGATGGCGTTTCCAGACGCGAATCGGCGGCCCCAATGGGGTCAACGATCCTTGAGCCGCCCATCGCAGCGAACTTGGCCTGTTCCTCGGCTCTGGCTCGGCGATCTCCCATATTCCAAGCGGTCGCCCAGAGCACCGCAGCGATGACCACGAGCACGCCCAGCCCGATCAGAGCGAACGGCACAGGAAGGACGATGAGCCTGCCCACCAATGCGGGTCGGCCCACTCCCTCAGTGAGAAGGGGTTTGGACTCTGGAGCTGTGTGAGCTCGGGAGGCAGCAGCAGGGGCAGTTGCCGACGAACTCTCAGAATCGGATGGTGCGGATGGGTTCGGAGCTGCCTGCGGCGTGGGCAATGGCAAGATCGGCTTGGAGGAGTCGAGCAGCTCAAAGAGCGGGGTTGTAGATCGGCGATGGCTCATCAAGGAACAGTGTACGGCATCCGCACCGCCACACGCTACGCCAAAGGCCCTACACTGTGATCCATATGGCGATCCGCGACGAAGACATCCTGAATATCACCGTTCGACCCATGAACCGACTCGAACGGATCTATCTCACCGAGGTCGTCAAGGGCTTCGGCATCACGATGCGGCACATGTTCACGTCGTGGGGTCAGGGCCGAACGAGCCTGACGATGCAGTATCCTGAGCAGCGCCGGGAGCACTACAAGCCCGAGGACGGCGGGATCGAGCCGAGCACCTTCCGAGGGATCCACAGGCTCAACCGCGACGAGGACGGGCGGGTCAAGTGTGTCGCGTGCATGATGTGCCCGACCATCTGCCCGGCCAACTGCATCCATATCGAGGCTGCCGAGAGCCCCTGGGATGACCGTGAGAAGTACCCGGCGAAATTTGAGATCGATGAGCTGCGGTGCATTTTCTGCGGCATGTGCGAGGAAGCCTGCCCGGTGACGCGATCGAGCTGACGACCGAATACGACATTGTGGGTTTGAGCCGGCAGGAAATGGTCTTTGATAAGAACAAGCTGCTGGAGATCTACGACGTGACGATCGACCGCAAGCCGATGTAAGTAATTTGATCGGCAGCTTTATTGCCGATTCGGTGACGAGCTTTGTCTCGCTGACACAATTTGAGTTCTCAGACCAAGGCTGGGCATGATGCTCGGCCTTGTTGTTTGTTTGTGTTGCGCATGGGATTCCGTGTTGATCTCCACGAGAGGCCCTGATCGGCCCTAGGGGTTCGCTGGGGGTGTCCAAGGGGCACCTACACGGTTTGAGCACAAAACCAGAAATCTTGAGTGGAAAGGTGGCACGAGGTTTTTCCCGTGGCCTCTTGGAGGTGTGTTCTTGAGATTTCGTCCCAGCCGCGTGGCTGGCGACATGGAGAGTGCGCCCTTGAGTGGGCGCGAGGGAGTGTGGAATTATGAAGAAGAGTATTGCAGCATTTGCCGGACTTGCTCTGATGAGCGGCTCGGCCATGGCGTTCGACGTGATGTCGTTCGGTTTTACCGATCTGGCTGGTAGCTTTGACACCGGCGCAGCCCCCGCTCACAGCCTTGACATGGGCGACGTCTTCGACGGCGTGTTCATCGGCATGGCGACGACCGAGGGTGGATTCGCCACGGGTGGTGACTTTAGCCGACTCGTCGGCCCCGAAGGCACCGCTGAGTTTGACAGCGGCTTTGAAGCTGGCGGCTTCGGTGACGTGACCATCACGATCACCACCGCGAACTTTGATGGCATGACCGCCAAGGGCGTCGGCGACGTCGAGATCATTGACGCCGATGGTGACACGTTCACCGCGACGTTCGAGGGCACGTGGTTCGCCACCGGCCCGTTCTTATTCTTCAACGCTGTCATCGATGCCGCGTCATTCAGCACCGAGCTGGGTGATGGCAACTTCGACGGCCCGTCGGGTGGCGAGTTCGAGTATGCGGACTTCCCGTTCCTCGACGGTGCCTTCTCGATGCTCCTGCGTCCCGACGGGACCTCAGGTTTCAGTAGCGACTTCGGCCCTGTGACAACGCAGGCCGACGCCGTGCTCGTTCCCGCTCCGGGCGTTCTCGCTCTGGCTGGTTTGGGCCTGTTTGCTGGTACCGGCCGCCGTCGCGGCTAAGCCACTGTTTCTATTCCGCAGCTATGTTTACGCTGCGGCCTCTTCGCTTGCACAGCACCAAAGCTGGGCGTCCCTAGGGCGTCCAGCTTTGTTTTTATGCCAACACACAGCGTCTCAAACGATCGCACACAAGCACGTCCGAACCTTGGATGCGTTCAAACCTACGAGCCCTGATTAGGTAGCATGACGGATTTAGTACATAGCAGCGTCGCAGGCGATTACTGCTTAGTTCAAGCATGTCCCCAGCCCAAAGAAGTGGCCGGAGTTGGGAGTGGGGGGTATTCACTCGTCCACTACGGCGCCGAACTCGCCGCGCCTCAAAGGCATTGCCTACCGTTGAACTGCACATGAATCTCTTTCGCTCGTCGACCAATATCCTCCTCGTGCGTGACATAGAGCAGAGTCACGCCCATCCGTTCGCAGAGAACACGCTTCCGCTCGTCCCTCGCCTTCGTTTCCTCTAAGGCACTAGCTCCGCCGAACAACGCGACGGGCTGATAGTGCTGTACGCCCATGTATTCGACCGCTAGGTTGTGCTTTGGCAAGTGGTAATCCAAGTGTTGAGGACTGAGCCACAGCGGGCTCGCATGTCGCTGGACCTCGGCCTTGCCGAAGAGCGTAGCGAGCGCGACGCCGAGTTGCGCCTCGCTGATCCAGCGTTCATTACGACGCATGTCATTGAATCGCTCGCGTAGAAACAGGTACGCTTGGTGCATCGCACCGATGGCCGACTCTCGGCTGCTCCAGCCAGCACGGTCAAAGACCGGCGGGTGATCCCGCAACACGATTTCGAGCCATTCGCGGTGGTCGCTGATCTCGGTTTTGCCAAATCCCCCGCGAGTGCCGCCGAGACCAGTGTGGTCGATGCTGTACGAGGTCTTGTACCATTGCAAGTCGAGAATGGCCGCAATCACATCGCAGGGCTCAATCTCGACGGGAATTTGCCGCATGACTTCGAGATAGTCCGTCAAAAAATCATACTTGGGGTATCGACAGATCGGAGAGAACCGCCTGAGCAACACCAGTCGGCATGTCGGAGACTTCGCGATTGACTCAGTACGCGAATCAAGCGCTACCGCGATCACGAGTGCGTCTGCCTGAGCAATGCCAAATACCGACCCTGCGGCGGCCATCTTGTCCAGGCAGGCGTCGTCACCGCTCGAGAGGAATTCGTCCAGCAACACGGCCATGGCATCCACGAGAGCGGGACATTGCGGCAGCAACTCCCGCACCTTTCTCGCTCGTTCCGTATCACCATCTGCTAGCAGTTGCGGCAGCGTGCGTCCTGAGTCGGCCGGTTTCGGGGCCATGCGATTCTTGAGCGGCGCAATCGATTCATCATTTCGATCGAGCGCCTGTGCCAGCTCGCCAATCTGGACGTGTTCGATCTCGAAGTAATCCGCCAACATGTCGCGCAGTTCGTCGTCGATGCCCCCGGATCGGAGAGCCGCGGCGACGATCGCGCGGCACATGTACTGCGCCTGCGAAACAAAGTACGGAGAGGTTCCAGGAAACTTCCGAACAAGATCCTCGCGTGCCCGTGCGCGTTGGCTGCCGTCGAGATGGGCGTTCTGCGGCATCTCCAACTTCATGCTCATCTCTCGCTGTTGGACATAAAAGGCTCGGGGAGGGCACGCGCGGCGGAATGCGGTGATGCACTCGGCGTACTCGTCTCGTACAAAGTGAAGTCGTGTCAGCCCATTCATGCCCGCGGAAAGCACAAACTCCCGCCCATTCGCTTCATCAACACAGCGTTGAAAATGCTGTTGAGCCTGCTTCAGATTACCGGCAGCCCAGTACAGTTCACCCGCCCGCGAAAGCCAATCGTGGTAGGCACAGCACACGCACCCCGGCCTTGGATCGCACTTGCCGTTGCTGTGCTGAATCCGCGCATTGCTGGATCGAAGCTGCGATTCAACTGCCTGATCGGCCATTCCCGCCTTGGCAAAGAACTCCGGGCGATCCCAGTGCTCCCGGAACCGATCTTGGATGCCAAGGGAGACGAGAACAAAGTACAGTTCCGCCGGGGTGAGCGCATCAGACTGGTAGATCGCCTGCACGACAAATGACGAGAGCGTCCATGTGAAACCATCAGCCTTCAACCAGACCGCATCGCCGGTCATTTGGTGTCCGTCATAGCGATGAGCTTTGCAGGGAGTTGGAAAACGATGCCTTCTTCCTTGAGCACAGACGCGATAAACATGACACCTCTCGGTGTCCATTTGAAGGAATGATGGTTGATCGAAAACGTCTCGGTGCCCAAACCGTCAGGAAGCGAAAAGTGATAGCCTTTCTCAAAGCCCTGCACCGGAACGGCTTGGTCACGAGCGACGAGCAATCTATGGAACTTCACGGGTCCGCAACCGGCGTCAATCATGCTGAGAGCTTCCGTCGTTGTGAAATGTGGCGTACCAGACTCTCGGTCCAGCAGCCGAGTCGCCTTGGCCTTGCGTCGCCGTTTGAGTTCGCCAGGTTCCATCAGTCCTCCTTTGCAGGCATGACAAGGAACCGGAGGAGGTCTGCTTTTACAAAGGCTGGTCAGGGTGATAATAGAATCCGCGTCTCCCGGCTCCAAAAACCGATCTGGGCCACAAAAAGTTCAACTGGTGTCCTCTCACCGCGATTGTGAGCGAGGGATATGCGATACTGAATATCCGTTCAATCTCCCGCAGCACTCGCCGCCTGTGCAGCAAACGTCTTGGCAGCTTCGCTGATTGCTGACTTCCAATCGTCGCCGATGGTCTTTGGATAGAGCACTGATCGACTCGCGGTCGGCAAGAGCCCGGCGCCGCTGCCGGTCTCGCCCGATCGACGCAGCGTCGCCACATCGCTCGCGTTTGCTCCCTGCGCCCCGATGCCCGGGAGCAGGAACATCGTGTTGGGCATCCGCTGGCGGAGTGGCTGGGCCGATTGCGTTTGCGTCGCCCCCACCACCGCGCCAAGGGCTGAGAGGCCGCGCGTGCCCATCCATCGGGTTCCGATCTCGTCGAGCATCGACGCCACGTGTTCGGCAACCGTTGAACCATCTTCGAGCACGGCTGACTGGAGCACGTCGCTATCGGGGTTCGACGTTCGGCATAAAGCGAACACTGCGAGCCCGGCTTCCAAGAATGGCTCGATGCTGCTTGGACCCATGTACGGATTCACGGTGATCGCATCGGCGCCGAGCGATGCTGCCGCGTGGGCGTAATGCGAAGCGGAAGTCGAGATGTCCCCGCGTTTAGCGTCGAGCAGCACCCAGAGCCCTGCGGAGCGGGCCGAGACAACGACTCGCTCCATCGCGGCCCACCCGGCAGAACCATACCGCTCGAAGCACGCCGACTGCACCTTGAGCACCGGCACCTGCCCCGCCACCGCTTCGACCACGCCCATCGAGAAACGTTCGATGGACCCTATCGCATCGTGAGAATCTGTGAGAGATGGCGGCAGCTTCTCGATCACTGGATCGAGCCCGACGCACGCGTAGGTGGCGAGCTTGTCCATGCGATCGACCAAGCGGTCCATCGCAACGCCCGCGGCAGAGATGTTCGAGGGGGGGGGAGAGGGTGTCATGGAGAGAGGAGCCTTTCCGGGTGGACCTGCGTAGGGTATCGCGTGCTGCCCGCTTCGCTCCAGCCTGACGCCATCGATATTAAACGCGATCGCGGGGTGAGCATCCAATGGCAGGACGGGACGAGCTCGTACTACTCGGTCGCGTACCTCCGCCGAAACTCGCCCTCGGCGGACCAGAAACAACTCCGCGATCAGCTCGACAAGAACCCGCTGACCGTGCTGCCCATGAGCCGGGCTCCAGCGGGCGAGCCGTTGACGATTGTTGATGCGCAGATGGTCGGAACGTATGCGCTCAAGATTGTGTTTAGCGATGGGCACGATACGGGTATTTATTCGTGGACGTATCTCCGCGAGATTGAGCCACCATCTCCCGATGCCTAACGAGCCGATCAAATCAAAACTTAACTTAGAACTCACCAGCCCCTTGGGCGAAGTCCCGGGGATCGACCGCAAGCTCGCTGCGGCGCTCTATTCACTTGGGCTTACCAATATTGGTAAACTTATATGGCACCTGCCGTTCCGTCACGAACGCGAGCAGAGCGAGACCGCGATCGCCGATCTCGAGGCGGGAGCAATCGGAACGACCCGCGCTGAAGTCACTTCGAGCAGGCCCGTGATGTATGGGCGAAAGCGGTTCGAGGCGGTGCTCTCCGACGGCAGCGGCAGGCTCGACCTCGTGTGGTTCAACCAGACGTACCTCGCCAAGCGGATCCATCCCGGGATGCGATTACTCGTAACCGGCAAAGTAAACCAGCGCGGCTCGGCGGCCAACGTGCGCTCACAAATGGTCAACCCGCGATGGCAGGAAATCGGAGACACCGAACCCGACGCGCAAGATCGTGATCGGCTGCGTCCGGTGTATCGTGCATCGGAGAGCGTCAAGAGCTGGCAGATCGAAAAGGCGGTGGCTGCTGCCATGCCCGCTGCTCTTAAGCTCATCGAAGACCATCTCCCCGATGACTACCGCCGATCGCGAGCCATGCCGACGCTCGCTGATGCGTACCGCATGATGCACGCGCCCGAGCACACCGACGAGGTATTCGAGGCCCGGCGTCGGCTCGCGTTCGATGAGCTGTTGCTGCTCCAACTCGCGGTGTTCATGCGCAGAGCAGCGCGCGATGCGCACGAACGCGCCCACCCGCTCGCGTGGTCCGAAGAACTCGATCAACGCATCCGGTCACGGTTCCCCTTTGAGCTGACCGCGAGCCAGGATCAGGTCGTGCGCACGATCGCGGACGATCTTCAGCGTGACCGCCCGGCGAACCGGCTTGTGCAGGGCGACGTGGGCAGTGGCAAGACGGTCGTTGCGGCGTACGCCATGCTCCAGGCAGCAGCGGGCGGGCATCAATCGGTGCTGTTGGCGCCGACTGAACTGCTCGCTGAGCAGCATTACGCGTCGCTCTCGAAGATGCTCACGGGTTCACAGGTCAAGCTCGCATTACTAACCGGGTCGCTCAGCGAAGTTGAGCGTTCTGCTATTGAACGCAGGCTTGCCACCGGCGAACTCGACATCGCTATCGGAACTCACGCGGTGCTCACCGATCGCGTGCGGTTCAAGTCGCTTGCGGTCGCGGTGATCGATGAGCAGCACCGATTTGGTGTCGAACAGCGCGCCAAAATTCGCGCGAAATCTGCGAGCGATGACCAGCCGTTGTGGCCGCACGTTTTGGTCATGACCGCAACGCCCATTCCCCGAACGCTGGCGATGACTGTGTTTGGTGATCTTGATGTGTGCGCGATTCACGGCCTACCGCCGGGGCGTGCGGGTGTGCGCACAGCTCACATGCACCCGCAAGACCGTGCCGAGGTGTATGCGCAGGTCAAAGCGTGCATCGAACGCGGCGAACAGGCGTATGTCGTCGTGCCCGCGATCGAAGCATCACAGCAACCCGAGAGGCTGCTTATTACAAATGATGCTTCTGCTGACGACACACCCCCACCACGACCAATGAGCGATGTGCGCACGGTGGCGAACGAACTCGAGCACGGCTGGCTCAAGGGCCACCGCATCGCGGTGCTTCACGGCAGGCTCAAGCGCGACACCCGCGAACACATTATGGAACGCTTCCGGCGAGGCGCGATCGATGTGCTGGTCGCGACGACGGTGATCGAAGTTGGCGTTGACGTGCCCAACGCGACGGCGATGGTTGTGGAAGACGCCGATCGGTTCGGGCTTGCGCAGCTTCATCAGTTGCGGGGACGGATCGGGCGAGGCACCAAGCCCGGGATCTGTCTGCTGGTGAGTGACCCGCCCACCGAAACCGCGATCGAACGGCTCACGGCCATGACCAAGACCACCGACGGGTTCGAGCTCGCCGAGCTTGATTTGCAGCTCCGCGGGCCGGGGGACTTGTTCGATACCAAGCAGGACGGTGCTCCGCCGTTCCGACTTGCGGATCTGTTTATGGATCGTGACTTGCTTGAACTTGCGCGCAAAGATGCAAAGGCGTGGATCGAGCGTTCACCCAGACTCGGCAGCTCGCAGGAATCGACCCTCAAACGCCGACTCCTCAAAACTCACGGTGAACGTTTCCAACTCGGGGATGTTGGGTAAACTGTGATCGTGAGCATCACTGTCGATCATTTTATAAAACTATGAAATGACAGCAAGGCAGTATTAATGAAGAACATATGCATGTACATTATGGACGTAATGAGATACGATGATGTCGAAAATATTGCTTCGATACAGAGAGTATTGAACAGCAACTCTAATTTCGGCTGGGCGGCAATCGCTGGTCGGGATTTTTTAGAAACCGAAATCACAGATGCATTGCGCATATTGATTCATGAAGAATGTGTAGAGGTATACGCACAGAATTCAAATGGACAGTTGGAGCGGACTTTATTCATGCCAGATTGTTCAAATGCATACATGACTGGATTGTGGTACGGCTTACTTCCAGAAGGCCAAAGGCGATGGGAAGCGTGGGATCCTCCGGGGGAGGGTTCTAAGTAGCCACCGGCAAACGCCCATCCTCCCGGATAGGGCTCATGCAGAATCCAAGCGGGCCTTGATTCTCGCACGGCGCGTCGAGTGCGTGGGCAAAATGGGGAAAGGCGGTCAACAAGCGACCTCTGGCGAACCTCCACCTGGAGAGTTGGGGCGGGTGCGGCGTCTGATCGGGCAAGAACGATCGGTGTTTGATATCCTTCAAAATACCTATCGAATCTGATCCTTATCAAGCTCTTGCACCTTTGGGAGGCGGCATGACAGGAAATGAGAACGGACTCCACGAAAGGCTCGAAGCGGCGGTCGACGGACGAAGCTACCGACAACTCAGCGACATCACGGGTATTCACCCTGAAACCGTTCGGCGGTACATGCAGGGCCAGGCACCTAGTGCGGAGTTTCTCGCGGGTCTCTGTAGCTCGCTCGGGCTCAGCGCTGAATGGCTTTTGCTAGGGCACGGCCCGATGCTCAGCGACGAGATCCGTGGGCACGCTTTGGGTGAAGCATCGGCAGCCGATCTGCTCACCGCGATCGCCAGTACACTTGAAGGATTGATCGACCGGGTGGATCGGGTCGAGTTGTTTATGCAGTCGTTGGAGACAAAGCTGCACGGTGCGCGTGCGTTGTTGTTGGCTGGAGAGAACACGGATGACACCGCAGACGTCACACGCAGGGAACCCAAACCCGAGGCAAACGCCCCCGCCAACACCAGCGACGCCATCGGGGACATCGCCGACGCTGTTCCCGAGTGACCATGCGCGGATGCTCGTCGAGCTGCTCAAACCCGCTGGGCCTGAGCTCGGCAGACGCTGGCTCTCTGCGCTGTTGCTCGTGCCGCCCGAACAGCGCGAACAGCTCGTAGAAGAAGTCGAACGCAGGATCACGAAAAACTTCGGCGATCGCAGTCCCCAAGCGAGCAGACCCGTGGTTGAACCCAAGGCAAAGCGCTCGGCAAGCAAGCGGGCATAGTTGCGGCGAGCACCTGCGGAGTCGAATACGATCCGGGCATGACGCTCAACGCAACGATCGCTGATCGGTTTGAACACGCGGCGGCTCTACTCGAACTCCTCGGCGAAAACCGCTTTCGCATCAATGCACACACTCGGGTCGCTCGCATAGTACGAGAGATGACGACCGATCTTGCAACGCTCGCAGAAGGCGCTGCAGCACTGACCGCGATCGAAGGCATCGGTGCGAAGTCGGCTGCCAAGATCACCGAGTGTGTGCGCACGGGAACGGTCAAAGAGTTCGACGATCTGTTGGCGAAAGTACCCGCCGGTTTGCCCGCGTTGCTCGGCGTGCCGGGGCTTGGGCCGAAAACAGTTCGGCGCGCATGGCAAGATCTAGGCATCGAGGATCTCGCGGGGCTCAAGGCAGCGATGGACGACGGGTCGCTCGCAACGCTGCCCAGGCTCGGTCCCAAAGCCGTCGAGAAGATTCGCAAGGGGCTCGACCAACTCGAACGTTCTGCGGGCAGATTGCCATTGGGTGTTGCGATGCCGATGGCCGAGAAGATTGTTGAACACATGGCAGCGGTCAAGGGAGTGCAACGGGCTGCGTTCGCTGGTTCGCTTCGGCGAGGGCGCGACACGATCGGGGATCTCGATATTCTTGTCGTCGCGGATGATCCAACAAGTGCGCACGCTGCGTTCTGTGCGCACGAAGACGTCATCGAAATCATCGCGCGCGGCGAATCGAAGTCGTCGGTGCTCATGCGGCTCAACGTGCCGCTCGGGCGTTGGGGCCGCGTGATCGGGAAAGAAACGCAGCCCGCTGTGCAAGTTGATCTGCGAGTCGTCGAGGCGGGCAGTTGGGGGGCTGCGATGCAGTATTTCACGGGCTCGAAGGATCACAACGTGCTGGTGCGACAGCGAGCCATCGAGCAGTCGATGACGCTCAATGAGTACGGCTTGTTCGAGAGCGACGACGAGGATGGGCCGCCGCAACACCGAGGCGTGAAGCCAGTTGCCTCGGAGACCGAGGAAGATATATACAAGGCACTTGGGCTAATTTTCCCGCCACCCGAGCTGCGTGAAGATCGGGGCGAGCTTACGAGCGAACCTCTGCCCAAGCTCATTGAGGTGAGCGATGTTCGTGCAGAGTTGCATGCACACACGACTGAATCTGACGGCAAACTCTCGCTGGGCGAACTTGTTGAGCACGCTATCGCTCGCGGCTTTCATACGATCGCGGTCACCGATCATTCCAAGAGCTCGGCACAAGCGGGCGGGCTCAATGAACAGCGGTTGCGCGCACAAGCCGAAGCGATCGAACAAGCACGCGAACACTTCGGCGACAAGATCTCGATCCTCAAAGGCTCGGAAGTAGACATCCTCGCTGACGGCTCACTCGATTTCGACGACGACACGCTCGCACAACTCGACATCGTTGTCGCCAGTCCGCACACCGCACTAACTCAGGACACCAAGGCGGCGACAAAGCGGCTGCTCAAGGCGATCGAGCACCCGATGGTCCACATCATCGGGCACCCGACGGGCAGACTGATAGGTGCGCGCGGCGGGCTCGAACCGGCGATGGACGAACTCTTCGCAGCAGCCCGAGAACACCACGTCGCGCTCGAAATCAACTCGCACTGGATGCGGCTCGATTTACGCGACACGCACGTCCGCGCTGCGGTCGAAGCGGGATGTCTGATCGCGATCGACTGCGACGTTCACTCTGAGCGGGACTTCGACAACCTTCGTTACGGCGTGCTGACGGGCCGACGCGGGTGGCTCACGAGTGAGCGGTGCATCAACTGCTGGGACAGGGACGCGTTGGGCGAGTGGCTCAGCCAAAAGCGTTAGCAGATCGTCCGTGATTTTCTCGCCTCCTGTAGCTGTTCCGATCACAGAGCTGCAAGAATAACCAGTAAGATCAGCATTACAACGAGGCCGCCGATGGCCGCGAGGGCTCCAACAAAGAACTTAGCGCAGCCGGAATTTGACCATTTGGGTTCAACCAACGGCCTCAGGTTGAAGAGGCGCTGCAAGAGGCCGCACTCGGGGCACTCAACCGCACCACTCTCAATCGCCAGTCCGTCAAGTAAGTAGTTGCAGCTCTGGCATCGCAACTCGATCAGGTTTCTGCCGCCTTTGTTTGTCTGACGCTGGGTATCGGGTATCTGAAACGATGCTTTGAGTGGTTGCACCGAATCGGGTTTCACATCCAGACATTGACGACGAGCGATGGCTTCAGCCTGAATGGCCGAGGTGGCGTTGATATGCACCGGCTCCCACTCGGCCCCCTCAGTGCGAGTGCGAGCGAGCATGGACCAATCGGGTAGCGGGTTATACACAACCATTTCATCCCTGTATACGCACGGAATCGGACTGAGTTCGTACCGCTCTGGCTGGTGCCGCCCCTAGACTCATCGCTATGTTTGATCGACTCAGCGATGGTTTCAATTCCGTTTTCCGCACCCTCTCGGGCAAGGGAGCGATCTCCGAGGCCAACGTCCGCGAGGCGATGGAGGAGGTCCGCTCGGCCCTGCTCGAAGCGGACGTTCACTTTGAGGTCGTCGAGAAGTTTTGCAGCGACGTGATCGACGACGCGGTAGGCCAGAAGGTCACCCAGAGCCTCAAGCCGGGCCAGGAGATGATCGGGATCGTTCACGATCGGCTCGTCGAGTTGCTTGGGGGCGCTGACAACTCGGCGGATGACTCGGCGGCGATGGCAGCTGCCGGGGTCAAAGTCGAACCCAAAGAAAGCGGCACCCCCGAGGCCATTCTCCGCGTGAGCCCCGGGCCAACGGTGCTGATGATGTGCGGGTTGCAAGGATCGGGCAAGACCACGACCTGCGGCAAGCTCGCGGCATACCTCGCCAAACAGGGGCGGAGCGTGATGCTGTGTGCTGCCGACCTGCAACGACCCGCTGCGGTCGAGCAGCTTGAGACGGTTGCAGCGGGCGCGGCTGAAGTTTCACGCGGCAAGGCGGAAGTGTTGTTCTATGGCGAGCCGGATCAGTGCGCCGAGTACGGCAAAGCCATCGGTGTCGCGGTCAAGGTCTGCCAGAACGCGCTCGCCAAAGCACGGGCCGAGCGAGTGGACGTGTTGATTCTTGATACGGCGGGCCGGCTGCACATCAACGACGAGTTGATGGGCGAGCTGCAACGGATTCATAAGACGCTTTCGCCGCACCATATCTTTCTGGTGACCGACGCGATGACAGGGCAGGACGCGGTCAACTCGGCGCGTGAGTTCCACCAACGCCTCAACGTCGACGGGATCATCCTCACCAAGTTTGACAGCGATACACGGGGCGGCGCGGCGCTCTCCGTCAAAGCGATCACGGGCGCACCGATCAAGTTCATCGGCGTCGGCGAGAAGGTTGATGCGCTCGAGGTGTTCCATCCCGAGCGGATGGCGGGCCGGATCTTGGGGATGGGCGACGTGTTGAGCCTTGTCGAGAAGGCCCAACAGGAGGTCAGCGAGGAGGAGGCCGAGGCGTTGCAGGCCAAGATGGCCAAGGGCGAGCTGGGCATGGACGACTTCCTCAAGCAGATGAAGATGATGCGTCGGATGGGCCCGATGAAGCAGATCCTCGGCATGCTCCCCGGCGCGGGTCAACTGCTCAAGGATGTGGACATCGACGATAACCAGTTTGATCGTGTCGAGGCGCAGATCCATTCGATGACGCCCGCTGAGCGGAGCAAGCCTTCGGTCATCAATCCGAGCAGGCGTAGGCGGATCGCAACGGGCTCGGGCGTTGAACAGAACGAAGTGGGCCAACTCGTCAAGCAGTTTGATGCGATCAACAAGATCACCAAGCAGCTTGGTGGAATGGGCGGCATGGGCGGGATGGGCGGTGGTATGGGAGGCGGTCAGCTCGCCGCTGCCAAGCAGTTGGCACAAGCGGGCATGGGCGGAGGCCGAATGAAGGTCGGCACCCGCGCTGGTGGTCGGGGCTTCAAGAAGAAGCGGAAGTAGTGCGGCTCACTCGCTGTTGAGTTTGGCGGTTGCCTCTTCGACGCTGGCATCAACGCCGAAGAACTCGTCGAGGTGGCATACACGGATCACCCGCTGGACATGCTCGCTCGCACCCGCGATGCGGATGCGCCCGGCCTTGGAACTGAGTATCCGCCGAAGCGCGGCTGGTGCAGTGCGGCGTGCCGATGGTGTGGCGGCGCGACGCATGCCGATCACACGACCGGGTGCCGCGCTGTTGTAATGTTGCAGTTCATCGGTGTGCGAGGCGGTGAGCTTGCGTTGATGAAAGAAAACGGGTGTGGCTTATAATATTTCAGGGCCGTGACAGAGCATCTCATAGCCGTGACGGAGCATCGCGCAGAGGTGATCGAGCATCTCAGGGCTGTGACACTGCATCACACCAGCGTCAACCTCCCCAATCGGTCCGCCTCGTGGCGGGCCGGTTGAGGTCTATGGCATTCGCTGGCGATCTGCCGGTAGAGCTGCACAGAACCGCAGCCAACAAAGAAACCGCCCGAGGATCCTTCCCCGGGCGGTTGTTGCTGGTGTGTTTGTACTACGAAGCGCAACTCAATAGTAGTACTCGGTCGTACACGGGTTCCAAGTGCTCGGTCCAGG